>NZ_JAAKTN010000002.1:0-337035 GCF_049174455.1 Aeromonas sp. 601027 | reverse complement strand
CCGAGCGGCCAAAGGGATCAGACTGTAAATCTGACGGCTCTGCCTTCGAAGGTTCGAATCCTTCTCCCTCCACCATCATTCAGAAAACCCGGCCTTGCGCCGGGTTTTCGCTTTCTTGCCCACTCACACTTTCCGCCCTTGTCAGATCTGACAGTTGCAATTGCATCCCACCTTGCTCATCGTGGCATCATCAACATCAGAGTGTTCACATCATGTTTGAAGTCTGGGATGAGCATGGCCACGCAACAGGTCTGACACTGCAGGCACTCAAAATCAGAATCAGCAACGACTATCAGGGCGATCTGATGGTGCGCTACAGCAACAAGCTGGGACTCCCCACGACTCTTTTTCTGACGGTTCACAAGGGAGTGGCCTACCAGCGCTTTAAAGCGGGCTCGCCAAGACTGGACTGGGAGTGGCTGGCTGGGGCTGGTAATGGCCATACACCCCGCGATTTTATGAGTGAGCAGTTCCCCTTATTTCAGTTCTCCCTCGACAACAACTGACTCTTCATACCGTTCGCTTAACCCCCTCAGCTCCCCGATGATTTGCTGTAATTGGGCACGAAATCCGGTCAGCTCATCAGCACAAGATGAGGACCCGAGCTGGCGGATCTTCTCTTCCAGTCGCCATGCCTCTTCAGCCAGCTGCGGCGCCATCATCATGCTGATGGTCCCCGCCTGACGATGCACCCAATTCGCCAGTGCCTTGTCATCCTGTGGCTGCTGCACCATCGCTTGCTCAAGCTCCTGGCGAAATAGCGGAAACATCTGCCGTAACTTGTCACCTTGGCCAAAAAATGCCTCCATGGCCGCGACATCAATCAAGGATGGCGATGGCAGGATACACCACTTTTGCAGCATCTGACGCAAACCATCCAGCAGCACCGGCTTGCCCAGCAAATCATCCATGCCGGCGGCAAAGCAGCGTTCAGCCTGCTCAGGCATGGCATTGGCCGTCATGGCAATGACCAGCAAGCGCTTCTTATCCTCCCCAGCCCGTACCCTGCGCGTGAACTCATAGCCATCCATCACCGGCATCTGACAGTCACAGAGCACCAGATCATAGGGATACTGCGCGACCATCTCGAGGGCTTGCTGGCCGTGCTCAGCCAGCTCGCAGTTCAGCTTGAGCTGCCCGAGCTGGCGTATCACCAGCTGCTGGTTAAGGGGATTATCTTCCACCAGCAGTATCCGACAGGGCAGCATGGACCCACGCGCAGCGCTATTGGGCATCAATTGTGAGGCGGTCTCATCGCTCAAGACCAGCTGGCGATAGCAGACTTCCCGCACTGCATGCCAGGTCATGGGATTGCTGTTGAGAATGTAACCCTTCTCATCACTGCGATAGCCAAGAGGGGTTGCCAGCGGCAGCACCCGGATAACGCCCTCAGCCGCCAGGTCATGGTCACTGAAACGCAACTGAGCATTATCAGGGGGCGACGTTCGCGTGACTCCCAGAGCGTCAAGATGCAGTAACAGGGTGTGACACAGCTTATCGTCATGCAGTTCAATGCTGGCTTGCAGGCCATTGAGACGGAGATCCGGCTCTCGCAGTACCAGAACAGGCAACGTGACTGTCAAGGTGATAAAAGTGCCGAGCCCCGGGGCACTCTCCAGCCGGATCTCGCCCCCCATCAAGGTGGCCAGGGTCTGGCAGATACTCAGCCCCAAGCCAGTACCACCATAACTGCGGGTGGTAGAGCTCTCCGCCTGCTCAAAGGCATTGAAGATCCGGCCAAGCGCTTCGGGTGTCATGCCGATACCGCTGTCGCGCACGCCGAAGCGCAATTGCTGTTGCCCCTCCCCCTGTGCCAGCAGTTGCACCGAAATCTCGATAAAGCCCCGCTCGGTAAATTTGATGGCATTGCTGACAAAGTTGAAGAGGATCTGACGCAAACGCAACGCATCGCCGCTTACTCTGGCGGCAACACCAGCATCTGCCCAGAGGTAGACACGCAGCCCCTTGCGGTGTACCTCGCTCAGCGTCATGGTCAACACACTGTCGATCAGCTCACGGAGGAGAAACGGGGTTTGCTCGAGCTGCATCTTGCCTGCCTCCAGCTTGGCATAGTCGAGCACATTGTCGATCAGTGCATGCAGTCCCAGGGCACCGCGGTTGATGATCTCGACCATCTGGCGCTGATCCTGAGTCAGCTCGGTGAAGGTGAGCTGCTCCGCCATGCCGACGATACCATTCATGGGGGTGCGAATTTCGTGGCTCATGGTGGCCAGAAACTCCCCTTTCATGGTCGCCGCCGATTCCGCCCGCTCTTTCGCTCTGGCCAGTGCCAGCTCCACCTGCCGGCGCCTGGTAATTTCCTGACGAAGGCGCCAATACGCAATGCAGATAACCAGTATAAAGAGGGTTATACCCGACCCCAGCGGGATAAGTGTGCGCATCAGTTGCTGCCATGACACCCCCTCGCTGTAGTTCAATGCCAACCAAGTATTGCGGATCTGCCGTCGCTCCTTGTCGCTCATGCTGGCCAGCACCCGATTGACCAAAGGCAAGAGAGGGGTATAGGGCTCACGTACCGCTACCACCAGCTCATCCTTGAAGGGCGAAGGAGCCGCAATATTAAGCTGGTCTTCAAACTGATCCGCAATGAGTCGCGAGACTACCACCAGGTTGCCGATATAGGCATCCCCCTCACCAGCCGCAACTGCCGCCAACCCTTCACTGGCGTTGCTTGTCACCTTAATCGTCACATCCGGCAACAGCGCCTTGATCTGTGGAATTAACATGCCGTCGGTCAATAGCAGTCGCTTGCCTGTCAGGTCCGTGATATCTCCTATGGTGGGCGTACCGCTTGCCGTCACCAATACCATGGGAAATGATGCGAAAGGCTGGCTGGCATGCCACCCCATCAACCTGTCGATGATGCGGGTTGGCAGCACAACAAGATCGACATCATGATGCAGCAACTGTTGTTGAAGATCAGGCCAGCTCTGAACCGGAACCCTGCTGTAAGCCAAGCCAAGCTTCTCTTGCAGCAGCGCCAGATAGTCAACTACCATTCCAACCAGATTGCCATCCCTGTCACGATAGTAGAAAGGCATCCAATTGGGGCTCAATCCCAACTTCAATGGTGGCAGAGCCGACAACCATGCTCGCTCATCAGGGCGCAGCAAAAAATTACTGTGCCCCATAAAGTTGGGGACCAGGTTCTCCCCCAACCAGCGCTTCTCAAGCTCGCTGCGGGTCTCGACCGTCAACGCCTGAATGGCAGTATTAAGCTGGGTAGAAAGCGTTTGATTCTGGCTGGCAACAGCAAGATGAAGGGTCTCCATCAACAGGGGAGACTGTGCAACAACCGCCAGCGCAGGGTGACGCTTGATAAACAGATTGGCTACATACAGATTGCCGATATAGGCATCCGCTCGCCCTTGCTCCACCGCCTGAAGTGCGCTGCGAGTATCTACGAAGAGCCGCGGTGTGACCTTCGGATAGTGCAGCTTGACCAGCGTCTCGGTCATAAAGCCCTTTTCGATGGCAATGCTCGCAGACTGTAACCGGCTCACGTCGCGAAAGAGGGCGCTGTCCTGACGCACAACTACCACGGTCGGTGAGGTGTAATAGGGCAAACTGTAGGTGACACATGGGCGTCCCCCAGCATTAAAAGCATCGAGCAAGAGATCAATCTTGCCACGGCAAATATCCGCATACATGGCATCCCAGTCAGGGTAGGCATGCCAGGCAATCCGGTAATCCAGTTTTTTAGCTAATTGCTCCATTAATTCCACGCTGAATCCAGCGGCAACCTTACCATCCCATCGCTGAAATGGAGCCCATCCTCCTGCTAATATACCGACTTCAATAGTGGCAACCTCAGGCGGCTCAGAAGCCTGTAACACAGGGGTAAAGAATAAAGAAAATCCAACAATAATGGTAATTTGACTGAGCAATGACTTTATTGAGCAACATATCGACATAGTGGTTTACATATTTTTACAAATCAGTGTATGCATATAAAAAACAGGGATCGCACGGTAGTATATCAATGTCAGCTTTGATAGCCTTAATTTTACTAATCGCATCAAGAGAGACTCACTTATGACCTTTAGGATTATACTTTCTGATGATCATCCATTGATTTTAGCTGGTATCCGTAGCCTGATTGAAAAAATAACCCCACGCTGTGATGTCGTAGCAGAGGCATATAGGGTTTCTGATTTGTATATTTTATTAAGGCAACAGCCATGTGACTTGCTGATAACGGATTTCAGCATGCCGGGTGATAGTCGCAGTGATGGCCTCGTAATGGTACAGCAATTACGCAGAGAGTATCCCAATTTGGCGATCATTGTACTGACACAACTCCACAACAATGCAATATTACAGGCTCTGCTTCAATGTGGGATTAGTGGCCTGATATTAAAAAAATCTGTTATCACTGAGTTATCAGAAGCCATTCGCCAAGTGCTGCTTGGCCACACTTATATAGGTAAGTCTGTTAAAAACCTGCTGACTGAGGCCGGCATATCTCGTCACACCGCTCTCACCCCGCTTACACCAAAAGAGAGCGAGGTAGTGCGTTTGCTGGCCAGTGGCATGTCGGTCACCCAGGTAGCAGAACACTTGAATCGCAGTGTGAAGACCATCAGTACACAGAAAAAGAGCGCCATGATGCGCCTAGGCTTGCAAAGCGATAGTGAACTGTTTTTTTATGCACAAAATAACGGTTTAGTTTAATATTACATACCACCAACAGGTATTGTTGCATCGACAATTAATGTCACAATGCCTTTATATGTAGCTCCTGGTCGCTTCCTCATTTCATCAACTTTAGACTGTTCTATTTCAAATAAGAAAAAATCATTGGCACTTTCTTTACTATTCTTAAATGGCACTTTCACGGATGGACTTAAAATAAACTTCCCATATGCATTATTACGTGAAATAACAATTGGTACTCTATGGCTACCAGAGCGATCTCTTATTTCACATTGCCCGCCCCCCACATGTGTATACTGGCACATCAAACCGATCCAGAAAGGCGTATCACTTGATATTCTCACAGGTAACCTTGAGTTTAATACTGTAGGCAATGTGGAATTCCACCAGCCTTTAGGTGGCGTCAAGACAACTGTATTACTACCATGAGGAAACTCTACTTTCATTTGATTTCTTACAACTAAAGATATATCCATTTCGATAATTGATGGTGCTCTATATGCCGAATTACCAAGATCAAGATCTTTGTTTGATGAACCAACAGTAAGTGTCACTCTTCCTTGGTATCGACCATTCGGAATAGTATCTATGTTATCAGCAGAAAGTTTATAACCAAAATAATATTTACTTATTATCGCATTGATCCTTTTAATTGGGTTTGGATATATTTTCGTGTAACATGAACCCCCATTTTTTTGAGCGTTGGCCGCGATTGAATAAAATACTGTTTTGGTGCTACTCGCGGTATCTCGATCAACTAGGGAACAGTTCGAGTTAGGATGCGCCTGATATGCATCACCAATATCCACCCCTACATTTTTTAGAGTATAGCCGGTATGAGTAAAGGAGAATTTCATGTTCACTTTACTGCCTGTGGGACTAGTCAGTGTGACAGATTTTTCTCTAGGGAAGCTATGGAAAAAAAATCGGTCCCATGCATTACTACCTCTAAATATTGGTTTGTCAATATCTGCATCCACAGCAACCACTCTAGACACATTATCATCACAGAAATAAGATAGTGGTAGTTTTATACAAGGGTCTGTAATTCTAAATTCATTTTTTCCAGGGTTATCCCGTGATTGTGAGTATTCTGCATTGACCTTCAAAACGACGGAATGCGCCATCGTAAATGGCATCATAAATATAAATATAAAAATTAATGTTTTAATCATATTTAACTGAACTCAATTTTGTTTCTAAACTGTGACAGGCTAGATCACCTAAAAATAGTATTCTGCTATTTATTGGTAAGGTGGGGACATCGACAACAGTCTCACACTGGCTAATGCCGTTTATCTCCATTTTCAAGATTGGATTGCGGGCGCTCATCTCAACGGCAAAAAAACCATCCACTTCACTCATGGTTCTACCTGCATGATTGACAACCATTGCCCCCTTCAAAGGAGCCCCCTTCTCATCCAACAGACGACCAATGACTGTTACCGTCTTCATGACGTGAACCTGATGATAGGCCACCCCCCCCTTGTTGAGGTGATAAGGCAACACGTTGGGGCGAATGCTCACCGAGGGGGCATCATGGCCAGCCAGATCCAGCTCAACAGCACCGCTGCGATAGGCTGCTACGGGTATTAGGTTGCGCCCTGGCCGCAACTTTAAATTACCACCCTGATCGTCATCGGCACGCAAGATCAGATCAGGCATATCGGACTCCAGATCCACTATCATGCCCGCCTCATACCCCTGAGATTGGCCGGTCATGGTCAGACTGCCCTCATCACCAAACGCCAGGGTGCTGTCAAGATTGAGCCCACCGCTCAGAGTACGGTTATAGGAGGAAGACAGCAGGTAGGCATCACCACTGACCAGATCCCCCTGAAACCTGGCATAGCCTGCTGTGCCGACGCCATAACTGTCAGTTGTCAGATTTACCCCGACGCTCTGCAGGGCCCCCCACTCCAGTAACTGCTGGTAACTGAGAGATCCGTTACGCTCTTGCCCGCCGGAACGGGAGGTTCGACTACCTATACCGACAGCCAATTGACTACGTTCTCCACCCAAGTTCATGCTTAGAGAGAGCATACTCCCCCTGTCCCTCGCGTTATCGGTACTGATGCTACCTGGCCGGTCAAATACCGTCAGGTTCCAGCTCACCGTCTGACCGAGTAGCTCGCCGTTGTAACGCCAGCCCAGATCAACCCCCAACCCACGCTCCGCCTGATGTGCCAAATAGAGGTTGGCAAAGTGTCGCTCGTCGAGCCGCTGCTGCAACGATATATTGCTCTGCTTGAGGTCGTGACTCCCCTCCCAAACTGGCCCTTTCTGGTGCTGCTGCTGGTGGCTGAGCACCAAGCTACCCTCGCCATAGTGATACAAGGCCTGCAGATCGAAGCCGCTTCCAAGTTCCTGTGTCGACATCAGGTTACCAAACAGCCGCCACTGATCATTCAGGCTCCAGTCGGCAGAAAGGCCGTGCTGCCAGCGCTGGTCGATATACTGGCTGGATGCCCCGACGATCACGGAGGGAGTGAGCAAATAATTGAGCATGATACCGCTACTTAGAGGACTGGGAGTGTCCTCTTCCAAGTTGCTGAACAGGCGGGTCTGCTGGCCAGCAAACAGGTTGAAACGCCATGCCTCATCAGGGTTTTGCCAGTTCATCGGCTTGTAGATCATCTCGCGCCGCCGTTCGGTAATCTGGCCATCTTCCAGCACACGCAGTTCCACCTCGTAGATCCCAGCAGGAAACACCTTGGTGTCCAGTGCCTGCAGCCCCGAACTCACCTGCTGCGAGTTAATGAGCTGCCCATCCCGATAGATCTCCACCATGCCGGGCCGGCTCGGGGTGACATAGACAGGAGTGGTACTGGCCTGGCCTTGCTCTATCAACAGGGTGTCGGAGTCCCCCAGCATGACACCCAACACGGTCGGGGTTCCCCCGCCAAACAGGGTAGGTTGACGCACCAAACCTTGTGCATAAGGCGAGAAGTAGCCCAACCTATAGAAGTGCCCCTTTCCTTCATGCTCGGCATAAAGTTGCTGTACATGGTGCTGCGCCACCTGCCCATTTCCTGACCGGCTCACTTCTCCCTCAAACAGCGGAGTCCATTGGCCTATGCTTCCCTGTGCAATTAGGTTGTAACGGCCACTACGCAGCTCACCTTCCTCCTGGGTCAGGTTCAACTGATGGCGCAACAGGGCGCCATAGCTGCCCCCACTGGGCAGATTGTAATAACGGTTCTGCGGCTGTCCCTTCTCGGCACCGGCCGTCAGCACCGACAACTGGGAGTTCTCTAGGCTGTACTCCAGCGCCAGCACTTCGTCAGCGCATGGATTCTGACATGGGCCCAGTCGATGGGATGCCTCCAGCGCCTTGGTCCAACGCTGACGGCTACGCTCGTCCAGCTCACTTTCATGGCTGCTGGTCAGAGCCAACAGTTGTACGCTGGTGTCTTTGCCCAGCACTATCTCGCCTTCCCCCAACAACTGCCCATCCACCAGAATGCGCACCGCCAGCGGGACGCCGAAGAAGTGATCGGCAAAGCCATCAGGCAAACCCTCTACTTGTTGCAACAGATCAAGGGGTTGTGCAACATGCCTACCCGTGGCCCAGGCAGGTGCGCAAAACACAACCAGGATCAACAGGAAAGAGAAATACTGCATGTATCTATCCCACTTCTTCTAAGCACAGACAAAAAGGCTCCCTTGATGCAGGGAGCCTCCATCAATCGGTTTATACGCCGCCTTTGGGTGCTTCTCCTTTGGGAGCTTCCGACTCAAAAATCATGTTGACCACACCTTGGTAGTTACCTGGCTTATAACCCGCGACAGGAGCATCCGCCGGGATCACTTCCAACCCGAGCAACTTGCCGGTCTTGGCATCATCCGCCTTCATAACTTCCACGGATGTTGTCCCCAACGTGACCCCACCAATTTTTACGGTCAATGCGATGTTGTCATTACCGCTGGCCATCATGGCCGGATTGGTCAAATAACCGGTAATTGCTCCGATTGTGCTTTTTACATCCAACTGCTTGGTAAGCTTGTCCAACTTTTTGGTATATGGGTTGTAAGCCAGCTTCTGCGGTACGTTCATCCAGTTGTCACCGCCTGTCGGCTGTACATAGAAAGCCTCACTCGGGATCTGAGCCGTCACTGTAACCTGATGCTCAAGACGTTCAGCAGCAATCAAATTGGCTGACACCAGCATGGCCAAAGGGACTGCTATCCATACTTTCATTACTCTCTCCTTTTTGGGAATATGAAACATCAGTGACCAATCACGATGCTTCTGCTCTTATCACCCTCTATCAATGAAAACTGATAGAGGTGATTACTTTTTTTGACTAATTGTTTAGACATGTTTGGCAACAAATGAATCTTGCTTGGCGTTGAACAGTTTTTTCCCCGTGAATCACATTCTTCAAAAAAATCCAACACTATAGTGGTATTTCCTTTATTAATGACTGTTGTCGTGGAATCCTCTTTTATAAATTGGGTATCAAATAGACTTTCTTTAGGCATGACAAAGACAATTGTGCCAAAGCCAGTCAATATATTTACACCCGCTGAAACTGCCTGCTGACTCTCTGAATCTATATTGGCCCCCAAGTCAAATCCATCCTCCTGTTTTGGCAAAACAGGAATGAAGCGAATTCTGAAGTAACGTTCCTTGTCCCGCCCCCCCATATATAATAGTCGGGTAGCCTGCATGCCATTGGCCGGAATAATCATGCGAGAGGGGCTAGCAATCAGCGGCCGAGGCCCTTCGGTCAACTCAGCCAACTCTGATGGTTTTCCCATCTCATCGTAGATGATCTCGTGGATTGCCACCTTAATAAAGGCAGTGCTATCGCCCTGATTACGAACCCGTTTTAAATAGGTACTTTGCTGGCCATTCATATAGTCATACAAAGTTCCTATATTTATTTCAGCAGAAGCAAAAACATCTTTATTAAAGAACATCAAAATAATGAATGCAGAACATATTTTTTTCATGAGCCTTCCACTAATTTTTAATGCAGCATGATTCTTAACTCTTCGATTTCGAAAAGAAAAAGCATATAACTGTATCTAGTCTATTGAAGTTCACAAATTACGTTAATAAGAGAATTCCTATTTTGATTACAGGCGCACTCTTATTATCAGATGATTCCTACAGGTCATTCTGCTATCCCTGTTGTATTATGCGCCCCTATGTCTATCAACAGGTAAGCGCCATGTTTGCGTTCAAAGAAGAGTTTTCGGTCGGTGACGTGGCATCCCTGGCAACAGCGGATATTGCCATCCCCTTCTATCAGCCGATCGTTGACCGGAACAGCCAGATCATCGGCTTTGAAGCGCTGGCCAGACGCTGGGAACCCCGCCAGCAGCGCTATCAGGGGATCGACTTTCTCTCCCTCAGCGATGAGGAGTCCCTTCATCTGGACATCGTCATGCTCAGAGCGATTCTGCGCGACCTGCCGACGCTCGCGCAGAGCAGCACCAGTCTGCTCTCAATCAACCTCAACCCGACTCTGAACAGCCCCACCTACCAGAACCTGTTGTTGCTGGTACTGATCCAGGCGCGCAAGGTAGGGCTCGACATCTGGTTCGAGGTACTCGAGCACGCCCCGCTACAGCACAAGGAGCTGGCCCTGATTGAAGTGTTGCGCAGCCACGGCGCCCATATCGTCTGCGATGACTTTGGCACCCAGGAGTGCAACTTCCAACGGGTGCTGGCGCTGCCCTACGAGATCATCAAACTGGATCGCTCCCTGTTGCTGCAAGCGACCAAGAGTAGCCATGCACTGCGGATGCTCACCGGTCTGGTAGAGTACCTGCAGCGGCTCGGCACCAAGGTGGTGTGCGAGGGAGTTGAGACCCAGCAACACATCGAGGTAGCCAACCTGCTCGGCTGTGACTATCAGCAGGGTTATGCCCATGCCATGCCATCTCCCCTCTCCCGCTGGGCCTGAGCGGCTGTTTCATTTCGGCATCCTGTCGGCTCGCGCAGCCAACAATTTCCTGCCAAATTGCATGATGACGTGGGGGCGAGTACAATCTCGCACCCCGAATGTCCGGCGCATCTTCTTTCGATAACCCCGGATATGCCGTCATCGGGTCGCGCTGCATTGAGCATCCTCTCGGAGGGCATCTTGCACCGCAACTCAACCACTACGACGCCATCAGGTGGCGTTGTCCTGATTTGCAATCAGACATAAAGAGTCCGACATGTTTAAACCAGAATTGCTCTCCCCCGCAGGTTCCCTCAAGAACATGCGTTACGCCTACGCCTATGGCGCCGATGCAGTCTATGCCGGCCAGCCCCGTTACAGTCTGCGGGTGCGTAACAACGAATTCGATCACGAGAACCTTCAGCTCGGCATCAACGAGGCTCATGCCCTCGGCAAGCAGTTCTATGTGGTGGCCAACATCCAGCCCCACAACTCCAAGCTCAAGACCTTTATCCGCGACATGCGTCCGGTGGTGGAGATGAAGCCGGATGCGCTGATCATGTCAGACCCCGGTCTCATCATGATGATGCGCGAAGCTTTCCCTGATATGCCCATTCACCTCTCGGTGCAGGCCAACGCGGTCAACTGGGCCACGGTGAAGTTCTGGCATCAGATGGGCTTGACTCGGGTCATCCTCTCCCGCGAACTGTCGCTGGACGAAATCGAGGAGATCCGCATGCAGGTGCCGGAGATGGAGCTGGAAGTGTTCGTTCACGGCGCTCTGTGCATGGCCTACTCCGGCCGCTGTCTGCTCTCCGGCTATATCAACAAGCGCGACCCCAACCAGGGCACCTGCACCAACTCCTGCCGCTGGGAGTACAAGGTTCACGAAGGTAAAGAAGATGACGTGGGCCAGATCGTCCACCGTCAGGAGCCCATCGCCGTGCAGAAAGTTGACCCGACGCTGGGCCTCGGCAAGCCGAGCGATGCACTGGTGCTGCTGGAGGAGTCCAACCGCCCGGGCGAGTACATGAGCGCGTTCGAGGACGAGCACGGCACCTACATCATGAACTCCAAGGATCTGCGCGCCGTCGAACATGTCGAGCGCCTGACCAAGATGGGCGTCCATTCGCTGAAAATCGAAGGGCGCACCAAGTCTTTCTATTACTGCGCCCGTACCGCCCAGGTCTATCGCAAGGCCATCGACGATGCGGTTGCAGGCCGTCCGTTCGACCGCAGCCTGATGGGCACCCTCGAAAATCTGGCCCACCGCGGCTATACCGAGGGCTTCCTGCGCCGTCACAACCACAGCGAATACCAGAACTACGACTACGGCTACTCCGTCTCCGACACCCAGCAGTTCGTCGGCGAGATCACCGGTCGCAACGGTGACATGGTCGAGGTCGAGGTAAAGAACAAGTTCCTGGTGGGCAACAGCCTGGAGCTGATGACCCCGCAGGGCAACCTCAGCTTCAATCTGGAGCTGATGCAGAACCGCAAGGGCGAGCTGATCGACACCGCACCGGGCAACGGCCACGTAGTCTATGTGCCGGTGCCGAAGGAAGTGGACGTGAACTACGGCATCCTGCTGCGCAACCTCGGTGAGCGTCAGGATACCCGTCAGCCCCACTCGGCCGCCTGAGATGGCACTGCTCATCACCGACAAGTGCATCAACTGTGACATGTGTGATCCCGAGTGTCCGAACCAGGCCATCAGCCTGGGTGAGGAGATTTACGAGATCGACCCCAGTCGCTGCACCGAGTGCGTCGGTCACTATGAGAAGCCGACCTGTATCAGTGTCTGCCCTATCGACTGCATCATCTGGGATCCCGCTCATGTGGAAACCGAAGATCAGCTGATGGAAAAGTTTGTGCGGATGCATCGGCAGTAACCTCGGTATCAGCATCAACAACTCACAGGCTGCATCCTCCGGGAGCCCGTCCATATGATGAAACCGCAGCGCTGCTGATGAAGAAGTTTGTACAGATGCACCGACAGTAAATGCAACAAGGCCGGGAAATCCCGGCCTTTTTTGATCCCGCCATCATCTCCATGATGGCTATTTTTTGTTTACCAACCGGTGCAATTCATCCAGTTCCCGCTGCGCCGTCAGCAAGTCGGTCTGTGCCTGCTCCAATTTGCTCTGCTTGTCGGCAATCTTGTCCGGCTTGCCACTGACTCTCGCCTCCTGCAGCTCGAGCAGGCGCTCGTCCACCTCGCCGCGCAGTTTGTTAACCCGCTCTTTCTGCTCCTTGAGCAGACCTTCATCGGTACAGTTGGCCTTGATATTGCGCGCGGCCTGTTCCAGCCCGGCAATCTGCCCGGCGTTATTGTGTGCTTTGGCAAACACCAGCTGGTCGTTGACGGCCTGCAGACGAGCCTTGCAACCGACCGCCTCACTGCCAAAGGCCTGACCCGCCAACAGCAGCAAGCCGGCTCCCAATACTTTCCACATCTCGATTCATCCGGTCTTGTTTGCGAGCTGACCATAAAAACCTCGATCGGCAGCAGGGTCAAGCAAGCGGGAAAAAGGTGCGACAGAAGTTGTGCAACATCACGCAATTGCCACCCTGTTGGCTCTACAATGGCGCTCTTTCCAATCGGGAGTCTGTTATGAATCAACAAATTGTGGTTATTGCCAACGGTGCCCCCTATGGCAGCGAATCCCTGTTCAACGCCCTGCGCCTCGCTATCGCCCTCAACGAACAGGGTGGTGCCAGCCTGAAGCTGTTCCTGATGTCAGATGCGGTGAGTGCAGCGCTGGCCGGTCAGGCACCGACCGAGGGGTACAACCTGCGCCAGATGCTGGAGATCCTGCTGGCGCAAGGCGTCACCATTCGCCTGTGCAAGACCTGCACCGATGCCCGTGGCATCACAGCCCTGCCGCTGATCGAGGGCATTGAGGTCGGCACCCTGCCGATGCTGGCCCAATGGACCCTGGCTGCCGACAAGGTGCTGACCTTCTGAACCATAAGGGGCTGGCCAGCGGCGAAGTCAGCCCGGTTAGCCTATCACCGACTCCTGCTGGGCACTTCGCCGACCATGATGTCGGGCGCCAGCTTCATAAAGCGCAAAAATCGCCACACAAAGCAGCGCCATCAGCACATAGAGCCACTGACCGCTCCACTGCTCGAGGATCCAGCCTCCCAGCAGGGCACCTGCGGCCCCTCCCAACCCGGCCAGTGCGCTGGCACCAAAGTAGCTCCCCTTGAGGTGGGTAGGAGCCATCTGGTCGATCAGCACGTTGAGCAAGGGGAAGAGGATGGCCTCGCCGATGCTGAGCAGCAGCACGGCGCCAAACCAGTGGCTGCGCACCATCGGGTCCCCCAGCGCGAAGAGCAGTTGGGCCGCCAGAAAGAGCGCCATGCCGATATGAAGCCGCACCCGCACCGGCCAGCGTGACAACAACCGCAGCAGCGGAAACTGCAGCAGCACCACGGTCAGGGCGTTGGTCGCCACCAGCAGAGCAACCAGCTCGGCCACCTGCGGCATACCGGCTCGGGTCAGGTATTGCACCAGCGGCGAGTGAAACTGGGAGTAGACCAGCACCATCAGGAGATTGGCCATCACCAGCAGCAGGAAGGCGCGATCCGCCAACAACACCTTGATGGCATCCCGCAGTCCGGGGCCAGCAGTCCCCGGCTTGCCTGTGCTGCCAGCCCGGCGAAATCCCCAGCCAAAGGCCAGCGCCAGCAGCAGATAGCTCACCACCAGAAACAGGAAGGTCTCCTGCTGGGCGTTGATCCCGAGGGTCACCCCGAGCAGCGGCCCCAGCGCCGCCCCCAGGTTGAGCAGAAAATAGCGCAGGTGCAGTGCCAGCTCCCGCGCCTTGGCCGAGGCCAGACTGTCGGCCATCAACGCCTTGCCGGGGGCATCGATGAGCCCCGACGAGAGGCCGCTGCCCATCACCCCGACCCCGAGCCAGAACACCGCATGGGAGAAACCGAGCAGGCCGAAACAGCTCATCGCCACCAGACAACCGGCCAGCAGTATGCTGCGCCGCCCGAAGCGATCAGAGAGCCAGCCGCCGTAAAAACTGACCAGGGTAGAGAGGGCCATAGAGCCACCCAGCAACAGGCCGATGAAGGTGGCCGAAAGGTCATACTCCCGATAGAGCAGAATGGAGAGGAAGGGCCACACCATGTAGTAGCTGGTACGCACCATGAAAGTACCCAGAATGACGATCCAGACCAGCGGGGTAAACTGCCTGAAGGTGCTCCATGACATCGCTATGCTCCATGCCCCGCAGCTCTTACCACAAGATCCTGTCATAAACGGGGAAAGCATTCAGTTGTAACAGAGGGCCTCAATAGAAACAACCCTTGCTCACCAGCAAGGTGCAACCGGATGCAAAAAGGCCAGCCGATGGGCATCGGCTGGCCTTTTTATCGCGGGATTTCCCTCGAGCTAGCGCCAGAGGGCCAGGCTTAGCGCCAGGGGCTCTGCTGCCACAGACGCCCCAGCCCTGCTTCCAGCGCCTGAGCGCCCTGCTGTCCCAGCTTCTGGGTCAGACTTTTAGGCTTGCGATAGCTGATGCCGATCACCTTGTGGTGGCTGGCCTGCGCCAGCAGGTAGTCATCGCTGGTGCAGAGGGTATCCACCAACCCCAGCCCCTTGGCCTGACTCGCCAGCCAGTGTTCACCGGTCGTGACCTGATCGATATCGAGTTGCGGGCGGTGTTCGGCCACAAAGGCCTTGAAGCGCTCGTGGATCGCCGCCAGCTCCTCGCGAAACTTCTCGCGCCCCAGATCGTCGTTCTCGCCAAACATGGTGATAGTGCGCTTGTACTGGCCGGCGGTGTGCATCTCGAATTCGATATCGTGCTTTTTCAACAACTTGTTGAAGTTCGGCATCTGGGCGATCACCCCGATGGAGCCGACGATGGCAAAGGGGGCAGCCAGGATCTTGTCCGCCACGCAGGCCATCATGTAGCCACCGCTCGCCGCCACCTTGTCGATAGCCACGGTGAGCTTGATGTCACGATCGCGCAGTCGCTGCAACTGGGAAGCGGCCAAGCCATAGCCATGCACCACGCCGCCACCGGATTCGAGTCGCAGCAGCACTTCGTCGCCGGGCTGGGCGACGCCGATCACCGCGCTCACCTCTTCGCGCAGGGAGGCTACCTCTTTGGCATCCATGCTGCCGTTGAAATCGAGCACGAACAGGCGACTGCGCTCATCCCCCGCCTTGGCGCGCTTCTTCTGCTCCTCTTTCTGCTGCTTTTCCATCACCTTGCGCTCGGCCTTGCTGGCGAGCGCGCTCTTGAGTGCAAATTGCCCCTGCTCCAGCTCGCTCGAGAGATCGGTCACCACCAGCTCACCCTTGCGCGCTTTCGGCTGGCGAGTGCTGACGATCATCAGGATGATGGCGCCGATGGCCAGCAGGAAGGTCACTGTCTTGGCCAAAAACAGGCCATATTCGGTCAGAAATGTCACGATGGACTCCAGAATGGATCGGTTTTCGTCACATTCTAGGGAGTTTGATGGAGGCGCGCAAAAAATCGCAGCCAGTGCCAGGAAAAACCAACCCGAGCATCACAACCTCTCTATTTTCTTCACATTTTTCTTGCCGCTGGCTGGTCAAACAGGCGCGCGGATCAGTACACTTGGCGCCGATTGCCATGCACTTATGGCCGGAATTTGTTAACAGGAGTTGTCATGCTCGATTATCAGGCGCCCCGCGATCTGCTCAAGGATAAAGTCATTCTGGTCACCGGTGCCGGCGACGGGATCGGCCGCGAAGCCGCCCTCACCTACGCCGCTCACGGTGCCACCGTGATCCTGCTCGGCCGCACCAGCGCCAAACTCGAAGCCGTGTATGACCAGATTGAAGCGGCCGGTTATCCGCTGCCCGCCATCGTGCCGGTGGATCTGAAAGGGGCCACCGCCGCCCACTACCGCGGCATGGCCGAAACCTTCGCCCAGCAGTTTGGCCGCCTCGACGGCGTGCTGTTCAACGCCGGTCTGCTCGGCACCCTCTCTCCGTTTGAACATATTCAGGAGAAGGAGTGGGACGAGGTGATGCAGGTCAACGTCAAATCGGAATTCCTGCTGACCCAGGCGCTGCTGCCGCTGCTGCGCCAGACTGCCAAGGCGCAGGGCGATGCCTCCATCGTCTACACCTCCTCCAGCGTGGGACGCAAGGGGCGCGCCTACTGGGGCACCTATGCCATCTCCAAATTTGCCATCGAGGGGATGATGGAAGTGCTGGCCGACGAGCTTGAGAACACCGGTGTGCGGGTCAATACCCTCAATCCGGGCGGTACCCGTACCAAGATGCGCGCCAGCGCCTTCCCGGCGGAAGATCCCATGAACCTCAAGACTCCGGCCGACCTGATGCCGCTCTACCTCTACCTGATGGGGTCGGACAGCCGCGGCAAAACCGGCCAGACCTTTGTGGCTCAGCCAAAATAAACAAGTTGCGTGGCCCAGCCCAAATAAATCAATAAAATACCCAGAGTGTTGTGCGGCAGGGGTTAAATTGAATAGGGGGCACAGGCTCCCTGTTCGCACCACTGACCATTCTATCTCCAATCAGGTTGAACTATGTTTCGTCCCAAGAGCACGTTTGAGCAATGGCGGATCTTTCAGGCGGTGGTCGACTGCGGCGGCTACGCCCAGGCGGCCGAGGCGCTGAACAAGAGCCAGTCCTCCCTCAATCATGCGGTTGCAAAGTTGCAGCAGAGTCTGGGGGTGCCCTTGCTGGAGGTGCGCGGCCGCAAGGCGGTGCTGACCCCGGCGGGCGAGATCTTCCTCAAGCGGGCCCGTCAGTTGAGCCAGCAGGTGGAAGAGCTGGAGAATCTGGCCAACAACCTGGAGCGGCAGTGGGAGCCGCAGATCAACCTCTATGTTTCGGCGCTGCAGCCAAGGGATCGCCTCTATCGGGCGCTGGCCAGCTTCTACCCACGCAGCCGGGGTTGCCGGGTCAACCTGCACGAACGCATTCACTGCCACTTCAACGCCTTGCAACCGGGGGATCTGATGCTCTCCGAGCACCTGCCAGGCGATCGCACCGGTTTGCTGCTGGACGAGGTGTGCCTGCTGCCTCTCTGCGCCGCCAGCCATCCGCTGGCACAGGAGGAGGGGCCCATCCGCAGCGACGTGCTGACCAGTCACAACCAGATCAGCCTTCATCCCCCCATTCACCGCTCGGTGGACTGGAACGATGCGGATGACACCGGCTGGAAGGCGACCCACTACCACGAAGTGCTCGCCATGCTGCGCCTCGGCCTCGGCTATGCCTGGCTGCCGCGCCATCTGGTTGAGCGAGAGCTGGCGGAAGGGTCACTCATACAGCTGGATCTGGAGAGCGGCAACGAGCGCCACCTCTATACCTACCTGCTGACCCTCTCCCCCGAATCTCTCGGCCCCGCGACCGAGCTGCTGCTGCGCTGCCTGCGCAACGAGTATCAGGGCGAATCAGCGACGCTCCCGCACGCCCAGCCCCGGCACGACAAATAACAGCCAGCCCCCTGTCAGACGTCGGGCACCCGCCAGCTGGCGGCCAGTGCCACCAGCGCCAATCCCAGCGCCACCATAAAGACCCCGTGGAAACTCCACACCTCCGCCACCACACCGGCGATGGCCCCCGCCATGATGGAGCCGGTGCGGATGCTGTTGGCAAACAGGGTAGTCGCCACCCCGGCTCGCCCCGGCATCAGATCCTGAAAGTAAGACATGCCGATCCCCGCCACGATACCGATGAAGATGGCGTTGAACAGCTGCAAGGCGATCAGGGCATATTGGTCGGTGAGGGTCACCAGACCTGTGTAAAAGGCCGCGCCAGCCAGCACCGCCAGCAACATCATGGGGCGCTTGCCAAAACGGGCCGTGTAGTAACCCGCCAGCAGCATGAAGGGGATCTCCAGCGCCGCCGCCGTGCCCATCAGGATGCCGGCGAGCTTCTCATCCATCCCCAGCTCGCGAGTAATATAAAGCGGCATATTGATGAGGTACATGCTGTTGCAGGTCCACATCAGGGTGGAGGCGATAAAGAGCGCCCGCACCACCGGATCCCGCCAACTGCTGACCCGCTCGCTCTCTTCAGCCAGCTTGGGCAGCGGCAGCGAGGGCAGCCAGCGCCACACCACCAAAGCGCAGAGCAGGTAGGCCAGTGCCGAAGCCAGATACATCAGCTCGAAGCCGTAGCCGATGGCCAGCGCGAAGGCGATGGGCGGGCCTATGACCCAGGCCAGCGAAAACTGGGCCCGCATCACCGAGCTGAACATGTCAGCCCGCCGGTTGCGGCTGTCGGAGTACTCCCGCGCCAGCGCAAACAGCTGGGGGCTGGCAGTGGCCGCCAGCGCCGCCAGCATCACCCCCAGACTCGCCAGCAGCCAGTAGTTGCGGTTCCAGGCAAACAACAAGGAGAGCGCCACCCCGGCAAAACAGCAGCGCAGGATCAGTCGCTTGCGATCCCCCTTGTTGTCGGAGCTATAGCCCAACCACTGGCTGACCAGAATGCCCACTACCGCATTGATGGTATAGAAGAGCCCGACCAGAAAGGGGCGCACCTGCACCTCCTCGGCCAGAAACAGACTTAAGGTAGGCACCTGCAATGCCACCGCGACGCCGGTCATAAAGGTCACGGCAAGAAACGAAAGAGAGACGGGGTCCGGGCGTTTGACCGCCGCTATCGACAAGCTCATAGGGTTACCACTGATTGGAAGGACGATACGGGCTAACGGGCGGCAGCCGTATGAAAATTAGGCGCCTATCTTATGTCACTATCAAGAGCGGGCTCAAGGATGGCATAAGCAGGTGTGCGCCTTGCGAGGGAGGCCGCGACCCCGTAGAGTGAAAGCCCATCCTGCCAGCACAAGGAGTTCGCATGTTTGATTTTGATCAGGAAGTAGACCGCAGTGGCACCATGAGCCTGAAATGGGACAAGTACAAGGGTCAGGATGTGCTGCCCATGTGGGTTGCCGATACCGACTTTGTCTCCCCCCCGTCCGTGATTGAGGCGTTGACCAAACGGGTCGCCCACGGCATTTTCGGCTATTCACGCCCCTCGCCGCGCCTGATCGAACTCATTATCGAACGGATGGCGACCCGCTATGGCTGGGCCATCGAGCCCGAATGGCTGGTGTTCCTGCCCGGCGTGGTGCCGGGGCTCAACCTCGCCTGCAAGGCGTGGAGCCAGCATGGCCGCGGTATCATCACTCCCAAGCCGGTCTATTACCCCTTCCTGCAGGCGCCGGGCTTCAATGATCGTCCCCTGCTCACCGTGCCGATGATTGAAGAGGCCGGTCGTTGGGTGCTGGATCTGGCAGAGCTTGAGCGTCAGGCCCCCGCCGCAGATCTGCTGCTGCTCTGCAACCCCCACAACCCGGGCGGCACCATCTTCACCCGTGACGAGCTGCTGGCCATCGATGCCATCGCTGCGCGCCACAATCTGGTGATCTGCTCCGATGAAATCCACTGCGATCTGCTGCTGGATAAGAATGCCCGCCACATTCCCTACGGCGCCATCAGTGCACAAGCAGCCGAGCGCTGCGCGGTGATGATGGCCCCGAGCAAGACCTTCAATATCGCCGGTCTCTGCTGCTCCTTCGCCATTATCCCCAACGCCCGTCTGCGCTTCAGGCTGCAACAGGCGATGCGCGGCATCAGCGCCGACGTCAACCTACTGGGCTTTGTCGCCGCCGAAGCGGCCTATGAGGGTGGCGAACAGTGGCTGACCGAGCAACTCGACTATCTGGCGGCCAATCTGGCCCTGATCCAGCAAGCGGTGGCTCGCTGGCCGGGAGTCAAGCTGGCCAATCATCAGGCGACGTATCTGGCCTGGATCGATGTGAGCGCCCTTGGCCTTGCCGATCCCATCGCCTTCTTCGAGCAGGCCGGCGTTGGTCTCTCCCCCGGCGCCCAGTTTGGCGACGGTCAGTTCGTGCGGCTCAACTTCGGCTGCACCAGGGCACGACTGACCGACGCGCTGGCGCGGATGGAGCGGGCAATCCTCAACCACAGCAAGCCCTGATCAGCCAGCAACGGGATGGGCAAGCCCCATCCCTTTTTGCCTGTGTCATCAGCCAGCGGTCAACTCAGTCAACGGTCAATTATGTCTCTACGGATCTTGCATCACCTTCTGCTTCCCCTCTGTGCACTCTCTGCGCTGCTCCCCTTTGGCAGCCAGGCGCTGACTATCGGAACGGGCCCGCTCAATGGGGTCTACTACCCGACCGGTGGCGCCATCTGCCGGGTGCTCAATGCCGGCCATGCCCTGCATGGGGACAGCTGCACCGTGCAGAGCACCCGTGGCTCGATGGCCAACCTCAAGGCACTCGACAAGGGGGACGTACAGCTGGCGCTGGTGCAGTCCGATGTGTTGCACCACGCCCTGCACGGCACCGGCCCCTTCAGCGGGCAGGGGGCCAACAATGAGCTACGCAGCCTGTTTCGCCTCTATCAGGAGTCGTTAACCCTGCTGGCCGCCCCCAATAGCGGCATCACCACCCTGGCAGATATCGAAGGGAAGCGGGTCTATCCGGGCAACAAGGGCGCCGGTGAGCAGATCACCAGCCAGGCCCTGATGGCAGCCATGGGATGGCAACCCGGGCAGTTTGCTGCCTATCAGCTCAAATCGGACAGCGAACCGCTGGAAGGGCTGTGCGATGGCTCGCTGGATGCCGCTTTTGTGGTAGCCGGTCACCCCAGTCTGGCGGTCGGCGACCTGATCAGCCGCTGCAAGGTGCGCCTCATCCCCATCGAAGGGGAGCAGATCGACACGCTGCTCAAGCAGCACCCCTACTACCAGCGCAGCCGCATCGCCGCCAACCTCTATCCGGGGCAGACTACAGCTATCAACAACATCGGGATGAGTGCCGAACTGGTGGCGCTGGCCAGCCTGCCGGACCCCATCGTCCGTACCGTGCGCGATACCCTGCTGGCCCGGGTCAAACAGTTCAGTCGGCTGCATCCTGCCCTGAGCAAGGTGACCCCCGAGCAGTTGCAGGCGCAAACCGAGCTGCCCCTCCATGCGGGGATGTCGGATCAACCGCCAGCCCCCTTGCCACTGACCCCCGAGCAGTTAACTGCAGAACAGCTGACGCCGGAGCCGTTAACACCAGCGCCATCGGCCTCGGAGGCGGTGCCCACGACAGGGCCGGTGAGCGCCGCCAACGGGACGACTGCGCCCTCCGACGCGACCGCCACCAGCAGTGCCGCAGTGGCGACAGAAGCCACAGAGGTTAATCCCTTACCCGAAGAGGCGCTCGAGGTCACCCCCGAGCTCACTGCGCCAACCACCGAGGGTGGGAGCGTGGCCCCCTCTGCCGCAGCGTCAACGGCGCCAGCACCATCGGCTGCCGTTTCAACTCAGTTGCCACAGAGCGCCTCTGCGGCCACTGCGCCGCAAGAGCAGGCAATCCAGCCTGCCAGCAGCGCGGTGACTGGCGAAACCTCGCAGCAGGATAAAACCGATACACTTCCCTCCCCATCCACCAGCGCAGCCACACCGCCGCAACCCTGAACGGTAAGCGCCCACAAATGCATCAGGGCAGCCTCGGCTGCCCTGATTGTTGATATACGCTCGATAGTGGCGAAGTCGATTGACCAGCTCACCTTGCCGTCCGCTAAGGCTCCATCCCCCTAGTCAGATAGGGGTTGGGCTTCTGGATCTCCTCCTCAACCCAGTGCAGCAACTGCTTGATGGCCCGCGACAACACCTGATTCTGGCGCACCACGTAGCCCAGACTGGTACCAGGAAAGTCGCTCAGGCTGGTAACCGGCGCGGTGAGGTTGAGGCGCGGATGCAGGGAGAAGTCCGGCACGATGGCGACACCAAAGCCCGCCTCGGCCCAATCGAGCTGGGCGTCGACGCTGCCTACCTCCATGATGCGGCAGGGGGGCAAGGCCAGCAGCGGCAGGGACGGGTCGATCAGCGCCCGGGTGCGGGTGTCGTGACCGAGCAGGATCAGGGTCGGCTCGTCGAGGGGATCGCTCTCTCCCGCCACCGCCCGCGCCTGCCAGCGGGCAAGGCCGTGGCCCAGGGCGCACCAGGTCACCTGTTGCAGCTCGGTATAGAAGAGCGGCTCGCTGCGCTTTTGCGCCATGACAAAACCCAGATCCGCCTTGCCCGCCTTGACCAGCTCGGCGGCCTGATCCGAAGTGGTGTTGAACAGGGTGAGGTCGATGCCGGGGAACTCCCGCTTGAAGCGCTGGAACGGCTGGATAAGCAGCAGGCGAGAGATGATGTCGCTGGCGGCGATGGCCAGCGTCCCCTGACTCAGCTGGTTGAGGGCATTGAGATCGGACTGGCAGAGCTGCAACTCGGCAATGGTGCGCTCGGCGCTTTGCAGCAGCCGCTCCCCCGCCTGCGTCAGGCGAAACGGACTGCGCTCGATCAGCCGCACCCGGGTCGCCTGCTCCAGCCGCTTGATATGCAGGCTGACATTGGGCTGGGTCATGTGCAGCTCGGTGGCGGTCTGGCCAAAATGTTGCAATCGGGCCAGGGTGACAAAGGTTTGCAGCCAGTGAATATCCAGCATAAGAGTCCCTCAACCCGCGATGTGCGGGGCTTGCCAGGCAAAATCGGACGGTTTGCCGCTTAATTGGCCATAATTATATAGTTCTCTTATCGGAATTATAAAGATAATTAATTTTTCTAATCCGCATCAGGCTCCTAGGATGAACGCCTAACGTCTTAGGAGAAAGAGTCATGTCGTCTATCGTAGTCGTAGGTGCTAACTGGGGTGATGAAGGCAAAGGCCGCATCGTGGATTATCTGGCAGGTCAAGCTGGCGCCAGCATTCGCTTCCAGGGCGGCAACAACGCTGGCCACACCGTGGTCAACGACCTTGGCACCTTCAAGCTGCACCAGGTTCCGAGTGGCGTATTCAACCCGGATTGCCTGGTTGTCCTCGGCCCGGGCATGGTGATCAGCCCCGAGAAACTGACCGTCGAGCTCGACGAAGTCAAAGCCTCCGGCGTGACTCCGAAGCTGGCCATCTCTGACCGCGCTACCCTCTGCCTGCCGCTGCACGCACTGGAAGATACCCTGGAAGAGCAACGTCTGGGTGATGGCGCCTATGGCTCCACCCGTCAGGGCATCGCTCCTGCCTACGGCGATCGCGTGATGAAGAAAGCGATCCTGGTCGGCTGGCTGAAACAGCCGGACGTGCTGGTCGAGCGCATCCAGTTCATGCTGGACTGGAAACTGCCGCAGATGAAGGCTATCTACCCCTCCTTCGAATTCACCCAGACTGCCCAGGAGATGGCTGACTGGCTGCTGGAAGTCTCTGCACCGTGGATCGACGCCGTGTGCAACGTCAGCATGCCGCTCAAAGCGCTGCAGGCCGAAGGCAAGACCCTGCTGTTCGAAGCGCAGCTGGGCGCTGGCCGTGACCTGATCTACGGCGAATACCCCTGGGTGACCTCCTCCCACGTATCTGGCGCCTACGCCGGTATCGGTGGCGGTCTGCCGGGTCTGCGTCCGGAGCGCGTCATCGCTGTGGCCAAGGCATTCAGCTCCTCTGTCGGTACCGGCACCCTGCTGACCGCCATGGAGAACCAGGACGAGTTCCGCAAGATCACCAACGAGTTCGGCGCAACCACTGGCCGTCCCCGTGATGTCGGTTACTTCGACGCCGTCGCCACCAAGAACGGTGTCGAGCTGCAAGCCGCCACCGAAGTGGCCCTGACCAAGCTGGACTGCCTGACCGGTCTGCCGGATCTGAAGATCTGCGTGGCCTACGAAGGTGCCCACACCGAGAACCCGATTTGGCCGCAAACCGCTGCCCTGAAGCCGGTTTACGAGCAGATGGAAAGCTGGAGCGAAGACATCACCGGCTGCCGCACCTTCGAAGAGCTGCCCAAAGCGGCCCAGCAGTACGTGCTGCGTATCGAAGAGCTGCTCGGCGTACCGGTTCCGATGGTTTCCGTCGGCCCGGGCCGTGACGAGATGATCCTGCGCTAAGCCGCACCTCTCATCGTCAAACAAAAAACCGGCATCCCTGATGCCGGTTTTTTTATGGCTGCCGTTTACCTTCTTGCCATAAAACCACCCAAAGGCTCAATTAACTCACCAATTGACCTCACATTGAGCCGTTCTGCAATAACATTCTACCCTGCCCTCGTTAAAGTGAACCCGTTACCACACGAGGAGTCACCCGATGAAATTGCTCAAACAGAGTGCCCTGTTGCCACTGCTCTGCCTGACGGCCATGCCAGCCTTTGCCATGACCCTGAAGAGCACGGACATTCACGAAGGCCAGTTGATGGACAAACAGTTCAGCTTCAACGGCTTTGGCTGCAGCGGCGACAACCACTCGCCCCAACTTAGCTGGCAGGATCTGCCGGCAGGCACCAAGAGTGTTGCCATCACCGCCTATGACCCCGATGCCCCTACCGGCAGCGGTTGGTGGCACTGGCTGGTGGTTAACCTGCCTGCCACCCAGAGCGAGCTTGCCAGCAATGCCTCCGGCAAGCTCAAGCAGGGGTTGGAGATCCGCACCGACTTTGGCAGCCAGGGTTACGGCGGCCCCTGCCCGCCCGCTGGTCACGGCATGCACCGCTATCAGTTCACCGCCTGGGCCCTGCCCCATGATCTCGAGGTAAAGGCTGATACCCCGCCCGCTATGGTAGGCTACATGCTCAATAGCATGGCGCTCGGCAAGGCCACCCTGACCGCCACCTTCGTCACTCCCTAGGAGCCAACCGGATGAGCACTCCCCTGCTGCAACAGAGCCACTATCTCGGGATCCGCCAGCAGCCCCTGCATCGGGTGCTCATCTATGCCCCAACCCTCATCTGGGTCACCCAGGGGAGCAAGCAACTATGGTGGCGCGAGCGGCGTCTGTCGTTTGACAGGGAGCGGTGGCTGCTGATCCCGGCAGGCCACCAGCTCACCTTCGTCAATCAGCCGGAGCAGGGCAAGTTTCGCTCCCACGCCATCACGCTGCTCACTCCGCCGCCACCAGAATGGCTGGCCGAGTCAGCCCCTTCCCACGCCGATCTGGAGGAACCCGCTGTCAAGGTCACCCCCGGGCTCGCCTTCTGCTTTGAGCTCATCAGCACCATGGCCGAACGGGGACTGAGCGAGGCGACCCAGGCCGAACTGCTGCGCGGCTTCTATGCCGAACTGCGGGCCGCCAACGCCCTCGGGTTACTCTTTCCCGCCAGCACCATGACCCTCGCAGAGCGGCTGGCACGCTACCTGGCGGTGGAACCCGGCATTGACCACACCCTGGAGGCGGTGGCCCCCCACTTCTCCATGAGCCGCGCCTCCATGGTGCGCAAGCTGGCCGCCGAAGGTCGCAGCTTTCGCCAGTTGCTGGCTCAGGTGCGCATGAACCACGCCCTCAACCTGTTGCAGCAGGGCCTGACCCCGCTGGAGGTCGCCCTCGCCTGCGGTTATGACTCCCCAAGCCGCTTTGCCGCCCGCTTCAAACAGGAGTTCGGCCTGACGCCCCACCAATACCTGCACACCTGCCCTGCCAGATTGGCGAGCAACGAAAAGTAAAATATTACTTAAAGACCATTCTATGTAACCTGATGTAACCCGGTGATCCCGCTCACATTGCCGCCTCTTCAGAGTGTGATCTCGCGCCAGCGCTCCCTTTCCCCTTGCCATACAATGGCTACCGAACACCTTTTCACTAAAAATAAGCGTAAAAAATCTTCCTTTTAACCTACATAAACGGAATTGGAGCGAGAAATGTTTCGTAAAACTTTACTCTCGATAGCCCTCGGCACCGCCCTGTTCGGACTGACCGCCTGCAACGATAACCAGACAGAGAGCAGCACAGTCGCCAAACCGGAGCAGGCCATCCAGTACAAGGACGTGATCGACCGTCGGGGAACTCCGACCCAATTCCGCGACTTTGACAGCTACTCCAACCTCAAATACAACCCACTGCTCGATCTGGGGGCATGGCACGGTTTCCTGCTGCCTGCGAGCGACAAGGAGTGGGGGGGCTTTACCGGCCCCATGGTCATCTCCGAGGAGTACAGCCTCTTCTTTGCCAGCGAGCTGGACAAGCTCACCCTCAGCGATGCGAGCGGGCGCCCGTTCCCGCTCACCAGCGCCCGCAAGCAGGAGGTGTACGCCATTCCCGGTGCACTGGTGCAACGCTTCGAGTTCGAGCCCTTTACGCTGGAGCTGGAGCTGCGTTATGGCGATGCCCGTACCGCTCTTATCCGCACCCGACTCATCAACCAGACCGATGCACCGCTCACCCTCAACCTCAACTGGCAGGGCGAGTTGCTCAATCAATGGGATGCCAAGGATACGATTGCCAGCAAATATCCAGGCTGGACACGCACCATCAGCGAGAGCGACAAAGGAATCGAATTCCAGTTCGGTAAACTGCGCAGCACCTGGAACATCATGCAGAGCGGCAGCGCCCGCTATCGAATCGACCGCACCCTGCCAAGTCGCACCACCCTCGACCAGAAGACACTGGGCTACCAAAGCGACGCCAGCATTACCCTGGCCGCCAAGGGGAGCGAGGATATCTACACCCTGCAGAGCTATCTCCACTCCGCAGATGACGCCAGCCGCTATCAGCAGAGCCGTCAAGCCCTGCTGGCCAACCCGGCCAGCTATTTTGCCGACTCCATCCGCCGCTGGGAGGACTACCTTGCCAAGGGTCTCTCCAATCAGGGTATCCCCGAGTCGGAGCGCCGCATCGCCGTCAAGGCGATGGAGACCCTTAATGGCAACTGGCGCTCCCCGGCTGGCGCCATCCTCCACGACGGGGTAACCCCCTCCAATACCGCCCGCTGGTTCGACGGCGTCTGGGCTTGGGACAGCTGGAAGCACGCCTATGCCATGGCGCACTTCAACCCTGAGGTGGCCAAGAACAACGTGCGCGCCATGTATGACTATCAGGTGCAGCCGGATGACCCGGTGCGACCGCAAGATGCGGGCATGGTGATCGACGCCGTCTTCTACAACAAGCTGGCGGATCGCGGTGGCGATGGCGGCAACTGGAACGAGCGCGACACCAAGCCGCCCCTCTCCGCCTGGGCTATCTGGGAAATCTACAGCGCCACCAAGGACAAGGCCTTTATCGCCGAGATGTATCCCAAGCTGCAGGCCTACCACGACTGGTGGTACCGCGCGCGGGACAACAACCGCAACGGCATCATCGAATATGGCGCCACCAAGCATGTGGAGCACAATGACGAGTACGGCAATATCACCTTCAAGGTGCAGTACTCCAACGGTATTCCCGCCGGGCTGGATCTCTCAAGCTGTACCAGTGAGGGGGATGGCTGGTATGCCTGCGCCGGAATGCCGCTCTATCAACAGGTGTTGAACGTGGGCGGTTACAGCGACATGGATATCGGTGCCCAGCACGGCGCCGGTTGGGAGTCCGGCATGGACAACGCCGCCCGCTTCGGCTTTATCGAACCGGGCCAGCTGCAACGCTATGCCGACAAGACTTATGGCGGAGATTTGGCCAAGGCACGTCAGGACTGGAACGTCGCCTTCTTTGAAAACCATCAGGACAATGGCGATTTGATCGGTTTCTCCATCGATCAGGAGTCGGTGGAGCTCAACGCCTTCCTCGCCAAAGAGAAACGCATTCTGGCAGACATGGCCGACCTGCTTGGCAAGCCGGACGACGCGAGCCGCTACCGCGATGGCGCGACCCAGCTGGCTGGTTACATCAACAGCTGCATGTTCGATGAGGCGTCAGGCTTCTATTACGATCGTCAGATTGCTCAGGGGGATGTGGCTGACGGCAACGGCTGCGTCGGCAAATTGCTGACCGCCCGCGGCCGTGGCCCGGAAGGGTGGAGCCCGCTCTGGGCAGAAGTCGCCGACAAGGAGAAAGCGGCGCGGGTGCGCGAGGTGATGCTCAACGCCCAGGAGTTCAACACAAAGATTCCCCTGGGCACAGCCGCGCTGACCAACCCGGCCTACGACCCCAATATTTACTGGCGCGGCCGGGTATGGCTCGATCAGTTCTACTTCGGGGTGAAGGGGCTGGAGAACTACGGCTATCGCAGCGATGCCGAGGCTCTGGTCAACAAGCTGTTCAACAACGCAGAGGGCTTGGCGGGCAGCGGCCCCATCCGCGAAAACTACAATCCGGAGACCGGCGCCATGCAGGGGGCCAGCAACTTCAGCTGGAGCTCGGCCCACCTCTATATGCTCTATCGCAACTTCCTCAAGCCACAGGAATAAGCCTCGAGAGAGGATGCCCCCCTTCGGCTTGATGCATCAGGTGGCCTTGTAGAGTGTTGCCATACTGATTGAGCAAACTGAACACTCGGGAAATATTGCTCAGGCGCTTGCTGCACCCCCGCAAAAAATGGTGATAGCGGGGGAATAAAAAACAACCCGGCACGAATACCGGGTTGTTTTTTTATCAGAGAGACGAACTCAGCTCTGGCCTTGCAGCGCCTGCTGCAACTCCTCTTCGCTCCAGATGGTAATGCCAAGCTCCTGTGCCTTGGCCAGCTTGGAACCGGCCGCTTCCCCCGCGACCAGCACATCGGTCTTGGCAGATACAGAGCCCGCCACCTTGGCCCCCAGCGCCTGCAATGCCGCCTTGGCGTCGTTGCGCGACAAGGTGGTCAGGGTGCCGGTCAGCACGAAGGTCTTGCCGGCAAAGGGTTGCTCCGCGGCCTCTTTCTTCTCGATGGCCGGCCACTGGATGCCGGCAGCCAGCAAGGCTTCCAGCACCTCCACGTTGTGGGGCTGACGCAGGAAGTAGTAGACATGCTTGGCCACCACATCACCCACATCGGCCACTTCGAGCAGTTGCTCCACCGAGGCCGCGCGCAGGGCATCCAGGGTGAGGAAGTGGTTGGCAAGGTTGAGCGCAGTCGCCTCCCCCACTTCACGGATCCCCAGGGCAAACAGGAAGCGCGGCAGGGTGGTACTGCGCGCAGCATCGATAGCAGCCACCAGATTGAGGGCCGATTTTTGCCCCATCCGCTCAAGACCGGCCAGCTGGATGGCATTGAGGCTGAAGAGATCGGCGGGGGTCTTCACCAGCCCCTTGTCCACCAGCTGCTCGACAATCTTGTCGCCAAGGCCGTCCACATCCATGGCGCGACGGGCGGCGAAGTGCTTGATCGCCTCCTTGCGCTGCGCCTCGCAGAACAGGCCACCGGAGCAGCGGGCAACCGCTTCCCCTTCCAGCCGCTCCACTGCCGAACCACACACCGGGCACTCGGTCGGGAAGAGAATTTCACGCGCATCAACAGGGCGCTGTGCCTCCACCACGGCCACGATCTGCGGGATCACGTCCCCTGCCCGGCGCACGATCACGGTATCGCCGACCATCACGCCAAGGCGCTCGATCTCGTCGGCGTTGTGCAAAGTGGCATTGGAGACGGTGACGCCGCCAACAAACACAGGTTTGAGCTTGGCCACCGGCGTCACGGCGCCGGTGCGACCAACCTGAAACTCGACGTTCTCAAGCTCTGTCATCTCCTCCTGCGCCGGGAACTTGTGGGCGGTCGCCCAGCGCGGGGCGCGGGCCACAAAGCCCAGCTCCTCTTGCAGAGCGATAGCATCCACCTTGTAGACCACGCCGTCGATCTCGTAAGGGAGCTCGCCACGGCGGGCCAGAATGTCGTCGTGGAACGCCTGACAACCGGCTGCCCCCTCTTTGAGCTTCACCTCGGGACTGAGCGGCAGCCCCCACTCCTTGAGCTGGGTGAGACGGCCAAAGTGGGAGTCGCCCAGTTGCTCGCCGCCAACACCGACACCGTAAGCGTAAAAGCTCAGGGGACGGCTGGCGGTGATACGTGAATCGAGCTGACGCAGGCTGCCGGCGGCGGCGTTGCGCGGGTTGACGAACACCTTCTCGCCTGCGGCCAGCGCCTTGGCGTTCATCGCCTCGAAACCGGCCTTGGGCATAAAGACTTCGCCACGCACTTCCAGCCGCTCTGGCCAGCCCTCGCCCCGCAGGGCGAGCGGTATGGCCTTGATGGTGCGCACGTTCTCGGTGATCTCCTCCCCCGTGGCGCCATCTCCCCGGGTGGCGGCCTGCACCAGCTGGCCGTCCACGTAGAGCAGGCTCACCGCCAGACCGTCCAGCTTGGGCTCGCAGCAGAAGGTGAAACGCACGTCACGCTTGAGGCGATCGCTCATGCGCTGTTCGAACGCCTGCAACTCTTCGCTGCTAAAGACGTTATCCAGACTGAGCATGGGGATCTCGTGGCGCACCTGACTGAACGCCGTCAGCGGCTGGCCGCCGACCCGCACGCTGGGGGACGCAGGGGTTTTCAGCTCGGGATGCTCGGCCTCCAGCGCAATCAACTCGCGCATCAGGCGATCGTATTCGGCATCCGGCACTGTGGGGTTATCCAGCACATAGTACTGGTGACCATATTCGGTAAGCAGTTCACACAATTGACGGTGGCGGGAGAGGGTGTCGCTCATGAAAAAGTCTCGAAGTGTGATTGAACATACGGCCGGGGTAGAAATAAAAATGCGGTACCTGGGTACCGCACTTTTTCTTCACTCGACCCGCATGGCGTATTAGTCGCGACTGGCCTCGTAGGCAGCCAGCTCGTGACGGTAACGGGCAATGGTCTCGTCGCTCAGCGGGCTGCGATCCATATCGGTCAGCATGGCATCGAGATCGCTGGCCAGCTGATCGGCAGCCTGCAGCATGTCCTCGAAGGCAAACGCGGCGTTGCTGCGCAGCGGCAACTGCATGAAGAGCGACACGCCCGGCGTGGTGAACTGCTCCATCCGGTACGGGTTAAAGGTGCCTGGCTTGACCATGTTGATCATGGAGAAGAGCACTTCACCCTTACCGTTGGGATCTTCGTGACGGTGGAAAATATCCATCTCGCCAAACTTGAAGCCCAGCGCCATCAGGGATGAGAGCAGGGTCGCACCTTGCAAGTCGTGACCCGGACGGCCCATCAGGTTGATGACATAGACATCCTGCCAGATCTTCTCGACCGGCTGGGGCGCCATGCGCGGCTCTTCCACCACAGGAGCAGGTGCCACATAGGCCGGCTCTTCATAAACAGGCTCGGGAGCCACATGGCGGGGCTGCGGCTGATAATCCGGCTCGGGAGCACGCACCGGTTCGGCACGAACGGTGTCGGCGGTACGGACTGTCTCTGCACGGGCACCAAAAGTCGGGGCGGTCGCGTAGGCGGGCTCGACCAGCGGCTCGTCGTCCAGCGACTGCATCATGGGCTCGCGCTGGGGACGGGAACGGTAGACCGGGGTACGACGATTGACCTGAGCAGGTTTGCGCACCGGCGCGGCGGGCGCCTCGTCGATCTCCTCGGGCAGCGGTTCGTCGAACGCTTGCTCCTCTTCATAGACAGGAGGCGGCGGAACCGGGCGGGCAGCAGGCTTGCGCACTACGGGCGGCGGCAGATCGTCCTCGTCATCTTCATCATCAAAGGCGGGGACGGCAGGGCGACGACCGAGTTCCGGCTGGCGGCTCTCTTCACTGCGCAGCTTGGGCTCGGCACGACGGCCACCACTGACCACGCGTACCTGGCCGATGCCATCGCTGTCGAAGGCGTCGTTATCACGATCCCGCGACTTGGAGTCCATCCGTCCAATCGGTTTCTCTTTGATCGGTGCCTGACGATTCTTTTTGTTGCTCCACAACCCGTGAATGAGCAATGCCGCAATAGCAATACCGCCCAGGGCAACCAAGATGTAACGCAATTCCTGCATTAGCTGCTTCTCTTTCTAGTTTTGCTCAGCCAAAGCGACGGCTTCACCGATATCGACCGACACAATGCGAGAAACCCCGGGCTCTTGCATCGTGACGCCAACCAGCTGCTCAGCCATCTCCATGGAGACCTTATTATGACTGATGTAAACGAACTGTACTGTGCTCGACATCTCTTTGACAAGAGAACAGAAGCGACCGACGTTCACTTCATCGAGCGGTGCATCCACCTCATCCAGCAGACAAAAAGGTGCTGGGTTGAGTCTGAAGATGGCAAAAACCAGCGCAAGCGCGGTTAACGCCTTCTCCCCCCCGGAAAGCAGGGCAATGGTAGCATTCTTCTTACCCGGAGGTCTCGCCATGATGCTCACTCCGGCCTCCAAAAGATCATCGGAGGTGAGCTCAAGCCAGGCACTGCCCCCACCGAACACTTTTGGAAACAGGGATTTTAAATCTTCGTTGACCTTATCGAAAGTGTCCCGGAACCGTATTTGTGTCTCTTTATCAATTCTTTTAATGGCTTGGCTCAAGGTTTCCAGCGCTTGCTCGAGATCCTGGCACTGATTTTCAAGATAGGTTGCCCGGGTTTTCGCCTCTTCGTACTCCTCCAGCGCCGCCAGGTTGATGGCGCCGAGCGCCTCCACTTGCGCCTCCAGAGTCTGGATCTCCTGCCGCAGCTTGCCACGATCAGCGGCGATCAACACCGCCTGATCGAGATCCACCAGTCGAACCCCCAGCTCTTCAAACTGCTCGTGCAGCCCCTGTCGACGGGTGAGGTTGCGTTCGCGCTCAAGGCGCAGGGTTGCCAGCTTCTCTTGCAACGTCACCAACTGCTTGTGATCGGCACTTCTGGCCTGCTCCAGCTCACCGAGCTGGCGCTCCAGCTCCGCAAGCCGTTGATGACAGGCGAGCTGCTGCGCCTCCAGATTGCGCTGCTCGGCCAGCAGGGGCGCCAGATCCGGCACTGCCTCGCTATCCGGCCCTTTCAGCCCGGCCAGCTCCAGCCCAAGCCTCGCCAACTCCTCTTCGCCCAGGGTTATGAGTTGGCGCAGATTGCCCAACTCCAGTTGCAAACGCTGGCAGGCCGCTTGTTGCTGCTCGCGGCGCGCACGGGCCTCGTCGACCGCCCGCTCGCAGCGGGTCAGCAGCTCCTGAGCGAGCTGCAACCCTTGCTTCAGCGGCTCCCCCTGCACCTGCAACTCGGCAAGGCGTGCCTCATCGAGTTCCAGTTGTTCACGGGCGCTGGCCAGTCGCTCTGCCTCTTCGGCCTGCTCCTGATCGAGCCGGATCAGCTCTTCGCCGAGCTGACCGAGCCGCTGCAACCGCTCCTGCCGCTGACCCTGTTGCAGACTCCAGGCTTCGCGCAGTTGTTGCCATTTCTGCTCTTGCTCGCGCAAGGTTCGCTGCGACAACTCCTGCGCACTGGCAAGCTGGGCACGCCGGGCATCGGCAGCCACAAGTTGCTCGCTCAGCTGTGCCAGCCCAGCGGCAACCTTCTCCTGCTCGGTATGCAACCGCTCACGCTCACCCAGCAGCGCCATGGTGCCGAGCGCCGCGCCCTGTCCCAAATCGGCCCAGTTTGGCCCCAGCCAGTCGCCAGCAGGAGTCAGTACCGACTCACCGGCCGCAAGGCTTGGCTGGCGGATCAATGCGGCCTCCCGGCTCTCCACCAGCCAGATGGCGTTGAGGAAGGCGGGAATGTGCTCGCCGCCCAGTTGCGCCGCCAGCGTACCGGCAACCGCCGGTTGCGCCGGGCCAATCCAGAGCCCCTCTTGCATCAGATCGCACTCGTCCGCCGGCGTTGCGGTGAGCCAGCGACCCAGCACCTTGTCGAGTGCCTGTGCCCACTCGGGGGCAACCTGCAGTCGATCCGCCAGGGTCGCCCCCTCCATCTGTTCGCCGAGGATCTGATCCAGGGTCGCCAGCCGCGCCTCCAACTCCCGCTGCAGGCTCAACTGCTGGCCATGCTGCTGCTTGAGTTGTTCATGGGCGTCGACCGCCTGCGCCAGCTGCTCGGTCAGCTCGCCATTGGCCGCCCGCGTCAGCTCCAGCTCACCACTCAGGGCATCGAGGGCCGGTTGCAGATCGTCGGCCTCTGTACCGAGGGGGCCAGCGCGTTCATCTTCCAGCTTGAGGCGGGCCAGCCGGGTCTTGGCTTGCAGCTCCTGCAGGCCACCCAACCGGGTGCGAGTCTGGTTGAGCTGGCCCTGCAACCCGGCCAACTCTTGCTGCCACTGCTGCTGGCGCAGGCGGGCCTGCTCCAGCCCCTCGCTAGCCTGCTGGCGGGCCTCCTGCTGCTCGGTGAGCAACTGCTCACACTGCTCCAGCCGGGCGCTCTCCTGCTCGGCGCGCAACACCCCTTCGGTCAGTTGATCCTGCTGGCTGGCAAGCTGAGCCTTGCGGGTGGCGATCCGCTCGCCCAGCGCCTCTGCACGGGCCTGCCAGTCGCGCCCCAGTTCACTCTGGTGCAATTGCTGTTGCTCGAGACGGGCGATGGCCTGCCCGCCGAGAAAAATCTGTTGCTGACGGCTCGCCTGCTCGGCTTGCGCCTCTTGTCTGGCGACCGACAGGGTGACGTGGCGCCCCTCATCGGCGGTGCGCTTGGCATCGAGCGCCGCCAGCGCCTGCTCGGCTTGCGCCAGTTCGGTTTTGGCCTCGCCAAGGCGCGTCTCCAGCGCCCACAACTCGGAGCCAATCAGCTCGGCGCGAGCTGCGCGCGAACGACTCTTGAGCTGTTTGTAGCGCTCGGCGGTCTCGGCCTGGGCTTTGAGGTGGTCAAGGCGCGAGCCCAGCTCGCCGCGAATATCGCCGAGGCGCTCCAGGTTCTCCTGGGTGTGACGAATGCGCTGTTCGGTCTCGCGGCGCCGCTCCTTGTAGCGGGAAACCCCGGCGGCCTCTTCCATAAAGAGCTTGAGATCGGCCGGACGTGACTCCACCAGTCGGCTGACAGTGCCCTGCTCGATGATGGCGTAGCTGCGGGGGCCAAGACCGGTGCCGAGGAAGAGGTCGGTCACATCCTTGCGGCGGCACTTCTGGCCGTTGATCTGATAGTGGTTGGAGCCGTCGCGCAGCACTTCGCGGCGCACCGAGATCTCGGTAAAGCGGCCGAACTCACCGGGCACCCGGTTGTGGGGATTGTCGAACACCAGCTCGACCGAGGCGCGCCCGTGCGCACTGCGATTGATGGAGCCGTTGAAGATGACATCGGTCATGTTCTCGCCGCGCAGATGGCGGGCGGAGCTCTCCCCCAGCACCCAGCGCACCGCGTCGATGACGTTGGATTTGCCACAGCCGTTGGGGCCCACCACGGCGGTCATGTCTGCCGACAGTTCGATGCGGGTCGGCTCGACGAACGACTTGAAGCCGGCGAGTTTGATCAGTTTCAGACGCATGGCGACCTGTATCAGTGGCTAAATAATGAGGAGGCGGGCAGGCGATTTTACCAAATCCAGACCCGGCTTTGTTTGTAATATGCAGGCATCATCCCCATTCAATGCCCGATTTTCAGTCGCCACGGCACGAAATAAGGAATAGTCGGCGACTTTACCAAATCAAAGGCTTGTTTGTAATATGCTGGCAGTTCTCCCATGCATAGATGGAGCTCACATGAGCCAATCACCCCATATGGTCAAAGATTCAATCAGCGGTGCAGACTACTTTCTGCGCGGTTTTTCCCTTATTCGCCAACCGGGCATCCGCACCTTTGTGCTGATCCCCCTGCTGGTCAACTTCGTGCTGTTTGCCGGGGCCTTCTATGCCCTGCTGCTGCAACTGGACGGCCTGTTCGCCTGGCTCCATCAGCAGATCCCCGCCTGGCTCGACTGGCTGGACTATCTGCTGTGGCCCATCGCCCTCATCACCATCCTGGTGGTCTTCTCCTTTATCTTCAGCTCGGTTGCCAACTGGGTAGCAGCCCCCTTCAACGGCCTGCTGGCGGAGAAGGTGGAGCAGATCCTCACCGGCCAGCCCGCCAATGACAGCGGCATGCTGGATATCGTCAAGGATGTGCCACGTACCTTCGGCCGCGAATGGACCAAGCTGAAGTATTACCTGCCCAAGGCTATCGGTTGCCTGATCCTGTTTCTGATCCCGGTGGTGGGCCAGACCCTGGCGCCTGTGCTCTGGTTCCTGTTCAGCGCCTGGATGATGGCGATCCAGTATGTGGATTATCCGTTCGACAACCACAAGATCGACTTCATCACCATGCGTGACGCCTTGAAGCAACGCCGTGGCAAGTGCCTCAGCTTCGGCGCTTTGGTGACCCTCTTCTCCGCCATTCCGGTGGTGAACCTCTTCGTGATGCCGGTCGCCATCTGTGGCGCCACCGCCATGTGGGTCGATCACTACCGGCAGGAGCAGTTGGGGCGCTAACCCTTGAACATTGATTAGAAAAAGGCACCCGAAACGGTGCCTTTTTCACATTTAGCATGAATTAAATTAATGCATGCATTCGATAGCTTGTCCCATATGACACGAGTTGGTAGGATTCTGGCCTTTCTCGTTCCCTGGGATATCTCATGTTACATGCACTCTTCTTGGTTGGCCTGGTGGCCGAAGGGATGACCGGCGCGCTGGCCGCGGGTCGGCGACGGATGGATCTGTTTGGTGTGGTGATCATCGCCTCGGCGACGGCCATCGGTGGTGGCACCATTCGCGATGTGCTGCTGGGCCACTATCCGCTGCTCTGGATTGAACATCCGGAATACGTGCTGCTGGTTGCCGCAGCCGCGATGGCGGGTGTGGTCTCCGCCCCCCTGATGCGCTACCTCGGCAAGCTGTTCATGGCCCTTGATGCCCTGGGACTGGTGGTCTTCTCCATCTTCGGTGCGGCCCGAGCGCTGGATATGGGCCACGGCGCCGGTATTGCCTGCATCATGGCGGTAGTGACCGGGGTCTTTGGCGGGGTGCTGCGGGATCTGCTCTGCCAGCGCATTCCACTGGTATTTCGTCGCGAGCTCTATGCAGCCATTTCGCTGATCACCGCAGCCCTCTACTGTCTGGCGCTGGATCAGGGCTTGCCGACCAACTGGGCCGCGTTCGGTTCCATCGGGATCGGCTTTGTACTGCGGCTGCTGGCGGTACGCTTCAAGTGGGGTCTGCCCACCTTCAACTACCAGTACGCGACCCACTGAGTACGCCAGCTTCTGGCGAGGCGGGTTGGATTGCGAGCAACAAAAAAGCGCCCGAGCGGCGCTTTTTTCATGGACGGTCTGCGACTCAGTTAATCCCTTCCGAGCTGAAGAAGGTCGCCTTGTCGGCGATAAAGCGGATCTTGATGTTCTTCCCTTCCCCGCCCCAGAGGCAGCTGGTAGTGCCCAAGGCATCATCACAACGCTCCGCCTTGCCCAGAATGGTGCTGGCCTCGGCGTAACTCATCCCCATCTTCAACTGGTCGTAATTTTCACGGTTGAGCTTGCTGCAACCGGTCAACAACAGGGCGATCAGGCCGCCAATCACTATCTTTTTCATCGCTATCTCCTCTCTGGTGGGAAGAGCTTGGCAGCTTGCCAACCCCTTTACCAGCTGCGCACCGGGCCGGTATCGAGGTGAACGAAGTTATCACGGGGATAGTAACCGACCCCACCCACCTTGAGCTGGAGCGCCGCCTTGCGCAGATGGGCCAGCTGTACGCCGGGGATCCGCACATCCACCGCCTGCCCCAGGGTGTGGTAGCTGTGCTTGGCCACGCCGCGGCTCTTGTGGCGCTTCTGACGATTGGTCGCCGGGGCGCGATAGCCGGAGATCAGCTGGATTTCGCTGCGCCGACCCAGCTTGTGCTGCAACAGAAACAGTTGATCAAAAAGTTTCTTGTCGATGTTGAACACTTCATTGCGCCGGTAATCACGGAAGATGTGGTTGAGCTCGGCCAACCCGTCGCTCAGATAGTGGCCATTTTCCCAATAGCTGGCGCGCACCCGCTCGCCGGTATTGAGATTGAAGAAACTGAGTTCACGCCCGGTGGTACTGCGGCTGGCCAGTGCAGGGAAGGAGATCAGCGAGCTGCCCAGCAGGCAACCGGCTCCCAGCAACAGGCGACGTCGACTTATCTCTTGTTCCAGCATAAGGGGTTCGTCCATCGCAGATTCAAGCGAAAATAGTTGAATAAGATCACTGACTGAATGTGATACAGGCGCTTGAAACTACCCTCCGGCAGGGGGCCCTGTCAAACCTCAATCGCCCATAGAAAAGCCCGGCACAGGCCGGGCTTTTCACTCTGTGGCAGGGATCACAGCAGGCGGCTCTGGAAGCTGACCCGATCAAATCCGTAGATATCGTTGCGCAGTTGCTGGCGACCATTTTCGTCGATCCAGCTGCTCCAGTAGACGGTAAAGACCGGGATCGGCGTGGTGAGCGGCAACCATTTGGTCTGGCTCTCCTTGAGGATATTGGCCACCTTGTCCGGCTGATAGCGGGAATCGGCCAGCAAAAGCTCGGCCAGATCGTCGGCATGCTCCACCCGGATACAGCCCGAACTGAAGGCGCGCGCCCCCTGCTCGAACAGCGCCTTGCGCGGAGTGGAGTGCAGATAGATGGCATCATTGTTGGGCAGGTAGAACTTGTAGCGCCCCAGGGCATTGTGATCCCCCGGCTTTTGCCGCAGGCGATAGGGGAAACCGGCGGCCAGCGCCTGATGCCACCCCTCTTCGGTGAACTGCACCGGATTGCCCTCACTGTCGATCACCTCGAACTGCTCGCGACTCAAGTACGCGGGATCCCGACCCAGCTTGGGCAGGATGTCCTTGCTCAGGATGGAGCGCGGCACATGCCAGGAGGGGTTGAGCACGATGGAGCGAATTTCGCTGGCGAGGATGGGCGTGGCACGCTGCTCCTTGCCGACGATAACCCGGCTGGTAAACACCTCGTTGCCGGACTCCACCACACTCAGGCGGTAGTCGGGAATATTGACCAACACATAGCGGCCACCGGCGAGTTGATCCACCAGATCGCGACGCCACAGGTTACGCAGCAGCAAGCTGGCGCGCACTTGCGGGCCGGTATTGAGCCAGGAGCGGGTCTGACGACCGATAATGCCATCCGCGGTGAGACCGTGACGACGCTGGAACTGTTTGATGGCCTGCTCGGTATCACCATCGTAAATCTGATCACCATGGCTCGGGGCGCTGTCGCCCAGCTCGTTGAGCATGGCGCGGATCTGGCCAAGCTCGGCGGAGCTCTCTCCGGCACGCAGGGTCGGCATATCGAGGGTCGGCCACTTGCTGGCCATCGGCATCGCCAGCAGTTTGTGCACTTTGGCTCGCACCGCCTCGTATTCCGCCACCTGGGGGCGCAGGGATTTCACCTGGGTGAGCAGGTCATCATCGCTGGGTTGGGTCACCACAGGGCGGTTCAAATCGAGCTTGAGGGTCTTCATCTGCTCGCGAGAGACCAGATCCATCCCCCGCCAGGCGTGCTGGAAACGGCTCAGCTTGGTAAAAATGTCGTCATAGATGGCACCACGCTTGTCTGCATGGGTGGCCTGCAGACGCTTCCACAGCGTGAAAAAATCGGGATGCAGCTGGGCAAGCACAGCCTCTTGCAACTGCTGCTCCAGCTCGACACGGGCCTGTTCGGCCTGACTGCCCTGATACCAGTCGTGTCCGGTTTCACTGGCCGCCACCACAACTTGTGCTTCGGTCGCATGTACCGCGCCAGCGGGCAAACATCCCAGCCACACCAGATTGGCAAGGGCCAGCCAATACTTCATCCCCATGGGTACCTCAAAACGGTTTGTTCACTCTGTCGGGCCTGACAAGCAGACCCGATACTCAGGCCGCTCATGATGCGTGAACGGCCAATACTTTGCTAGCGCCCGGGGGCATAACGCTGCCAGATAATGTCATACGCATCTGTCTCCTTGAACCGCGCCAACGCCTGATTAAATTGTTGCAAGAACTGCGGCGAAAAGCTGCGCTTGCCCAACATAAAGAAGCTTGGCGATTCAGATACCACCATGGGGTGACTGGTGAACAGACCGCTCATCCCCTCCTTGTTAAGGGCGCTGGGGGTAGCCAGCATGTCACCGAGGAAACCGTCGATCCGGCCGCGGGCCAGCTTCTCAAAATTTTGCTGGTCGCTCACCGCACTCACCTGTTTGGCATAGCGAGCGAGCAGCGACATCACTTCCTCACCATAGAAGTACTCTTTGGTAACGCCGAGAGAGTAACCACTGGCCAGCCAGCTCGTCAGATCCTGTTCGGGATAGTGGCTGCCCTTGCGGATCCACAGCAAGGTGCGCCCCGGGTTGTAGGAGTCGGAAAACCAGGCATAACGGGCGCGCTCATCATTGATATTCGCCTCCATCGCCATGTCTATCTCGCCATGCTCCATTTCGTGCAGTACCCGCTTCCAGGGCAGCTCCACATAGTTGACCTTGCAGTGCATGGAAGTGAGCACAGCCGTCAGCACCTCGGCGGCATAACCGCGCACCTCTTGCGGTGAATCGGCTTCGTAATAATGGTAAGGGGGCCAGTTATCGTAACCGACCTGAATAGGCTCGGGACACAGGGCCCTGGCCAATGCCATTGGCGCCCATAATCCAAGCAACAGACAGCAAGAGATCCACTTCATATGTCATCCTTGACGAATAAGTGAGTCATCATAAATCGCCCCCTGCAAAATGGCGATAGAGGCCAGATGACTATCGCATCCGCTAGAAAATGACGCAGCAAAGCACGTCTATTTGCCAATTGCCCTGCCGGAGCACCATTGGCAACCGGCGCCCCGCCAGACCTGTTTAACCGGGAAACAGCAACGTTTGGAACAGGGGTAAAAAGGGGTTAATATGTGACCAAATATTTTTTTGTGATCCACTATGCTTTTTTTGCAATTGGATTAGCATATGCGCGACATCGGCCTACCCATTCTGTCAGGCATAGAGAGTGATATGACGTACAAAAAGTTCGGTTTTTTGACTGCCATTCTGGCGTTAAGCGGTTTTTATCTTTACACCCTCTATCTGGCTGCTCACCCCAACGTGAGCCTGGCCTACAAACTCTATTATCTGGAAGGCAAAACCCGCTTCTGGGAACACAACTCCAGCATGACCTATCAGCCGGGTAACGAGCTCAATCTGACCAAGCCGAGCCGCTTCCTCTCCAGCGAAGGCTGGGCCAAGAAGCCGAGCGACGAAGGTACCCTGCTCAGCGGTCAGGGCGGTCTCTACTTTGTGCTGCCCAAGCAGGCGGCCAATCCGGATCAGCTTACCGTACAGGCCCGCATCAACAGCCCGGAAGCCGGTGCCCTGTTGAAAGTGGCGCTGGGTCACGACTTCACCACCACGGTGAAACTGGCCAAAGCGGGCATCAACGAAATCCGCCTCAGTTTGCCCGGCGACTCGCTCACGGCAGATCCCAAGCGCCCCAATTTTCTGGCGCTCTCGGCACCTACTCCCATCAATGTGCAGTCGGTACGTTTGACCGTAGCCCAGTGATCCTTGCCCCGAATACCATTTTATAAAAACAACTATCCCAAATAAGGACGTTCTTATGTCGCATCCAGATTTTCGACTCTCTCTGGTCGTTCCCGTTTACAACGAGGAAGAGAGCATCGATGCCTTCATCAACGCGATAGACAACGAACTGGCCCCGCTGAAAGACCAGCTTGAAATTGTATTCGTTAACGATGGCAGCCGTGACCGCACCCGTGAAGTGGTCGAGCAGGCCATCGCCCGTGACCCACGCGTGACCCTGGTCAACCTGGCACGCAACTTCGGTAAAGAAGCGGCCCTGACCGCCGGTCTGCATCAGGCCAAAGGGGATGCCATCGTGCCGATGGACGTGGATCTGCAAGACCCGCCCGCCCTGATCCTGGAGTTCGTTAAACTGTGGCAGACCGGTGACTATGACACCGTCTACGGCATCCGCGTCGATCGCAGCGCCGATACCCCGATGAAGCGCCTGACTGCCGGTGGCTTCTACCGCTTCTTCAACGCCCTCTCCACCAGCACCAAGCTGCCGGAGAACGCCGGTGACTTCCGCCTGATCGACCGTCGCGTGGTCGAGGCGATCAAGCTGCTGCCGGAGCGCAACCGCTTCATGAAGGGTCTGTTTGCCTGGGCCGGTTTCCGTGCCGTTGGCGTCCCCTACGAGCGCCCGGCCCGTCACGCCGGTGAAACCAAGTTCAACTACTGGAAATTGTGGAACTTCGCCCTCGACGGTCTGCTCAGCTTCTCCAGCTGGCCGCTGCGGGTCTGGAGCTATGTGGGGGTCAGCGTCTCGCTGGTTGCCTTCCTCTATATCCTGAAAATCATCACCCAGGTGATCTTCTTCGGCATCGACGTACCCGGCTATGCCTCACTGATGTCCGTGGTGCTGTTCCTCGGCGGTATCCAACTACTGTCGCTCGGCATCATCGGCGAATACATCGGCCGCATGTTTGTGGAAGTGAAGCAGCGCCCGGTCTACCTCATTGAAGGGGTCTATGGCCAGTATGCCAAGCAGGATGCGGCCAAACCGCAGAGCGCTGACAGCAACCCGCAAGAGCAGCAGGAGCAAGCGCCTCAATGATCTCCCGCGAGGAATTCTGGCGGCTGGTACGTTTCGGTTTTGTCGGCGGGGGGGCTACCCTCGTCGACCTTGGCACCTCCATCGCACTGTTTCATACCTGGCCCACCATCTCGGAGCACCTGGTTACCACGTTGGCTTTTGCCATCGCCTTCTGGTTCTCCTTCTTTGGTCACCGCTACATCACCTTCCAGAAGCAGGGAGCCGCCAGCAAGTTTCTGCTGGTTGCCCTCTTCTCGCTGGCGGTGCGTAACCTGATCCTGAGCGGCCTGCTGTTTGCGGGGCTATCCGGTCTGCTGCCGGTGGTCATCGCCACCCTGACCGTTACCGTCCTCACTTACGTTCTCTCTCGCGTCTGGGTTTTTGCCTGATGAATGATATGACCAATACTGCCCCGCTAACCGGGGCTGCACTCCCCTATCGCCCGTCACTGCGCATCAGCGGCCGTGACTGGCTGATGATCATCGCCGCCTTCATGCTGAGCCGGGTGGCCCTTTATGGCATGGGCTACTTCGGTGTCCAGCTCTATGGCTCCCCCGACATTGGCCCGCTGCAGGCCTATTGTCAGTTTGACTGCGTCTGGTTCCAGCGCATCATCGAGAACGGCTACGACCTCTACCCACGCTGGCTGAGCAAGGGCAATGCGGCCAACTGGGCCTTTATGCCGCTCTATCCGATGGTCTCCGGTGCCATCTCCAACCTGTTCAATGTCGAGAGCCTGATCGGCCTCATCATTGTTACCAACTTCTCCTTCTTCGCCAGCTTGCCGCTGATGCTGCTGGTGCTGCGTCAGCTCAAGCTGGGGGATGATACCGCCCGCTTTGGCGTCTGGCTGCTCGCCTTCTCCCCCTTCTCCGCCTACTTCGTCTCCGGTTATACCGAGTCGACCTTTATGGCGCTGATGCTGGGGATGTTCCTGTTCGCCTATCGGGAGCAGTGGCTAATGGTGGCCGTGCTGGGGGTCTGTATCTCCGCCACCCGCAACCTGGGGGTGATGATGGTCTTCCCGGTGCTGATCCTGGCGCTGCAAGCTTACGGCTGGCGGGAATTTTTCCGCTTTACCGAGCGTGCTTTCAAGGTGGTGTTCACCCTCTGGATGATCCCGTTTGGCCTGTTTGCCTACATGGTCTACCTATATCACCTGACCGGCGATGCCTTCGCCTTCAAACACATTCAGGTGGCCTGGGGTCGCTACATGGACAGCCCGCTGGACTGGTGGCTGAGCGGTTTCGAGCTGGGCGGCCGCAAGGCTTACCTCTCCATCATGGTGATCTTCGGCTGGTGCCTGAACGGTTACCTGTTCAGCCAGAAGCGCTGGGCTGAAGCGACCCTGATGTTCATCTGCTGCACCATCCCGCTGATGACCGGCCTCAACGCCATGCCGCGCTATATGTTCGGGCTCTACCCGACCCTGCTGGCCATCATTCTGCTGACCCATCGCTGGCCAGCCATCCGCCCGGCGGTGCTCTGCATCAGCGGCATGGTCGCCTCCTTCATCGCGGTGGCCTTCGTCAACTTCAAGTTCTTCACCGTCTGATGTGACGACAATGCCTGATACACCAAATGCCGGTCACCTGACCGGCATTTTTTATGGCCGCTATTTTTATCGACAGCGTACCCCCACCGCCTCCCCATCACACTTTCCTCGGCTTGAAAACGTAACCATTTGAACTGATGTCACAAATCGGCATTTTGCCGATCCAAGGCGCGCTTTGCTGCTCCTAGAATGGGCCCTTGTCCGAACTGCCCTGCTCAAGGAATGGCTTATGCGTCGTGCTCATTACTTATCCCCTCTCTGGCTCGCCCTGCTGGCCGCCCCTCTGTTCACCCAACAGGCGATGGCCGCCCCCGAGGTTCACCTCTATGTGGATGGTCAGCCGGTGGCGACTCCGATCGCACTGGACAAGGGCACTGTGGAGCTGACCCATCCCCTTGCCAAGGGGAACCACCAGATCCGCATCAGCGACGCAGGCAACAGTTGCGGCACCAGCTTTGGCCCGAGCGAGAGCAAGCCGCTCCCCTTCGGCACCGCCCAGCCCATGGACAAATGCAGCAAGGATCACAGCTTTACCCTGCGGGTGATGCTGGCAGGGGAGTATCAATTCACTTTCAACCCGGATACCCCCAGCCTCAAGGTGCTGCGGGCAACCAAGAAGAGCGAGTTCAAGCGCCAGCCACCAGAAGAGCCCTGCATCAGCTGGGATGGCGGCCCGGTCACGGTATCCCTGAAAGGGGTCTGGCCAGACGGTACCCGACTGAGGGATGCCTACTCAAAACAAGAGGCGGTGGTCAAACAGGGCAAACTGACCCTGACCCCGAGTAAAGAGAGCGGCGGCCTGCTGCTGCTCGAGTCTGTCAAGGCAGCCAAGCCAGCACCGTTCAACTGGGATCAGGCGAGCGTCTATTTCCTGCTGACCGATCGCTTCCACAACGGCGACCCCGCCAACGACCAGAGCTTCGGCCGCCAGAAGGATGGTCAGGATGAGGTAGCCACCTGGCATGGCGGTGACTTCAAGGGGCTGACCGAGAAGCTCGACTACATCAAGAGCCTCGGCATGAACGCCATCTGGATCACCCCCATGGTGGAGCAGGTGCACGGCTTTATCGGCGGTGGCGAGCAGGGCAACTTCCCTTTCTACGCCTACCACGGATATTGGGCGCTCGACTTCACCAAGATTGACCCCAACTACGGCGATGAAGAGAGCCTGAAAACCCTGGTGGACGAGGCCCACAAGCGCGGCATGCGGATCATCCTCGACGTGGTGATGAACCACGCCGGTTATGCCACCCTCGCCGATCTGCAAGATCTGGGGCTCACCGAACTGACCCAGAACAGCAGCAAACTGCCAACCGTCTGGAACCAGTGGCGCCCGAGCGGCGGCCTCAACTGGCATGGCTACAACCAGTTCATCGACTATCAATCACCCGCGTGGAGCAAATGGTGGAGCGGTGACTGGGTGCGTGCCGGTCTGCCCGGCTACCCGCAGCCCGGCACCGACGATGTGACCGGCTCGGTGGCGGGGCTGCCGGACTTTCTCACCGAATCGACCAAACCGGTAGGGCTGCCGCCGTTGCTGGCCGCGAAAAAAGATACCCTCGCCAAGGCGCTACCCGACGCTACCGTGAGTGACTATCTCATCGCCTGGCACACCGACTGGGTGCGCCGCTTTGGCATCGACGGCTTCCGCGCCGACACAGTCAAGCATCTGGAGCCCGAAGTGTGGGCCAAGCTCAAGCAGGCGGGCACCGCTGCGCTCAAGGAGTGGAAGACTGCGAACCCGAGCAAGGCCCTCGACGATCTGCCCTTCTACATGGTGGGCGAGGTGTGGGATCACGGGGTGGCCAAGGATTTCTGGTATCAGAACGGTTTCGATTCCCTGATCAACTTCGACTATCAGCGCGAGTTCGCACTGTCACAGGCCCAGTGCATGGCCAGCGCCGAGCCCACCTATGCCAGCTACGCCAGCCGCATCAATCAGGATCCCGAGTTCAACGTGTTGAGCTACATCAGCTCCCACGACACCAAGCTGTTCTTTGGCGACTATCAGGATGTGCCGCTACAGCGCCGGGTCGCCAACAGCTTTATGCTGCTGCCGGGCGGCATCCAGCTCTATTATGGCGACGAGTCCGGCCGGGGGCTTGCCAAGGATGGCGGAGTGTTCGATCAGGCGTTGCGCTCGGATATGAACTGGCAGGAGCTGGCCAGCGGAGAAAAGGCTGAGCTGGTCAAGCACTGGCAGCAACTGGGCCTGTTCCGCGCCGCCCATCCGGCTATTGCGGCAGGCAGTCACCAGAAACTCTCGGATGCACCCTACGCCTTCGTGCGGGAGAAGGGGGATGACAAGGTGGTGGTGGTCTTTGCCGGTCGGCAGAAGTAACTCTTGAGCCACATTCACCAGCAACAGAGAGGGGAGCCACTGGCTCCCCTCTTTCGTTTATCTATCTGCCACGGTTCACTGTGACTGGCGCGCTGCCACCGGCCACTGCAACCGCGCCTTGACCAACATCTCTTGCCACAGAGGCCAAGAGAGCAGTGCCTGCTGATAGGCTCCGGCCTGACCGGGCAACAGGATGCCGTAGCTGGCCAGCCGATAGGCCATCACCGCATAGAAGGCATCGACAATGCCCACCTCGCCAAAGTAGAAGGGGCCCCGCGCCTGCGACCAGATCTCCTGCAAGCGAGCCAGCTCGCCGACCGCCTCCACCGGAGGATCGATACGGGTTGGCGCCCCAAGAAAGAAGGGGAGCAGAGAACGGATCTGCCGAAATCCCGCGTGCAACTCGGCGCAGAGACTGCGAGCCAGTGCCCGCTCGGCCAGCGAAACCGGATAGAGCTGGCGCTCGGGACAGAGCTCGTGAACATATTCGGCGATGGCCAGCGAGTCGTGAACCCGCACGCCATCGTGTTCGAGCCAGGGCACCAGACCGGCCGGTGCCAGCCGCTTGAGCCGCGCCAGCGACTTGGCATCCTCCAGATCGAACACCTGCTCCTGCCACGTCAGCCCGCTCATGGCGAGCACCAGTGCCGTCCGCATCGCCCAGGTGGAGCCGGTGCCCACCGCCAATACCAAGGATCCCATCTGCTGCCTCCTGCATGAGTTGCCTGCGACCGGCCTGTCTGCCCTTGATGGCAAAACATCCGATGGTCGCTTCACATTTGCGCACCGGCGGGTTTGACCCTCTTGGTGAGCGATGCTAGTTTGATTTTTCAAAACAATCAGTTAGCAACCATGTGAGCCATTAACTGAGATATGGACAGCCAATTTACCATCGTCATCGCAGATGACCACCCCCTGTTTCGGGGCGCCCTCTATCAAGCGGTGCACATGGCCATCAACGATGCCCATCTGCTGGAAGCGGACTCCATCGACAGCCTTACCCACCTCCTCGGCGAGCATCCGGAGGTCGACCTGCTGCTGCTCGATCTCAAGATGCCGGGTGCCAACGGCTTTGAAGGGCTGGCTCACCTGCGCGGCCAGTATCCCGACCTACCGGTCGTGGTGGTATCCGCCTCGGAAGACCCTGCCATTATCCAGCAGGTGTTGCGCCTTGGCGCGCTCGGCTTCATCCCCAAATCGGCGCCAATGAAGGAGCTGGTCACCGCCCTCAATACGGTGATCGGGGGCGATAACTGGGTGCCGGAGGGGATCTCGCTCCATCCCGAATCGGAAGATGGCCCCGATTTCGCCAGCAAGCTGGCAAGCCTCACCCCCCAGCAGTACAAGGTGCTGATCATGCTGCGCGATGGCAGCCTCAACAAGCAGATTGCCTGGGAGCTCAATGTCTCCGAGGCCACTATCAAGGCCCATATCACAGCTATTTTCCGCAAACTCGGGGTCAAGAACCGCACTCAGGCGGTCATCGCGTTGCAGCAGATGGATATCAAGGAGGGTTGAGCCCTCCCATCCAGCACGCCACTTATCTGCCGCTCGACAAATAGCACGATCGTACTTTATGCTGCCACCAGCCATGAGGAGATCGTGATGAGCAAGGGGCGCCTGACCCGGGAAAACATTTTGCAGACAGCCTTCGAGCAGGCGAGCCAGCAAGGGCTGGAGAGCCTGACCATCGGCTCGCTGGCCAATGCCTGCGAGATGTCGAAAAGCGGCCTGTTCGCCCACTTCCACTCTCGCGACAATCTGCAGATCGCCGTGCTGGAGTACGCAGCCGAGGTGTTTCGGGCGCGGGTGATCCAGCCGGTGCGCCAGCAGGAACACCAGAGCCAGCACGACAAGCTGATCGCCCTGCTGCAGGCCTGGCTGGCCTGGAACCAGAGCTTTGCCGGACGCTGCATGTTTCTCGATGCCTGGACTTCGGCGCAGGAGGGCGAGGTACAGCAGGCAGCCCGCCAGCTGGTGCGCTTCTGGCTCGACTATCTGGCTCGTCAGGTCGCACAGGGACAGCTGGAGGGGGAGTGGCGCGAGGGAATGGATCCCTGGCGTGCCGTCTACCGCCTCTACGGCCTCTATCTGGCGGATCAGGTGTTCAACGCCCTCAATCTGTGTCAGGATCCGGCCCGCCACTTCTGGCCAGAAGTGGAAGATCTGCTCGCCAGCTGGCGCTGATCTCCTGGCAATCCTTTTTTAAAAACGACAAAAAAGCACGACCGTTCGAACATAAAAACCACAGGATGACCATGAGCAGCAAGATCTACTTCAACACCCGCCGCTTCAGCCCGAGCAAATGGCTGCTGGGGATCGGCACCCGGTTGCACCACAGACTCGCCCCCACCCATGCCAAGCGTACCGCTAGCAAGTTGCTGCTCACCCCCCAGCGCAACCAGCGGGGTGGCCACGAACCTGCCGGTCTGGTGAAGCAGGCCGTCCATACCAGCGAAGGGGTATTGATGAGCTATCGGCTCGGTCAGGGACCACTGTGGCTGCTGATGCACGGCTGGTCCGGCAGCGCCAGCCAGTTCTATCCGCTGATGAGCCATATCGCCGCGCAGGGTTTCACCGCCATTGCCTACGATCATCCGGCCCACGGCCAGAGCGCAGGCAACACAGGCCACCTACCCCGCTTCGTACGTGCCTTCGACGAGCTGGCAACCAAGCTGGCCAGCGAAGCAGGCCCACTGCACGGGGTCATCGCCCACAGCATGGGGGGCGCCGTCACCCTCTCCAGCCGTCAGCCGGGAATCGATACCCTGCCGCTGCTGTTGATTTCGCCGGTGCTCGACTATGTGCCCCAGCTATACGGCATGGTGGCACGCTCCGGCTACTCCATCCGGCTGTTCGATGCGGTGGTCAAGGAGATTGAGCAGGAGTACCAGCACCCCTTGAGCACGGTCGATCCGCTGAGCCGACTCGCCAGTCGCAGCGGCGCGGCGATGATAGTGCACGACGAGGAGGACAGATTTGCCCCGCACGGCGATTCCTTGCGGGCCAGTCAGGATGGTCATACCCGGCTGGTGAGCACCCGGGGACTGGGCCACGGTCGCATCCTCGCCAGCGCTCCGGTATTCGCCGCCTTCGATCAGCTGGCGCGGCCGGAAAATCCTCACCGCGCCCTTTGACATGGGGCCATGAAAAAACGGGCGAGCGCCCGTTTTTATATTTGATACAGCGCCTTATAGTTAACTTGTCAGTGGGAACATTCTTGTCAGGACACAATAAGGCGCCAGCATATGGCCAGACCCAATACAGCGTTGTTGCTCACCGGTGGCGGTGCTCGCGCCGCCTATCAGGTCGGTGCCCTCAAGGCGATTGCGGAGCTCTACCCGCGCAATCTCGGCATCCCTTTTCCCATCCTGTGTGGGACCTCGGCGGGGGCCATCAATGTCACCGCGCTCGCCTGCTACGCCTCCTGTTTCCATCTGGGGGTACGCAAGCTGGAGTGGGTCTGGCGCCGCTTCGAGACTCACCACATCTTCGATTTTCACCCCGGGCGCCTGCTGTGGCGGTTGATGTACGAGGGGTCGGCGGGGCTGATCAATCCCCACACCAACCACGCCTTTCACCTCTTTGACAACGCGCCGCTGCACCGCCTGCTGGATCAGCTCATCGACTATCACCGCATCGATGACAACATCCTCTACGGCAGTCTGGAGGCGCTGGCCATCACGGCGTCGGATTACGATGACGGCCTCTCCACCACCTTCTTTCAGGGGCGAGCCGACCACCATCCTTGGGAGCGGGCCAGACGGCGCGGTGTACGCACCGTGCTTACATCGGAGCACCTGCTCGCCTCCTCGGCGTTGCCCTTTGTCTTTCCGGCCACCCGAATCGGCGAGAAGTTCTACGGCGACGGTTCCATCCACCAGCTGAGCCCGCTCAGCCCCGCCATCCATCTGGGGGCGGAGCGGATCCTGCTGATCACCCTGGATCCGCCAGCCCACTCGGCACCGACCCATCATCACGGCCATCTCACCAGCTCCAATATTGCCAGCCATCTGCTCGATACGGTCTTTACCGACACCCTCAACTCAGATCTGGAGCGGCTATGGCGCATCAACCAGACTCTGGATCTTATCCCTGAGCGGGAGCGCAATCGCCTCAAGCTGAAGCGGGTGGAGACCTGTGTGCTGAAACCGAGTCAGGATCTCGACACCATCGCACTGGCCTATCTGCGCAAACTGCCGCTAAAGTTGCGCCGCCTGTTGCGGGTGCTGGGTGTGAAGGGGGATGAGACCAGCAGTCTGGCCAGCTTTTTGATGTTCTATCCGGGTTATTGTCAGCAGCTGATCAAGCTGGGCTATCAGGACACCCTGAGGGAGCGGGAGCGGGTCGTCGCCTTCCTCGATATCGAAGGGCTACCAAAAGAGCGGGAGTAAAGGGGGTAACCGATGAGTGCAAGGGGACTCAGCGCCCCTCCAGCAAACGCTGCTCCGCCTGTTCCATCGCCACCACGGTACCAAACAGGATCAGCCGATCGCCAGCTGCCAGCACCAGCTCGGGTCTGGGTTCCAGACTCTGATCCCCGCGCTGCACCTCCTTGATCCGCACCTCATCGAGCGGCAGCTCACGCACTTCACGGCCTACCGCCCACGCCTGATCGTGCAGAAACAGCGGGTGGAGACGTTCAAGCAGCTGATCCGCCTCCAGATTGCTGGCACTCTGATCCCCCCAGTAGAAGCCGTGCAGGAAGCGATATTGGCTGCTGCGCTCCAGCTCCATCCGGCGGATCACCCGGCCGATAGGGATATCGCAGTTGAGCAGCAGGTGGGAGACCAGCATCAGGGCCCCCTCCTGGGATTCCGGGATCACCTCGAAGGCCCCCGCCTGCTTGTACTGCTCCAGAAAGCTGTCGTCCCGGGTGCGCACCAGCACCTTGAGATCCCCCGCCAGTTCGCGGATCAGTGCCAGCATCGCCTCCACCCGCTTGCGATCATCAAAGGTGATGATCACCAGCCGTGCCCGCAACAACCCGGCGGCCAGCAGAATATCGCGGCGGCTGGCGTCGCCGAAGGCCACCTGCTCCCCCGCCAGCTTGGCCTCGCTCACCCGCTCGGGGTCGAGGTCTAGGGCCAGAAAGGGGATCTCCTCGATCTTGAGAAAGCGGGCACAGGTCTGCCCGGCCCGGCCAAACCCGGCGATGATGACGTGCTGGTTTTTGCTCAGGCCCGACTGGGCGACTTCGGAGCGGGTAAGCAGCGCCGGGTCGGTCAGGCTGCGGGCCAGCGAATGGGCCTGAGTCACCAGCCAGGGGGTCATGGCGATGGAGATGATGCCGATGCCGATCAGCAGGGAGACCAGTTGTTGATCCAGCAAGCCGTGGTGGAGCGCCAGCGCCAGCAGCACGAAGCCAAACTCCCCCACCTGACTGAGCATGATGCCGGCGGCCATGCTGTCGCGCTTGCGCTCCCCCATCAGCCGCCCGGCCAGCAGCACCAGCAGGGATTTGCACAGCACCAGCAGCACCACGCAGATCAGTACCTGCCACCAAGCCCGCGCCACCAGCTCCCACTCCATGGCCATGCCGATAGTGATAAAAAAGAGCCCCATCAACACGTCGCGAAAGGGCTTGATGTCTACCTCAAGCTGATGACGGTAGTGGGACTCCCCCAACATCATCCCCGCCAGAAACGCCCCCAGCGCCATCGACAACCCCAGCGAATGGGTCATGTAGGCAGCCAGCAGCGCCACCAGCAGGGCACTCAGCACGAACAACTCGTCGGAGCGGGCTCGCGCCACCTCGTGAAACAGCAGTGGCAGCAACCACTTGCCCACCGCCAGCAGAGTGAAGAGAGCAAACAACCCCTTGAGGGTGGCCCAGGCGATCTCGGCGGCCAGGGCGCTGCCCTGCACTTCCGGCTGGGCGAGGATAGGGATCATCACCAGCAGGGGCACCACCGCCAGATCCTGAAACAGCAGCACGCTCACCCCCAGCTGGGCGCGGCGGGTATGGAGCTGCTTCTGCTCGCCGAGCTGCTTGATCACCACAGCCGTGGAGGAGAGTGCCAACGTTCCCGCCACCACCAACGACTGGGCCAGACCCAGCCCCCACCACCAGCCGATGGCGAAGAAGAGCAGTGACGTGAGCAGCACCTGCAACATCCCCACCCCCAGCACCAACCGACGCATCGCCAGTAATTTCGGCAGGGAGAACTCCAGCCCCAGCGAGAACATCAGAAAGACGATCCCCAGCTCGGCAATGGTCTGCATGATCGACTGGCCGGTGATCACCGCCAGTCCGTGGGGGCCGAGCAAGACGCCGGCAATCAGGTAGGCAAGGATGACCGGCAAGCCGAGGCGCCGGAAAGTTGCCACCAGCAGCACGGCGGCGAACAGCAGGATCAACAGGTCGGTGTACAAATTTCCCTCTCCTTTTATCGACTTAAGCTTAGTCAGCCGATCTGGCGGGCAGGAAAGATATATTGGGCATGCCAATTGCAGGGAGGAGACAGTAGTCAGGTGTTACAGGTGGAAGACCATGGAAAATACGTCGTCACTTAATGGCTTTAGCCATGGCATCGAGCAGTGGGTTCGCCAGATGGAGCGGCTCACGCCGTTGCCCAGCGTTGAACGCAACCAGTTGCTCGAGCAGTTGTTGGGGCAGAGCGATCTCGGCGGTCTGCTGACAACTTTTGCCGATCGTGCGGCAAGAATTGTCAGGATCCACGGTCTCTACCTCGATTGTGGCCAGCCCCATGTGCTGATCCAGCACCCGCCGCTGGCCACCCTCAACCTGCACAACTATCCGTTCGAGCTGCGCGGTCAGCATGGCCAGCTGCTCGGCCAGCTCCACTACGAGCTGGAACACCCGCTGAGCGGCAGCCAGCAACGGGTACTGATGCAATACCATCAGCTGCTCTGCCTGCTGCTGCCCCTCTATCTGCGGCTGGAAAAACTGGATCAGCTGGTCCGGCTCGATCACCTGACCGGCCTTGGCAACCGCTCCTACTTTGACGAAGCCATCGGCCGCGCCATCGAGCAGCATAGCCGCGAGCCCCACGGACTGGTGCTGCTGGATCTCGATCGCTTCAAGCAGATCAATGACACTTGGGGTCATCCAGTGGGGGATCTGGTGCTTAGCCGCTTCGCCCAGCTGCTCAAGGGGTGCATCCGCAGCACGGATCAAGCCTTCCGGCTCGGGGGAGATGAATTTGCCCTGCTGCTGCAACCGGCCGAACCCGAGGCGTGGCGCCCGGTCTGGCTGCGACTGCAGCATATGTTGATGACCAACAAGGAGCTCAGCACCTTCTCGGTCGGATGCAGCCTTGGCGCCGCCAGCTGGCAATCCGGGGTCGATGTGCCGAGCCTCTACGAGGCGGCCGACAACCACCTCTATGCTCGCAAAAAAGCCGGCTCAGCCGGCCTTCTCGAATAATCCCGAACTCTTCTTTGCTCCGGCACATGCACGCCATGTGACCGGAGCTTCTTTTTTTGGGGTCCCCGCTCACACCGATCACCTCAGGCAAGATCCTGCTCGGGCAGAACCGGGGCTGTACCGCTTCCCTGCCAGTGGCAGACCAGACCAGTTCCCTCAGCCATAAAGCCGTCGCAAACAAAGAGCCCCACCACCGCCGCCACCTGCTCGCCATAGTAAAGGATGGGGATGCGCCCCCGCTGCCACGAAGGCACGCCATACTCCTGCAGCAGCTTCTTCATCCGCCGACTGCCGCTTCGCCCCACCGGTTTGAGGGGGATCCCGGGCGCCACCTGAAAACGCACCGAGAGCGGCTCATCCGCTCGGGGGGCACGCAGCAGCCCCTCGCCGTGCTCCGCCATGCGCACCACCAGCTCGCCCAACCCGTCCGGCAGGGTCAGCGGCTCACCCACGGTCAGCGGCAATACCTGATGACAGGGTTGCAGGTCAGGGCTCACCAGATAGAGCCGCTCCTGATAACGGCGACAGCTCTGGCGCCCCCAGTTGAGCTGGGGATTGGCATCGCCGCGCGCCAGCGCGACCTCCTGCCACAGCCGGGCAAGCTGCTCACGGGATGGCATCTCGCCCCCCTGCCGGCGGATCCAGTAGCGCAGCAGATTGTTGCGCCGGGTGGGTGAAAGGGCGTGCAGCGGACCGATATGGAGCGCCTCCCCCTCGCCCGCCAGCTGCCAGTCACTCTCGGCCAGCTCATCCAGCAGCGCCTCCTGCTCGGCGCACAGGGCCATGCTGCGCGCCGCGGTCTGGGCCATGGCGGGCCAGCGCGCCTTGAGCTGGGGGATAAGCGTCTGGCGCAAAAAGTTGCGGTCATAACTCACGTCCAGATTGCTCTCATCCTCCACCCAGCCAAAGGGGAGGCTCGCCGCCGCCTCTCCCAGCTCGGCGCGACTCATATCGAGCAGCGGGCGCAGCAACAGGCCGCCGGCAAAGGGCTGGCTTGGCAGGATCCCCGCCAGCCCGCGCAGACCGGCGCCGCGCTTGAGGGCCAGCAGCAGGGTTTCCAGCTGATCGTCCTGATGGTGGGCGGTGAGCAGCCACTCCCCCTCCCGCATCCGGGCAGTCAGCCGCTGGTAACGGGCGGTGCGCGCCTGCGCCTCCAGACTCTCGCCATTGCCACGGGCAAGGGTTACCCGCTCGACCAGCAGCTCCACCGCCAATTGCTGACACACGGCTTCACAATGAGCGACCCACTCATCGGCATGGGGACTGAGGCCGTGGTGCACGTGCAGGGCGCGAAGTGGCAGGCTGTGCTCGCGGGCATACTGCGCCGCCAGCACCAGCAGCAGGGTGGAGTCGAGGCCGCCACTGAAGGCCACCAGCAGACCGGTGGAACCTTCCGGCGCTGGCATAGTCAGACAAAAGCGAGAATAAAGATGAGAAATCATAGGCTTCCCCAAAACGGACCGGCCGATCTTAGCAGAGTCGGGCTTATCAAGCTGCAACACTGCTGCTAGAGTGAGGCTCGCCCGCCCTCTCCACCAGGCTGGCCGCAAGGCGGTCGTATAACCGGTTGGAGCAAGGAAGATGGGCAGGGAAGCAAACAATCGGAATTGGAATCAAACAAGATGAACAATAAGAAAAGCTTACTGGCCGGCCTGATTGGACTGGCCCTGCTGGCTGGCTGCAGTCAGGTACCGCAAGACTCCCCCAAACACTCCGGGCTGGCGCTGGCCAATATGGACACCCAGGTCAAACCCGGCGATGACTTCTTCCGTTACGTCAATGGCAAGTGGCTCGCCACCGCCAAGATCCCCGACGATCGCCCCGCCGATGGCGCCTTCTACATGCTGCGGGACAAATCCCTCGCCGATGTGCGGGTGCTGGTCGAGGGGCTGGCCAAGCAGGAGGCCGCCACCGGCACGCCGACCCAGCAGATCCGCGATCTCTACGCCAGCTATCTGGATCAGGCAGGCCGCGATGCCAAGGGGCTCACCCCGCTGGCACCGGCGCTGGCCGATATCGACCGGATCGGTGATCAGGCCGCGCTGGCCCGCGCCTTTGCCCAAAGTGGCCGCATGGGCGGCGGCGCGCCGTTTGGCATCTGGATCGACGCCGATGCCAAGTCCCCCGACCGCTATGCTGTCTACCTCTATCAAGGTGGACTGGGACTGCCGGATCGGGACTACTACCTCAAGCAGGATCCCGAGAGTCAGGCCCTGCGCCAGAAGTACCAGCAGCATATCGCCGCCATGCTGAGCCGCCTCGGGGAATCTGACCCGAGCGGCAAGGCCAAGCGGATTCTGGCCCTCGAAACCCGGCTCGCCACCATCCAGTGGGACAACGTGGCCCTGCGGGATCGGGAGAAGAACTACAACAAGCGCCCCGCCAGCGAACTGGCACGCCTCGCCCCCCATCTCGACTGGCAGGCTTATCTCAATGCCGCAGGCATTGCTGGCCAGCCGGAGCTCATTATCGGTCAGCCGACCTATCTGAGCGCGCTGGATCAGGTGATGGCCCAGACTCCCATCGCCGACTGGCAGGCCTACCTCAAGTGGCAACTGCTGACCGATTACGCCCCCTATCTTGACAGCGAGACCGACCGCGCCAACTTCGCCTTCTACGGCACCACATTGAGCGGCACGCCCAAGCAGCGGGCCAGCTGGGAGCGGGCGCTCGGGGTGCTGAACGATCATCTGGGTGAAGCGGTCGGCCAGCTCTATGTGGCCCGCTACTTCCCGCCAGCGGCCAAGGAGCGGATGGAGCTGCTGGTGGAGAACCTGCGCACCGCCTACGGCCAGAGCATCAAGGAGCTCGACTGGATGTCGCCCGAGACCAAGGCGCAGGCACTCGAGAAGCTGGCCAAGTTCCGCCCCAAGATCGGCTACCCCGACAAGTGGAAGGATTACAGCGCCATCACCATCAAACCGGATGATCTGGTGGGCAACCTGCAACGCTCGCAAGCCTTTGAATACGCAGACAGTCTGGCGCGCCTCGGCAAACCGGTCGACCGGGACGAGTGGCACATGTCGCCCCAGACGGTGAACGCCTACTACAACCCGAGCAACAACGAGATCGTCTTCCCGGCGGCCATCTTGCAGCCCCCCTTCTTCGACATGACGGCGGATGATGCGGTCAACTACGGCGCCATCGGCGGGGTCATTGGCCACGAGATGGGCCACGGTTTTGATGATCAGGGGGCCAAATCCGACGGTGACGGCATGATGCGCGACTGGTGGACACCGCAAGATCTCAAGGAGTTCCGCTTCCGCACCAGCCGTCTGGTGGCCCAGTACAACCGCTTCGAGCCCATCAACGGCCAGTTCGTCAATGGTCAGTTTACCCTGGGGGAGAACATCGGTGATCTGGGTGGCCTCACCATCGCCCACAAGGCCTACGAGCTGTCACTGGATGGCAAGGAGGCGCCGGTGCTGGACGGCTTCACCGGCGAACAGCGCTTCTTCCTCGGCTGGGCGCAGGTGTGGAAGGGGATGTATCGCCCCGAGCTGATGCAGATGCTGCTGCGCTCCGACCCCCACTCGCCGCCCGAGTACCGGGTCAATGGCGTGGTGCCGAACATTCCCGCCTTCTATGAGGCATTCAACATCCAGCCGGGGGACAAACTCTATCTGCCGCCCCAGAAACGGGTGAAGATCTGGTAACAGCATCACGGCGGGCTCCCCGGGTGCCCGCACTCAACAGACAGCAAGAGGTTGCAAGATGAACAGAGCATTGATGATGGCAGGGCTGCTGACCCTGCCGCTGGCGGCACAGGCCGAAGAGGCATTTAGCAAGCAACTGACCCTCCCCTCCGGGCAGGTGATCCGGGTGGCGCAGGGGGCCGGTGAGCCAGCCTCCATCGGCAGCTATGACGTGCGGCTCTACTCGGGCCAGAACGCCCAATTTCCACTGGATGAGTTTCAGGATGGCAAGGTGATGGCTCGCAACGGCTTTATCCGGGAGCTGAAACTGATCGATTTGAATGGCGACAAGCAGCCCGAGCTGGTGGTCATCATAGAGAGCGCTGGCAGCGGCAGCTATCAGGATGCCGATGCCTACACCGTCAGCCCGCAAGGGGAGCTGGAAATCTTCAATCAGGTCAAGGAGCTGGAGCCCAAAGAGGATGTGGTCAAGGCGCTCAAAAGCCCGCAGGACTAAGCCCTCTCCCCGAATCTGAAATATAAAAAGCCCTGATGATCAGGGCTTTGTTGTTTCTGCTGTTGGCGTAACCAGCTCAGAGGCGGGTCGCCCGAATGGAGACCTGCGGCAGCGCCATCTCGTGCTGGGCCGCCACCAGTTGCAGCTCGTAAGCTCCCGCCAGCCAGGTGCGGGCCAGCACGGCATCCACGCTGGCGTTGGTAAGCTCAAACGCCGCTACCGGGGTACAACCGGCCAGCAGATTGGCCAGCATGGTGGCGCTCAGCAGATCCCCCACCCCGATGGGGTGGCGGGCAAAAGGGTAGAGTGGGCGGGAGAGGTGAAACGCGCCCTCCTCGCACACCAGCAACATCTCGAAGCGGTCCATGGCAAAACCGGCCTTGCCCAGATGCTTGACCATCACCAGCTTGACCCCTTGCGCGCGCAGCTGCTGGCACGCCTCGATGGCCTCCGGCACATTGCGGATATCGCGGCCGGTGAGCTGTTCCAGTTCCAGCAGATTGGGAGCCAGCATATCGGCGCAGGCCAGTGCCCTGGTTTTCAGAAAATCGGCGACGCCGGGTGCCACTATGCACCCCTTGTCGGGGTGACCCATCACGGGGTCACAAAAATAGAGGGCGGCCGGATTGAGCGCCTTGAGCCGGGCCACCGCCGCCAGGATCTCCTCCCCCTGTTCGGCCGAGCCGAGGTAGCCGCTCAAGATCGCATCGCACTCGGACAGCACACCGATCTCCGCCAGGCCGTTTACCAGCTGACGGATATGGCCGCCGGGCATCACCATCCCCTGCCAGCCTTCGCGGTATTGGGTGTGGTTGGAGAACTGCACCGTGTTCATCGGCCACACCTCGATCCCGAGGCGACGCATGGGAAAAACGGCGGCACTGTTGCCGGCACAGCCAAAGACTACGTGGGATTGAATGGAGAGCACTCGCTTCATGATTGGCGACTCACGCAATAAGAACAGGAATTCCGGAGGGAAAAACGGGCCTTGCGGCCCGTTGTTGTCACTTTCGACTGTTGTCACTGTCGATTAACGCAGCACCTTGACGGTGTAGCTGCCATCGGCCTGACGATAGAGGCCGTGGATGTCGGTCTCGAAGCCCGGGTAGTGGGCACCGATCTCGCACAGCATCTCGAGGAACTCGAGCACCGGCAGAGAATCCTGGGTCACCATCTCGCCCGGCAGTACCAACGGAACTCCCGGCGGGTACGGCAGGATCATGTTGGCGCTGATGCGGTCAACCATGTCACGCAGCGGCACTTCCACCACGTTGCCGGCCAGCTCTTGCTGCCATGCGGCGTGCGGAGTCATCTTCATCTCCGGCAGTACGTCGAACGCCTTGAACATCAGCTCCGGCAGACGGTACTTGCTGGTCAGCTCGTGAATGCGCTGCGCCAGCTCCTGAATGCGCATCCCTTCGTAGAAGCTCGGGTCTTCACGATAGAGGCTCGGCAGTATGTTCTTGATGGTCAGGTTCAGGTCATAACCACGTTTGAACTCGGTCAGGGCGCGCAACAGCTGCATCGCCTTGGACTGATCGATACCGATGGAGAAGAGGAACAGCATGTTGTAGGGGCCGGTCTTCTCGACCACGATGCCGCGCTCGTCCAGGAACTTGGAGACCAGTGAAGCAGGAATGCCCTTCTCCAGCAGTTGGCCGTCACGACCCATACCCGGGGTCAGCAGGGTGACCTTGATCGGATCCAGGTACATGTGGTTGTCATCGATGTCCTTGAAGCCGTGCCAGTCATCTTTCGGATCCAGCTTCCAGCACTCGACGGTGTCGATGTTGTCCGGCTGCCATACGTCGAAGAACCAGCCTTCGCTCTGATCACGCAGACGCTTGATCTCTTTGCGGAAGGAGATGGCGCGATCGATGGAGTCCTTGATCAGACGCTTGCCGGTGTTGCCACGCATCATGGCAGCAGAGATCTCGGTAGAGGCCACGATGCCGTACTGCGGCGAGGTGGAGGTGTGCATCATGAATGCTTCGTTGAAGGTCTCCTCCTCCACGTCCCCCTTGATGTGGATCATCGAGGCCTGGGAGAAGGCCGCCAGCAGCTTGTGGGTGGACTGGGTTTCGTAGAACACCTTGCCCGGCATCGCTTCACCGCTCATGCCGCACTTGCCTTCATAGATCGGGCTGAAGTTGGTGTAAGGCACCCAGGCACTGTCGAAGTGGATGTAAGGAGTATCCAGCGCTTCCTTGATGAAGCCGGTGTTGTAGAGCAGACCATCATAGGTGGAGTTGGTAACGACGGCGTAACGGGGAGCCTGGGCACCCGGTGTCGCGGCAACCTTGGCAGCTATGGTGTCGCGGCTGAATTCGCTCTGCGGGATACCACCCAGAATGCCGTAGGCGTTGCGGGTCGGACGGAAGTAGATCGGGGTCACGTCGTTCATCATCATCAGGTGAGTGAGCGACTTGTGGCAGTTGCGATCCACCAGCACAGTGCTGCCGGCTGGCGCTGAGTACATACCGACGATCTTGTTGGCAGTGGAGGTGCCGTTGGTAACGATGTAGGAGCGATCGGCGTTGAAGGTACGGGCGATGTACTCTTCGGCTTCCTTGTGCGGACCGGAGTGATCCAGCAGGGAGCCCAGCTCCGGCATGGAGATGGAGACGTCGGCCTTGAACGCGTTCGGGCCATAGAAGTCATAGAAGATGCTGCCAGCCGGGCTCATCTGGAAGGCGGTACCGCCCATGTGACCCGGCGTACAGAAGGTGTATTTACCCTCTTCCACGTACTTGAACAGTGCCTTGGTGAACGGCGGCAGGATAGCGTCCTGATACTCCTGAGTGGCCTGACCCATCTTGAGGGCGATGTCGTCAGCCATGCCGAGACGGTACTCGAAGAAGTGCACGTTCAGACGCAGGTCGGTCAGGTGAATGTCCAGGGTGGACTGGTCGTTGGCAAAGGCAAAGATCGGCAGCTTCTCGTTGCGATCATGGATCTCCTTGCACAGGCCCAGAGAGTATTTGTCCCAGTCGAAGATGGCGCCGCAAACGCGGGGGTTCTTCTCGATCAGTTTCAGCAGGTCGGCGACGTCTACCGGATAAACAACCTCGAAACCCTTGCGCTCGAGGGAGGCTTGTAGCTGGCGAATGGGTTCTTCTTTAAAGAAAACGCCCAGGTGGTTGAGGATGGCAATGATATTCATCGTAATGCTCCACACGTAAAGGGGCGCTCTCCATCAGGGATGGTGAGTGAAGAGCGCTCGGAAGATAAAAGGGGGAATTAGTTGCTGGGTTGCTCGTTGAGCAGGGCGTCGTGCTGACGCAGACCCTGTTTTTTGGCGTAGAACATCAGGATGATGAGCGACACCACGAAGGTAGCGGTAAGGTTGGAACCCTTGGCGCCCATCAGGGCCACCAGACAGAAGACACAGGCCACACCGGAGAAGATCATGGCGCCGATGCTGCGGGAGGTCATGCCCTCAAAGCGGATCAGGTTAATGCTGGAGTAGAAGTAGGGCAGCATGGTCAGCAACACCGCATCTGTGGTCAGCACATTGAAGAGGTCGGCAGCGTGGGCGGACTGGGAGGTGAAGGCGGTCAGGCCAATCATCAGGGCAGTCATCTTGAGGGAGCCCAGGATCAGACCCTTCTTGGCCACGCCGTTCTTGTCCACTTCACCATAGATTTTCGGGAAGTTGCCGTCGTTGGCGGCACGCTTGCCCGCCTCGCCCACCAGCATCATCCAGGAACCGAGCGAGGTGAAGCAGGCCAGGGCGGTGAAGGCAGAGACGAATGGTGCAGACCAGCTACCGAAGATGGCGGAAGAGGCCATGGCAAACGGGGCGCCGGAGGCAGCCACTTCACCGGCCGGGAACATGCCGCTGATCACCTGGGTAGAGAGGATGTAGATAACACCGGCGATACCGGTACCCAGCATGGTAGCGAGCGGTACGGTGCGCTTGGGATTCTTCACCATGCCGGAAGAGACGGCGGCAGATTCAACACCGACGAAAGACCAGAGGCAGATCAGCACGGCGCTGATGACCGCATGCAGGTCGCTGCCGCTGGTGGTGTTCCAGTTCTGGCTGTAGACAGTGGCATCAAAATGACCCCAGCCCATCACCGCTGTACCGACAACTGGCAGCAGGATCAGCACCAGACCCAGAGTACAGAGTCGGCTCACCCAGCTACCGCCAAGCAGGTTGACGAAGGTGAAGATCCAGACGGCAGCGATGGTGGCTGCGGCGGCCGGAATTGGGCTATTGAGAATGGGGAAGAAGACCGAGAGGTAGGAGACGCCGGTAATGGCGATGGCCAGGTTACCGATCCAGTTGGCGTGGTAATAGAGCACACCGGTCTGGAAACCGAACACCGGAGAGATCTCGCCAGCGTAAGCAATGGGGCCACCCTCTTGCGGGTTCTTGGTAGCAAGGCGGGCGAAGACAAAGGCGAGGCCCATGGCGCCTACCAGACAGATTGCCCAGCTAAAGACAGAGATGGAGCCGATGGTGGCCAGTGCCGAAGGCAGCAGCGCAATACCACTCCCCATCATGTTGCCGGCCACCACACCTGTACAGGCGATAAGGCCAATCTTCTTGCTCGTATCGAGGGACATAAGATCTCCGGTTCTATAAAAGGTCGGGTCGTCACATACACATTTGGCGGAACGCCCCGCCAAAGAATGGGCACAGACTAGGCCTCTCATCCCCGGAAAACATAAAGACCAGCTAACGGATAAAAATATGAGGCAACTTTTTTCGCCGCCTCGTCACTTTTGATAAAAACCATTTAAAAACAGTAAATTGACATCACATCACACAGCCCTCTTGATAAAACCTTGATATCCGGCCAACCCGTTTTTGCCCCTTGATAACCCCCTTATCTCGCCGTCTTGATATTTTTGGTCAGATAAACCCGGGATAAAGCAGCGCCCATTGCGCCCCCTCCCCTTGTAACCATCCGAACGCCCAGCTGACCATCACCCTGAGTGGCCACTCACCTCCTGTTCGCCCCTCAGCTCGGCTCATCACAATCCAAACTCAGAGGTAAAGCGCAACGGCGATAACCGGTAAGCAATGAGAAATGGGTCGAGACAGACAGCTTATCCCGCCGCCAACCATGAGCAGATGTCACAAGCTGCACACGGCGTAAAGCCGAACAAACGCGAGTGCAACGAATGCCGTGGGCAAGGCAAGTGGGGATAGTGGGGAGCGGTGGGGGATAAATCATGACTCGCCAGAGCGACTATCCCCAATGGCAAAGAAGCAGGATTGAGACGAGCAGAAACCGCACAGGCCGCCCGAAGGCAGCCTGTGGATGGGGCCGGCAACCGCACCGACCGGGGGAAAACCAACACTGCAGAGTTAGAAGAGCTTCACCTTGCTCTGACCCAGCGCATTGAACAGAGCCGGGGTGAGGCTCTCCATATTGCTGTAGAAACCGAGCTGCTGGCAGAGCAGATAGGTCTGCTCGGTCGCCTCCATCAGAAAGGCCTGACTGTAGGCATCACCCGCCGCCTCGGGACGACCGTCCAGCTCCGCCAGCTTGCCCTGCAGTATGTAATAGAGCACCGAGCGGCCGCGACTCGCCGCCTTCTCCAGCAGATAGTTGGCCTGCTGTTGCTGGCCGTTGAGGAGCGCCTGCAGGGTCAACGCCTCCCACACCCGAGCAGGGAGAGCGCCGCTGTTTTGCACCACGCTGGCGAGATGGGTGCCAATCCCCTGCAGCCGTTCGCTCTCGGATTTGCCCGCCAAGGTGGCCAGCGCCTCGCCCGCCAGATAGCGCTCCGCCAACAGCAGCGGCTGATCCGGATGGGCAATCAGCGCCTGCTCCAGCAGATCGATGCCACGCTTGAGGGCGACCGGATCCCGGCTGTTGATGTAGTACTGCGCCTCCATCATCGCCATCAGGGAGGCATCATCGGTCGGCCAGCCCATCCCCGGCTCGGCATCGGGTTGGTCGAGGGCGCGCAGCAGATCCTGGCTGCTGGCCTGCAACACGCCGTGCACACTGTGGCGACTGAGCTGGTACTGATGGCTGAACAGCACCCGGTTGGTGTTGATATTGCGATACTCCAGATCGAGATAGGTGCCACGGGGCTGGCGGGTGACCCGCACACTCAGCTCCTTGCCGGGCATGATGCCCCCCATCAGAGTGGTGGCACCATACTGCACCCGCAGCGGCGTAGCCACGGCCACCTCCCCCATCAGGGCGCGGGTAATGCCATCGGCGAGGCGCACGTTCTCGTTGTTGTCATCCATACCGGAGTGGAAGCGGAACACCAGCAGATTGGGATCCAGCATGGCGTGTACCTGGGGGCTGGTGTGCTGGTAGCTGAGCATGCTGACAATGGCGATCAGCACGATGGCAACGAAGATATCGAAACTCACCATCTTCCAGCGGCTGCGGGCATCCTTGGCATGGGTAGAGATGGCGCGGGTCAGGGGCCCGGCGGGAAAAGGGGCGACATTGGGCTGTGCATCATCATCCTGCTCAGCCACGGGCGGGCTCAGATCGGAGAGCGTCGGGTTGTCGGAGAGAGCGGTATTGACCGCGGGCGCGGGCTGCTCGTCCGCCATCACCACGGAAACCACCTGCAACGGCCGCACCGGTGCCACCAGCTTGTAGCCGCGCTTGGGTACGGTGACGATATAGTCGGTCGCATCGGTGCGACCATCTTTGAGGATCTTGCGCAGTTCGAAGATGGACTGGGTCACTACCTGATCGGTCACCTCGGCGCCATCCCACACCTCGTTGATCAGGGCATCGCGGCCAAACACGGTGCCGGCATTGTGGGCCAGAAACCGCAACAGATTGACCAGTCTGGGTTCGAGGTAGACCTCACGGTCGGGGCGACACAACATGTTGTCGTCAACGCTCAGGGTCCAGTCGTGGATCTCAAAAACCGATTCGCTCATGATTCACTCGCTGCAGATGGTGACAATGCACGATGAGAGAGACGCAAAACCCGGGCTGACTGAACGGAACAAGGCGCTATCACTACAGGTGACAGATAAAAAGAGAACCGAAGCAATCACATCTCTGAGAGTCAGTCTGGCCAGGCCATCCTGTTTACGTCTGAAGGGCATCCTTGCGGGCATTCCGACCACCGGGATCGGAAGGGATCACTTTAAGCAAAACGGGAGCTGGATCCCACTTTTTTTGGCTATAAATCGCCGTTGAGTTGATCCGACACCGCACTTTTCGGCAAATAGCATGCCAACTAGTATTCATATGAACATCCCATATGCCGGAATCAAAAAGCCCTGAACATCAGGGCTTTCTCATTTCTTCGACAATCGGGGAGACGTTACTTCGCCAGCGGGAGCGCATCCTGCTGACGACTGCGGCGCAGATGACGCCGCCACAACGAGAAGCCGCCGTAGCCAAGACTGAGCACCACCGCATAGAGCACCTGAGTGGAGAGTGCCACCAGCACCAGAGCGCAGAGCAGTACGCTCACGCCCGCCAGTCCCTTGCCCACCCCGCCGAGCAGACGCCAGCCCGCCGCCATGCAGAGCAGGTAGACCAGCACGAAGTTGCCGTTGGCGTAGCGGATCAGCTCATCGAGCGGCAGTCGCAACCAGATGATGAGGGTGATGCAGAGCAGACAGATGGCGAGCACTAGGCCGAGCGCCCGCAGCGGCGCGCCGCGCGCGGTGAGCACGGCCAGCGAGGGGGGCAACTTGCCTTCCCGTGCCATGCTCCAAATAAGCCGGGCAAAGCCCTGAATGTAGATGTTGATGCTGGCAAAACAGGATAGGTAGCCGAGCACCGCCACCAGCCACTTGGCGGTGGGGCCGAACAGCAGCGCCAGCAGGGAGGGGATGGCGGTGGCGTTTTTCGCCTCATCGCCGTAGAGGCCATATTTGAGCACCACCAGCGAGTGCACCCAGTAGATAAGCCCCGCCAGCAGCACCCCGCCGAGCAGGGCGATGGGGTAGTCCCGCTCCGGCCGCTTGAACTCCTCACCCATATGGGCGAAGGCTTCCAGCCCGACGAAACACCAGAACATCACCGCCAGCGCGGTGGCCATAGGGGGCCACTCATCCGCGCTAGGCAGCGGCCGGGCCGCATCGCGCCAGCTCACCTCCCCCTTGAACCAGATCAGCAGGGTGAGCCCCAGAATGGCGAGCGCTATCAACAGTTGCAGGTTGCCGGAGGAGCGCGCCCCGCGCAGCCCCAGCAGAAAGACCCCGAGCAGGGTGAGCAACTGGATGGCCCAAAGGGTCCACTCCCCCATCTCGAACAGGGCATGCCAGAAACCGGCGGCAATCATCAGGGCGGCAGGCAGCCCCACCGGCAGCACAGCCAGAAAGAGGAAGGCGGAGAAGCGCTCGGCGCCGTTGCCAAAGGCGAGGCCGATCAGGTGCGGCGCGCCGCCCGCATGGGGATAGCGACGGCCGAGGCGAGCAAAGGTAAAGGCGATGGGCAGCACCAGCGCAATCAGCAGCAACCAGGCCCAGAGCGAGGCCCCACCCGCCAGCGAGGCGGCGGTCGCCGGTACCACGAAGATCCCGGTGCCAAGCAGCGAGGTGGCGAGCAGCCCCATCCCCTGCCAGAGCCCGAGATCCTTTTTCAACCCAGACATATCCTTTTGTCCCGACTAGAAAAACATCCCGCCATGTTAGGCCTGCTCCGCCCCTTTGTTAAGCACGATGGTTAAGCGCGGTGGCGAGAATATGCAGCCTTTTATTCAGGCTCGGGCTCAGCTTGCAGGGACTCGGCCAGAAAATCCCCCAGCAGGGTGATCTTGAGCACCTGCCGCCGCGCCGCCGGATAGATGAAGTAGAGGGTCTTGGCCGGGCTCTGATAGCGACCAAGCAGCGGCAGCAAACGCCCCGCAGCGATATGCTCACGCACCTGTTCGGCCGGCTGCAAGGTGATGCCAGCCCCCGAGAGCGCAGCCGTCAGCAAGGCTGGCCAGTGATTAATGCGCAGGCGCGAGGCAACCCGCACCTCCTCGCTCTGACCATCCTCACCAACAAACTGCCAGCGCTCGTGCTCGCCCCAGTTGCCGTGCAGACACTGGTGGAGGGCGAGATCGGCCGGATGACGGGGCACGCCGTGGCGATTGAGGTAGTCGGGGGCCGCGCAGAGGCGGTAGTGCTGGGTCAGCAACGGACGGGCAATCAGCGCCTCATCCTGCGGGCGCAGGGTACGGATGGCGGCATCGAACCCCTCCTCCACCAGATCGACCCAGCGGGGGGTAAGCTGCAGATCCAGATCCAGCTTGGGGTAACGGTCGAGAAAAGCGGGCAGCAGCGGCACCAGCCGGTGGTGGCCAAAACTGAGGGGAGCGGCGATGCGCAGCCGTCCGGCCGGCTCGGCCAGCAGATTCTGGGTGAGCGACTCGGTCAGTGCCAGCTCCTCCAACACCCGCTGGCAGCGAGCGAGAAAAAGCTGGCCCAGCTCGGTCAGGGTCTGCTGGCGGGTGGTCTTGTGAAACAGCTTGCCCCCCAGCCACTGCTCCAGCCCCAGCACATGCTTGCCCACCATCTGGGCGCTGACCCCCTCTTCGCTCGCCACCGCGCTGTAGGAGCCGAGATCCACCACCCGGGTGAAGATACGCATGCTGGTCAATCGGTCCACAACCCCTCCTTTTTGCCCGTTTCAAGGCCATTTAGCCCGCGACAAAGCCCCTGATTCACAACCAAAAGTTTAGTAAGAAATAGATTTCAGTCAATTTATTTAACTTTTGGTTACCAATATAGTGATGCCGTCCCTTCCCCACAGGATAAATTCCCATGAAAAGCACCTATCTGGCCGCATTACTGGTCGGTCTGCTGGCCAGCGGCGCCAGTCAGGCCGCCGAGAGCAGCTTTATCAGCAACCACGACCATGCCCCTGCCTCAGCAACTCAAGCCCAGCCCGATATCTTTCGGGTCAGCCTGCTCGGCACCGGCACTCCGGTGCCCCAGATCAGCCGGGGCGGCTACAGCACTCTGGTCGAAGCGGGCAACCAGAAGCTGGTGTTCGATTTTGGCCGCAACTCCGCCACTCGCCTGTGGCAGCTGCATATCCCCATCGGCCGGGTCAACGCCTTCTTCCTCACCCACTTTCACTCCGACCACACCAACGGGCTGGCGGATCTCTGGCTGACCGGCTGGCTGCAACCGGCCTATGGCCAGCGCCACGCGCCGATGGAGCTCTACGGCCCCAAAGGCACCACAGCTCTCGCCCGTGGCTTGCAGCAGGCCTACGCCACCGACATCGCCACCCGGGTCAAGGATGAGGGAACGCCGCTGGACGGGGTGGAGATCAACAGCCACGAGGTCACCGCCGGGGTGGTCTACAACCATGACGGGGTCAAGGTGACTGCCTTTGACAACGACCACGGGGTCAACATCAAGCCGTCATTCGGCTATCGCATCGACTACCACGGCCACAGCGTGGTGCTCTCCGGCGATACCCGCTACAGCCCCGAAGTAGTGAAGCAGGCCAAAGGGGCCGATCTGCTGGTGCACTGCGTCTCCATGACCTCTGCCGAGCAGATGAAGGCCAACCCCGGCTACAAGGCAATCGCCGGTCACCTCGCCTCCCCTGAGCAGGCGGCCCGGGTAATGAACGAAGCCAAACCGGCGCTGACCGTGTTCAGCCATATCGGCCTCAACGGCAAGATCAGGGTGAAGGATCTGGCGCAGGATCTGCGCGCCCGCTACTCGGGCCCCTTTGTCATCGGCAACGACCTGATGCAGATTGATCTGCCCACCACGGCCTCCGGCAAGGGCTATGCCCTCTGGCAGTCGGAGAATATCGACAACAAATAGAGGCACGGATGCCGGTCAGCCATGGCCGGCATCCGCAATCGACACCGGGGGCTATCTTTAAGGGGTGTTTGACCACAAGGAGTTATCCCTATGAGCCTGAAATGGAAGCACCTCGCCCTGGCCACTCTTCCCTTGTTCGGCATGTCGGCCGCGCAGGCGGCAGTGTTGACCAGCCTTGAATGGCCCCCTTACACCAGCGCCAGCCTCCCTGAGCAGGGCAAGAGCAGTCGGGTGGTGACCGCAGCCTTTGCCCTGGCTGGCGACCCGCTGACCATCAAGTTCTATCCCTGGCAACGGGCCGTGGACGAGGCGACCAACAACCCCGAGGTACTGGGTTATTTCCCCGAGTATCTCGACCCCAAGAGCAGCTGCCTCTTCTCCGACCCCATAGGTAACGGCCCTCTCGGCTTTGCCCAGCGAGCCGATCAGCCGGTCACCTGGCAAAGCCTTGATGACCTCAAGGGCAAGAAAATTGGTGTCGTCACCGGCTATGTGAATACCACCGAGTTCGACGAAAAAGTGGCCAGCAAGGCACTCTCGGCTGACGCCACCAGCTCGGACAGCCAGAACCTGCTCAAGCTCGGCAACGGTCGGCTCGATCTGGCGGTCATCGACCAGAATGTGATGACCTATCTGCTGGAGAGCGATCCCCAACTCAAGGACGTTGCCGCCAACCTCGGCTTCAACGGCAAGATCCTCGAGGACAAGTCCCTCCACGTCTGCTTTACCAACTCCGCCAAGGGGAAAGAAGCGCGGGACAAATTCAACAAGGCGCTGGCCAACGACGAGGTGAAGAAGCTGATGAAGTAGCGATACCGCATCCGCTCGGCGCCCCAAACAGCCATAAAAAAAGCCGCCTCTTGCGAGGCGGCTTCTTCATTCAACTTGGTAACCGGAGTTATCAGGCAATCAGCTTGTAGATGATACCGGACATGGCGATCAGGCCGATGATGGTCACGAAGCCGTTGCTGATGTTGCCAGCGTATTTGCGCATGGCCGGAACCTTGGTGATGGCGTACATCGGCATCAGGAACAGCAGCATTGCGATGATCGGGCCGCCCAGGTCTTCAATCATGCCGAGGATGCTCGGGTTGATGGTAGCGATGGCCCAGGTGGTCAGGATCATGAACACGGCAGTGACTTTGTTCAGCTGCTTGGTGTCAACGTTCTTGCCTTTCTCGCGCAGCGCCTTGGCCATCAGGCCGTTCATGCCTTCTTGCGCCCCCAGGTAGTGACCCAGGAAGGATTTGCTGATGGCAACCATGGCGATCAGCGGAGCCACAGTACCGATAACCGGGTTATCGAAGTGGTTGGCCAGGTAGGACAGGATGGAGATGTTCTGTTCTTTGGCAGCAGCCAGGTCAGCCGGGGAGAGGCTCAGTACGCAGCTGAATACGAAGAACATAACGGTCATCACCATCATGACGTGGGCACCCAGCAGGATGTTGCTGCACTTCTTCTCGGCACCTTCACCGTAACGACCTTTGTTGTCCACCGCGAAGGAGGAGATGATCGGGGAGTGGTTGAAGGAGAACACCATTACCGGGATAGCCAGCCACAGGGTCTTGATGAAGTCACCGTTAAAGGCGTCGGACAGGGCCGGAGCTTCAGTGATGATGGCACCGTTCCAGTGCGGGATCAGGTAGAACGCCAGACCCATCAGGGTGAGCACGAACGGGAATACCAGCACGCTCATCGCTTTGACGATAACCTGGCCGCCCAGACGAACAACCGCCATCAGACCGAGGATCAGGGCCAGTGACAGAACGGCACGGGGAGGTGCAGACATGCCCAGCTGGTGAACAATCACGCTCTCGACGGTGTTGGTGATGGCAACTGAATACATCAGCACGATCGGGTAGATGGCAAAGAAGTAGAGCAGGGTGATGAATTTGCCTGCGGTCTTGCCGAAGTGCTCTTCTACTACTTCAGTGATGTCGCCATCACGGGTAGAGCCGGACAGCACGAAGCGGGTCAGACCACGGTGAGCAAAGAAAGTCAGCGGCAGCGCCAGGATCAACATGGCAACCAGCGGCCACAGGCCACCTACACCGGCGTTGATTGGCAGGAAGAGCACACCGGCACCGATCGCGGTACCGTACAGACCCAGCATCCAGACCACATCGGCCTTGTTGACGCCGCGGGAGGTGTTGCTGGCTAAACGACCATCAGCTGCAATATTCATGTCAGACATACGTTGTTCCTGTCATCTAGGAAAATGGGATTCTTGTTTGGTCGGGCCTTGGCCCGGTTCCATCTCCCTGGAACGCCTGCTGTCCGTCCTTGATATTAACCTCTCGCCCCCCGGCAACCTGGCCATCACTCCTTGTGACAACAGGATTGCAACAAACAACAGTGCGAGATTTTGACCCTGAGGGTCGGCGCCCGTCTCACTTAACAACCGATTAACGTGCGCCACTCTTGATGGGCTGACTTTAATTAAATGCCCTTATTAATCACAGCGTTTTTTTGAATTAATCAACCAAAGTTTGATTTTGGTCGCCTTTCGGACGACCAAGATCACACTCAAAGCGCCTTATTGTGAGTTTTTTTTAACAATTCAACTTAGTTTCACTGGAATCAATGGCCTGCGAGCAGCTACATATTTGCAACAAGCCACCCATTTAGCGCGGATTGTGTGCGACACGGCCTTGGCGTACCCTTGTGACTCACGCCTTTTTGTTGATTGATGATGACCATTACCCGTACCGATCTCGCCGAACTGGCGGTGTTTGCCGCCGTCGCCCGTCACCGCAGTTTCAGCAAGGCCGCCCTCGAACTCGGGGTCTCCGCCTCCGCCCTCAGCCATAGCCTGAAGGGGTTGGAAGCAAGGCTGGGGGTGCGGCTGCTCAACCGCAGCACCCGCGCCGTGGTGCCGACAGAAGCGGGCCAGCGGTTGCTCAAGCAGCTGCTCCCCACCCTCAATACTCTTGAAGAGGCGCTTTGCGAGCTGGCCCGCAACAGCGATGAACCGGTGGGACGACTCAAGCTCTGCGCTCCGCGCGGCGCCATCGACAGCCTGCTGGCACCTGTGCTGATCGACTATCTGGCCCGTTATCCGCGGATGCAGGTGGAGGTGGTGGAGCAGGAGCTGATGCCCCGGCTGATTGAAGATGGCTACGATGCCGCGCTCTTTTATGGCGATCTGCTGCCCAAGGAGATGATCGGCATCCCCCTCGGCCCGCCTCAGCGTTATCTGGTGGTGGGCTCCCCGGCCTATCTGGCGGAGCACGGTACGCCGGAACACCCGAGCGAGCTGAGCCGCCACGCCTGCATCGGCTATCGCCTCACTCCGCACCACCACTATCGCTGGGCCTTTGCCGCCGATGGCACCATGCTGGAGATCGAAGTGACCGGGCCGCTCACCACCAGCACCCCGGCCCTCTATCTGGGCGCCGCCGAGGCGGGGCTGGGACTGGCCTACTGTCTGGAAGAGGAGGTAAGCCAAAAGGTCGCGGAAGGGAAACTGCTCACCGTGCTGGAGCCCTGGTGCCCTACCTTTGCCGGCTTTTACCTCTTCTATCCCAGTCGGCATCAACTGGGCAGCGGGCTGCGCATCCTGATCGACATGCTCAAGGCCCACTACCAAAACCCCGGATTAGTGAGTAATACTCAGCAATTCATCAAGTGAAACCCTGATTATCACCAAATAAGTATTAATCTAGACTAGCTGTTCGATAATCGAACTCCCCGAGAGAACAGATATGTCTGCCTATTTAACACTGCGGCAACGGGCCATGACCCGTCGCTTCTGGGCTTACGCCCTCCCCTCCATTCTTGCCATGCTGGTCTCGGGGGCCTACTACCTCATCGACGGCATCTTCGTCGGCCACTATGTCGGTGCCGCTGGCCTCGCCGGGATCAACCTGGTCTATCCGGTCATCATGGTGCTGATCGGTCTGGCCGCCATGATCAGCATGGGGGCGGCCACTGCCATCTCCTTCCAGCAAGGGGCGAAAAACGACACGCTGGCCCGTCAGGCGCTGGTCAACGCCCTCTGGCTGCTGGCCGGACTCGGGGGCGTTGCGCCGGTGCTGCTCTATTACACCCACACCGATATCCTGCTGGGGCTGGGGATTGAACAGGGCACCGAGACCTGGAAACAGGCGAGTGACTACCTCACCTGGATTGGCGGCGGTACCCTGCTGCTGGCCAGCAATCTGGCGGTGCCCTATCTGCTGCGCAACGATGGTCGCCCGAAACTGGCCATGGTGCTGGTGAGCAGCGGCGCCGTGCTCAATATCATCCTCAACTACATCATGGTGGGTCGGCTGGGGCTGGGACTGATCGGGACCGCGCAAGCCACCCTGATGGCAGAGGGTGCGGTGAGCCTGATCGGCCTAGGCTACTTCTTTACCCCCTGGGCGCGGCTGCGCCTCAGCTGGCGGGATCTGGTGCCCAACCTCCCCGCCATGCCGCACCTGCTCTTTACCGGTCTGCCGAGCCTGATTGCCCAGTTCAACCTCGGCCTGCTGCTGATGCTGCACAACAGCCAGCTGATGGTGTACGGCAATGTGAAGGATCTGGCGGGCTTTACCGTGGCCGGTTACACCGAAGCTGTCTTTATCGTCATTCTGCAGGGGCTCGCCTTCGGCATTCAGCCGCTCATCAGCAAGGCGGCAGGGGCCAAGCGCCACCGCAACCTCAAGTACCTGATGGAGATGGGGCTCAAGTTCACCTTTATCTACGGCATGCTGGTGTGGCTCACCATCCAGCTGCTGCCGGGACAGGTCGCCATGCTCTATACCGGCGACAAGGATCCCGAGCTGCTGGCCGCCGCCATCAGCAGTCTGACCCTCAACCTCGGCGCCATTCCGCTGGAGGGGATCATCATGTTCGGCATCGTGCTGCTGCAATCCATGGCACGTACCCGTCAGGCGCTGGTCATCTCCATCGCCAAAACCGTGTTGCTGCTGCCGCTCATCTTCCTGCTGCCGCAACTGTGGGGTCGTGATGGGGTGCTGATGGCCCAGCCCGCGACCGTGCTGCTGCTCACCCTGCCGCTCTGCTGGCTGCTGTGGCGCGAGTGGCTGCGCCTGAAGATGGCCTGCGCGCCAAAAAACAAGCGTCGCCCGCAACCGGCCCGCGCACGCGCCGCCGTCCAGCTGGCCCGTTAAGGCCACCAATCCCGCAAAACAATAAAAAACCGGCATCCATTGATGCCGGTTTTTGCTATATGGGCGGGTCTGCCTGCCCTTACACAGGGATTCAGGCCAACACCGCTGCCCACACTTATGCCAATACTTCTGGCCTGAGCTGGGCCATCAGCCCCGGGTTGTCGGAGTAATCCACCGGAATGGCTACCACAGCTGGCCCCTCCACCGCCAGCGCAGCACGCAGGGTGGCGCGCAGCTCGTCGGCCGAGCGCACCGCAAACCCGGCCGCCCCGAACGATTCGGCATAGCGTTTGAAGTCGATGGGGCCAAAAGAGACGCCGGAAGTGCGGCAATACTTCTGCTGCTCCTGCATCGCGACCATGTTGTAGCCGTTATCAACCCAGATGATGTGGACGATATTGCTCTTGAGCCGCACCGCCGTCTCCAGCTCCATGCTCGACTGCATAAAGCTGCCATCCCCCGATACCGAGATCACCTTCTCACCCGGCCGCACCAGCGCCGCACCGATGGCCCACGGCAGTGCCACCCCCATGGTCTGCTGACCATTGGAGATCAACACCTGACGGGCACGGAAGCTGTAGAGGTAGCGGGCAATCCAGATATGGAAGCTGCCCATGTCGACGCAGAGGGTCATGTCGTCGCGTACCAGATCCTGCAGCTCGCGCACGATACGTAAGGGGTGAACCGGATTGCCGTGCAGATCGTCGGCCCGCATTGCCAGTCGCAGCCGCTGCTGGCGTACCCCTTGCAGCAGCCGATCCACCTCGGGGGGACGGATTTTCGGATTGCCCATGATGCGGGTCAGCTGCAACAGGTTGGCGCGGATCGACCCCACCAGCTCGGCAGTCGGGCAGTAGCTGCTGTCAATATCGGCTGGCAGCACGTCGATATGGAGGATGCGCCGCTCCCGATCGCCATTCCACAGCACGGGGTCGTACTCGATGGGGCTGTAGCCGATGCAGATCACCAGATCGGCCCCTGCCAGCAGCTGATCCCCCGGCTGGTTGTTAAACAGCCCCACCCGTCCGGCAAAGTCATCGAAGTGGCAGCTGTCCACCACCCCGGCAGCCTGATAGGTACCGGTCACCGGCAGCCGCGCCTTGTCGAGGAAGGCGCGCACTGCCTCGGCATTCTCCGGCCGGCTCGCCATCAGGCCGAGCAGCACCACCGGATTCTGGGCGTTGCGCAGCAGGGTCAATGCCTGCTCCATATTCTGTTCATCGGCACAGCCCGGCTCCGGCACCTCGCGGGGCACCAGCACATTGCCCTGTACCGGCTTGTTGATGATATCCATCGGCAGGCTGACAAACGCAGCCCCTGGCCGTCCCAGCTCAGCGGCACGAAAGGCGTTGGCCATCACTTCCGAGATCGCCGCCCCGCTGTTGACCTGGGCACTGAACTTGGTGACCGGACGGCAGAGGTTGACCGTATCCATGCTCTGATGAGTGAGTTTGAGGCCGTCGGCACGGCGCACCGCACCGCCCAGCGCCACCATGGGGTCCCCCTCCGAGGTGGCAGTCGCCAACCCGGTAATGAGGTTGGAGCAGCCGGGGCCCGAGGTGACCAGCGCCACCCCCGCCTTGCCAGTGAGGCGCCCCACGGCGGCCGCCATAAAGGCGGCGTTCGCCTCATGGCGCACCACTATGGTCTCGATGGGGGAGTCCTCCAGCGCATCGAACACCCGGTCAATCTTGGCCCCCGGGATCCCGAACACCTGCTTGACCCCTTGCGCCTCCAGATGACGAACCACCAGCTCGGCACCGCACTTCCACTGTCTGTTTTCCATGATATTGCTCCTTGTCTATCAGCCTTCGGCGGCCTGAATGGCGCGATCGAGATCGGCGGGGTTGAGGTCGGCCTGCCGGAAAGCGGGATCCGATGGCAGGGCCAGATTGAGGTGACGCACCACAGAAAGTCGCAGGGTGCCGTGGGCCATGGTGTAGTCGAGCAGATGACCGCCCCCCTTGCGATCGGCGGTGATCATGTGCTCGTGAAAGCCCGCTACATTGACCCCCTGCACGAACGGCGGGCAGCGAAAACCCACCAGAGTCCCCGCCACCGCGGCAAAACGGAACAGCGGTTGCTGTTCGATGGCTTCCAGCATGGGGCGATAGGGGGGCTCCTGACGCGGCACGGTACGTACCTTGGCCGTTTCAAACTGGCCGTCGAGGCGCAGGGCGACGAAGACGTTGTCGGAGCCCACCAGCCGATCCACCCACTGGTGGATCTCGTCACGGCTTAGGGGATGGTCGAAGCGACGCTCCAGACAGGGGCGAAAATGGGTCATCACCGCAAAGGGAGTCTTCTGATCGGCGCGGGCGGGACGGGCCGAGCCATCGGAGCGCAACTGGTGGATCTGGCGCTCGAAGGCGATCAGCTCACCATCGAGGTGATTGAAGGTGCCGAGGCCAAAGTCGCCGTGGCGCAGCAGCTCGCTCATGGTGGTCTCCCCTTCGTAGACCCCCGCCAGCAGGGCGCTCATCAGGGAACTCTGGTAGATCTCACCACCGTCATGCTGCCTGCGCCAGCGGGAAAACTGCTGGCTCACTTCGAGGGCACAGCTGCACCCGGCACTGTCAGATGTTGCAATATGTTCCATTCGGGTTTCACCTCCACCGTGAATCCTGTTAGCGTTCGGATCCAATGGTGACTTGGTTCACATTTCAACACCAATACGCTGATCCCATGACTTTGAGACTCAATCGATATGGAACTTCGTACGCTCCGCTACTTCATGGCCGTTGTTGAAAAGCAGAATTTCACCCGCGCAGCCGAATCACTCAACATGGCCCAGCCGCCCCTGAGCCAGCAGATCCGCAAGTTGGAAGAGACCCTGGGCACCCCTCTGCTGCGCCGTTTGACCCGCAGTGTCGAACTGACCGAGGCGGGCGAGAGCCTCTATCGGGATGCGGCGCAGATCCTGGCGCTGGCCGATGCGGCAAAACTGAAGGTAAAGCGGATTGCTCGGGGCGAGCAGGGGGCGCTGAGGATCGGCTTCGCCGGTTCCACCGTGCTCCACCCTGCGGTGCTGACCCTGTTGCACGACTATCGGGAGCGCTACCCCGAGGTGGCCCTCAGCCCGCAGGAGGGCACCATGCCGGCATTGGTGGAGGCGCTGCGCAACGATCGGCTGGATGCGGCCATCTTGCGGCTCCCCTGCCGCGGTAGCGAGGGCTTTGCCCACCACCTTATCGAGCAGGAGCCGCTGCTGATCGCCCTGCCGACCAGCCATCCCAAGGCCAAGCCGGGCCCCTTGCCACTGGCCAGCCTGAAGGACGAGAGTTTTATTCTGTTTCCCCACGCCATCGGGCCCGGGCTCTATGACGGCATCGTGGGTCTCTGCCGGGAGGCGGGGTTCGAGCCTATATTGGGGCCCGAATGCCCGCAGGTGATCTCTACCGTCGGCATGGTGCAGGCGGGCTTTGGCGTGACTCTGGTGCCCAGCTCGGTGGCGGCGCTGCGCCCGCTCGGGGTCAGTTATCACCCCATTGAGGGCAACGGCATGATGACCAGCATCAGTCTGGCAACACGGCCACACCCAAGCAGTGCCGTGCTGCGGCACTTTATCGCCCAGATCCGTGCCGCCCAGATACAACAAGGCCTCCAGAAGGAGGCCCTGTTGAACAAGCTTGAACCGGTTTGATGGCCAGCTTGCCTGATGCGACGGCTTATTTGACGGTACTGCTTATTTGACAGTCACGCGGGCAAACTTGCGCTTGCCGACCTGATAGACGGCGGTACCGGCACCGATGAGTGCCTTGCCATCTTCCAGCTTCTCGCCATCCACCTTGACCGCACCCTGCTTGATCATCCGCAGCGCTTCGGAGGTGGTGGCCACCAGATCCGCCTCTTTCAGCAGGTTGGCAATGGCCAGACCTTCGCCTTCCAGAGCCAGCTCGACTTCCGGCATTTCGTCCGGAATGGCGTTCTTGGAGAAGCGCTGGGTGAAATCTTCGTGGGCCGCTTCGGCCGCCGCTTCGTCGTGATAACGGGCGATGATCTCTTTGGCCAGCCAGATCTTCACGTCGCGCGGGTTGAGAGTACCGGCAGCGATGCCTGCCTTGAACTCTTCGATTTCAGCCAGCGGACGGAAGGAGAGCAGCTCGTAGTAGTTCCACATCAGATCGTCGGTGATGGACATGATCTTGCCGAACATCTCGCCCGGAGCGTCGTGGACGCCGATGTAGTTGCCTGCGGACTTGGACATCTTCTTGACACCGTCCAGACCCACCAGCAGCGGCATCATCAGCACGCACTGGGTCGCCATGCCGGCATCTTTTTGCAGCTCTCGGCCCATCAGCAGGTTGAACTTCTGGTCGGTACCGCCAAGCTCAACGTCCGCCTTCAGCGCGACCGAGTCATAGCCTTGCAGCAGCGGATAGAGGAATTCGTGAATCGCGATGGATTGGCCGCCGGTGTAGCGCTTTTTGAAGTCGTCGCGCTCCATCATGCGGGCCACGGTCTGCTTGGCCGCCAGCTTGATCATGCCGGTCGCACCCAGCTCGCTCAGCCAGGTCGAGTTGTACTCGATGCGGGTCTTGGCGGGGTCGAGGATCTTGAACGCCTGCTCGGCATAGGTGAGGGCGTTGTGCTTGATGGCCTCTTCGGAGAGCGGCGGACGGGTGGCGTTCTTGCCGGAGGGGTCACCCACCATGGCAGTGAAGTCACCGATCAGCAGGATCACTTCATGGCCCAGATCCTGGAAGGTTTTCAGCTTGTTGAGGATCACGGTATGACCCAGGTGAATGTCGGGGGCGGTCGGGTCCATGCCCAACTTGATGCGCAGCGGGCGCCCTTCCTTCAACTTGGCGACAAGTTCTTCTTCAACCAGAATTTCTTCCGCTCCGCGCTTGATCTCGGCTAGCGCCACCTCGAGCTGGGACATTTTTTGACTCTCCATCACGATTCCACAGGGCCAAACATATTACTGGAATGGCGGGCCAATTGGAAAGGCTGTAAAATCCGTCCATTCTGCCCGACTTCATCTGCTTCTCATGGTTATTTGGCACGCCTTCAACGCACTCCCCCACTGGCACCGCAAGATGGTGCTGATCTTGAGCATCATGATCATGATGCTGGCTGCCTGGCCCAGCGAACAGGCAGTAGCAACACGGGTCGATGAAAACGGCAACGAAATTGCCCTGCGGGAACCGGCTAACGATAACGCGCTGAACAACGAGCTGCCGGCCGAGGCCGCCCAGCCTGCCACCCCGCCCAAACCACGCTACATCACCAAGCAGGTGAAGGTACGCCGTGGCGACAACATGGGAGTCATCTTCCAGCGCATTGGCCTGAGCACCACGGATCTGCACCTGATCGATCAGCTCGAGGGCAGCGATCCCCTGCGGATGCTGCAACCTGGGCAGGAACTCACCTTCAAGCTCACCGAGAACGGCGAGCTGCACAGCCTCTATTACCCCCACAGTCTGGAGCAGGCGCTCAAGGTGAGCCGCAAGGAGGAGACCTTTGTCGCCCGCAACGTCAAGATCGCCCTCGACACCCGCGAACAGGTGAGCAAAGGGGAGATCCGCTCCAGCTTCTGGGGCGCCGCGGTGGATGCGGGGATGACCGAAGATCAGATCATGGACTTGGCCGCCATCTTCGGCTGGGACATCGACTTTGCCCAGGACTTGCAACCGGGAGACAGCTTCCGGGTGGTCTATGAAGACAAGTTCCGCGACGACGAGCGGGTCGCCTCCGGCGATATTCTGGCGGCGGAGTTCGTCAACCAGGGCACCGCCTACCGCGCCGTGCTCAATGAAGATGGCAACTACTACACCCCGGAAGGCAAAGCGATGCGCAAGAGCTTCCTGCGCGCGCCGGTCAACTTCAAATACATCAGCTCCAACTTCAACCCGCGCCGCCTCCATCCGGTGACCGGCAAGATCCGCCCCCACAACGGCATCGACTATGTGGCGCCGGTGGGCACCCCCATCATGGCGGCGGGCTCCGGCAACGTGGTGGCGGCGGGCTACAACCAGTTCAACGGCAACTACGTCTTTATCAAGCATGCCGGCAACTATGTGACCAAGTACCTGCACCTCTCCAAACGCACCGTCAACAAGGGACAGCGGGTGAAGCAGGGGCAGACCATCGGCACTCTGGGTGGCACCGGCCGCGTCACCGGCCCGCACCTGCACTACGAATTCGTGGTGGGCGGCATTCACAAGAACCCGCGCACCCTCACCCTGCCGCAGGCAGAGACCCTGAGCGGACGCGAGCTGGCCAACTTCAAAAAGCTGGCGATGCCGCAACTGGCCAAGCTCGACAGCCCCGAGCTGCAGCTGGCCCAGAACAAGCGGGATAGCCGCGGCAACTAAGCCATCAGGGCTGGCGGGGTAGCAGCCCCGCCAGCCCTTTTTATTTTGCCTGCGCATGGCTCGGCGCCATGCTGCATCGGTGTCGGGAAGCGGACTATCCCGACCAGCGAGTGAGGAGAGCCAATGGCTGAACGCTATATCGGATTGATGTCAGGCACCAGCATGGACGGTATTGACGCCGTGCTGGTGGTGATCGACGGGGATCAACTGCGGGTCGAGGCGGCCCTCAGCCACCCCTGGCCAACCGCCCACGAGCTGCATGAGCTCTGTACCCCTAGCGACAACGAGATCGATCGCATGGGGGTGGCCGACAATCTGGTGGCGCGCGAATTTGCCGCCGCCACCCACGCCCTGCTGGCCAATACGGGCCTCACGCCCGCCGATATTCGCGCCATCGGCAGCCACGGCCAGACCATCCGCCACCGCCCCCAGCTTGGCTTCACCCTGCAGATCGGCAACGCGGCCCTGCTGGCGGCGCTGACCGGCATCGATGTCATCGCCGACTTTCGCACCATGGACATGGCCCTCGGCGGTCAGGGGGCCCCGCTGGTGCCCGCCTTCCATCAGGCCTTCTTTGCCCGCCCCGGTGCATTGCGGGTGGTGCTGAACCTCGGCGGCATCGCCAATATCTCGGTGCTGCCGGGCCATGCCAACGGGGTCTATGGCTTCGATACCGGCCCGGCCAACACCCTGCTCGACGGCTGGTATCGCCGCCATCACCCCAAGGGGGCCGGTTACGATGCCGGCGGCCAGTGGGCGGCCAGCGGCAAGCCAATCCCGGCCCTGCTGGAGAAGCTGCTGGCTCACCCCTATTTCGCCGCCCCCGCCCCCAAGAGCACCGGGCGGGAGATGTTCACCCTGGAGTGGCTCGATGGCGAGCTGGCTGGCCAACCCTATGCCGCGGCGGATGTGCAGCGCACTCTGCAGGCGCTCACCTGCCACAGCATCGCCCGCCAGCTGCCTGCGCCGAATGAGGCGCAAACCCGTCCCGAGCTGTTTGTCTGCGGCGGCGGCGCCCATAACGCCCCGCTGCTGAGCGAATTGGCCAGCCTGCTGCCCGCATGGCGCATCGCCAGCACTGCCGAACTTGGCATTGCGCCCGACTGGATGGAAGGCGCAGCCTTTGCCTGGCTGGCGGAGCGCTTTATCAAGCACAAACCCGGCAACCTGCCCGCCGTCACCGGCGCCAGCCGTCCGGCTGTGCTGGGTGCTCTCTACCCCGCACCCTAGATATCCCCCAGATATGCAAATGACGACAGCCCCGATATGGGGCTGTCGTCATGTCACATCATGAACAGTGGCACTTTGGCCAACACCCGTTGTTACATGGCATTGGTGGATTCAAAAATTTTGTCGGCGGACGCTTCGACAAAGCCCGGATAGAGCACGCCATCAGGCTGCGGGTAGCGCAGGGCAAACTCGTAGAAGCAGCTCGGGATGGTACGCACCCCATCGCTGAACGGCACCTCGGCTTTGTCTGCCATGGTGGAGGATTGCTCCAGCATCACCTGCGGGTCCCCCTTCACCTCGCCACCCACGCTGTTGAGCACAAAACCCGCCGCCTTGAGCGCCGCATTGACCTGATGGATGGTGTCGAAATCCTTCAACTTGTTGATATTGACCGTGAAGTGGTTGGCACGATAGCCCCATGCTGCCATCCATGCCGCGTACTCGCTCTCCGCCAGCAGAGTCTGATAATCGGCATAGGAGACCTGCCAGGGGGCACCGGTGTAGAGAAATGCCGGGGTATCGGTCAGATGATCGGGCACCTGATCGGCCAGCTTGTGGATGATGGCCTGCGCCGCTGGGGAGAGTTCTTCCACCTTCAGCTCGCTGATAAACACCTTGGGAGCGTCCGGATCCTGATGCTCGAAGTGCTTGGCGTAGAGCTTCTTGGCCTTGAAAACGTACTCGCCCTTCTGCTCGTAACCGAGCGCCAGGAAGTGGGCGGCCAGCTTCTCCAGCCCCAGCTTGGGCAGGTTGTAGGTACGAAACGCCACGTGATCGTTGACGATGGGCTCGCCGCCACCCAGCAGGGTGTGCACCTTGAGGGCGCTCGGGGTCACCTTGATGTAGTTGTCCCACAGATGGCTGAACAGGGTGTCGATATCCTTTTGCATCTCTCTTTCCTTTGATTGCAGGTACAGATGGGGGCACCGCTGGATGCCCCGTGTCGTTATTGGAAGCGCAGGCCGGGCGACAGTTGATCCGGCATGGCCGCTTTGCTGTCTTCGACAGAGGCAACTGGGTAAGCACAGTAGTCAGCAGCGTAGTAGGCGCTCGCCCTGTGGTTACCGGAAGCACCGATACCACCAAACGGCGCGGCACTGGAGGCGCCGGTGATGGGTTTGTTCCAGTTGACGATACCGGCGCGGATCCGCTTGAAGAAGTGGTGCCAGTCCGCCTCCTTGTCCCCCAGCAGACCGGCCGAGAGACCGTAGCGGGTGGCGTTGCCCTGATCGATGGCAGCATCGAAATCATCGTAACGAATGAGTTGCAGCAGCGGGCCGAAGTACTCTTCGTCAGGCAGCGCGCTCACTGAGGTCACGTCGATAATACCCGGGGAGACAAAGCCTGTGCCCGCTTCCAGGTGCTTGAGGGTAAGCAGGTTCTCACCACCGAGGCGCTGCAGGTTGGCTTGCGCCTCGACCATACCCAGTGCAGCCTTCTCGCTTATCATCGAGCCCATGAACGGCTGCTCGGCAGCGTCATAGAGGCCGACCTTGATCTGGCCGACCACCTCGAGCAGTCGCTTGACCAGGGCATCGCCCCGCTCGCCCCGCTCGACAAACAGACGGCGGGAACAGGTGCAGCGCTGACCGGAAGTGATGAACGCCGACTGGACGATGGCATAGACGGCGCCGTCGATGTCGCTCACATCTTTCACGATCAGCGGGTTGTTGCCGCCCATCTCGAGGGCCAAAATTTTGCCCGGCTGGCCGGCAAACTGCTGATGGAGGAAATGGCCGGTGCGGGAGGAGCCGGTAAAGAAGAGGCCGTCGATATCCGAGTTGCCAGCCAGCGACTTGCCAGTCTCGACCTCCCCTTGCACCAGATTGAGCACTCCCTTGGGCAATCCGGCCTCCTGCCACACCTTGACCATGGCTTCCGCGACCATGGGGGTCAGCTCGGAGGGTTTGAATACCACGGCGTTACCCGCGATCAGTGCAGGTACGATATGGCCGTTGGGCAGATGACCCGGGAAGTTGTAAGGGCCGAACACCGCCACCACACCGTGGGGCTTGTGACGGACAAACGCCTTGGCGCCCGGCATGGCATTTTCAACGGTGCCGGTACGCTCGTCGTGGGCACGGATGGAGATGGCAATCTTGCCCTGCATGGCGGCCACTTCGGTGCGGGTCTCCCACAGCGGTTTGCCTGTTTCGCGGGCGATGGTCAGGGCCAAAACCTCTTTCTGCTCGCCAAGCAGGTCGGCATAACGACGCACTATGGCCAGACGATCCTCAAGGCTCATGTCCGCCCAGTGGTAGAAGGCGGCACGGGCGGCCTTGACGGCGGCATCCACCTGCGCCGCACTGGCGGCAGCCCCCTGCCAGATCACCTCGTTCTTGGCCGGATCGGTTGACTCGAACGGCTTGCCTTCACCGGCAAGCCACTGACCGTCGATAAATTGCACTAACTGGCTCATCCATTCACTCCCTGTCGCTGGCAGGCAGCCTCGGCTGCCTGCCTGATAATCGGTTTGCTTGTCCTGTTTGCCTCAGTCGAGGTCAACCACCCGCACCATGTCGCCATCCTGCACCTTGAGTGCCGCCGCCATCTTGGGCGGGATGATGGCTTCGTGCTTGTCGAGATCGACCCGGATATTGCCGTAGCAGGCGCGGTAATGTTCGAAACGGCTGTTGCAGATAAGGTGGGTCTTGCCACCGATGGGCTCGCCCACCAGCACTCGCAGTTTCTTGCTGCGGCGCACGCTGCGGATATTCTTCACGTCGCACTCGACGGTGGGGCCCGCATCGAAAATATCGACGTAGCCACGGTTCACGAAGCCCTCGTCCTGCAGCATCTTGATGGCCGGGCGAGTCTTCTCGTGGGTCTGACCGATAACGGCCCGCGCCTCTTTGCTCAGCAAATTGACGTAGATGGGGTACTTGGGCATCAGTTCGGCGATAAAACGCTTCTTGCCGATGCCGGTCAGATAGTCGACGGTGGGAAAATCCATCGAGAAGAAGTGGGTTTGCAGCCACTCGTAGAAGGGGCTGTGACCGTTGGCATCGGAGACGCCGCGCATTTCGGCGAAGACGGTCTCGTCAAACAGCTCGGGGTGCTCGGCCATAAACAGAAAGCGGTGCTTGGAGAGCAGGCGGCCGTTGAGCCCTTCGCGGGCACATTCGCGCAAGAACAGGGTGCAGAGCTCGGAGTTGCCGGTGTAGTCGTTGGAGAGAGTCAGGGTTTCAACGACGTTGTAGATGCCGAGCTTGGGAGAAGAGTGCACCACTTTGCCGATGTGGTAGTTGTAAAACGGCTGGGAGAGGCCAACCGCGGCATCGATGGCACAGGTGCCGACCATCTCGCCGGTCTCCAGATCCTCAGCCACGAAGAAGTAGAGGCAGTCCCCCTTGCCGGCGGGCTTGTCGGAAAAAGTCTGGGTAGAAGCATCGATCTTGCGCTGCAGCAACTCATCGTTGACGGGCAACGAGGTCATGCCGGTGCCGGACTCGATGGCGCAGGTCTTGAGCCCGGCAAAATCTTTTTGCTCGATGGGACGGATAACCAACATAAATGACAACTCCCTTTCATTGACGACAGGTGGGGGCCCGGCTCCTGCCGGGAGAGCTCCCCACCTCAATTTGGAATCAGGCGTTGACCACCTGGGCAACCGCCTTCTCGAAGCGGGCCAACCCTTCCTTGATGTCCGCTTCCGGGATCACCAGTGAAGGGGCAAAACGAACCACGTTGGTACCGGCAACCAGTGCCATCAGCCCCTGATCGATAGAGGCCAGCAGGAAGTCGCGGGAACGCCCCTTGAAGTCCTCGCTCAGAGCGGCACCCAGCAGCAGCCCCTTGCCACGCACTTCGCTAAAGCAGTGGTATTTGGCGTTGATCGCCTCAAGCCCATCGCGGAACAGCTGTTCGCGCCGCTTGACCCCGTCCAGTACCTCGGGAGTATTGATCACGTCGATCACTGCCTCGGCGACCGCACAGGCCAGCGGGTTACCGCCGTAGGTAGAGCCGTGAGTGCCCACTTTCAGGTAAGAAGCGATTTCGTCGGTGGTCAGCATGGCGCCGATGGGGAAACCGCCCCCCAGCGCCTTGGCGCTGGTGAGGATGTCCGGCGTGACGCCGAGCCCCATATAGGCATAGAGATCACCGGTCCGGCCGACCCCTGACTGCACTTCGTCATACACCAGCAGGGCATTGTGTTTGTCGCACAGCTCGCGCACCCCTTTGGCAAACTCGTCGGTAGGACGAATAATGCCACCCTCCCCTTGCAGCGGCTCCATCACCACGGCGCAGGTGTTGTCGGAGATCACCTCGGCTAGTGCCGCCAGATCGTTGTAGGGAACATGGGTAATGTCACCGGGCTTGGGACCGAAGCCATCGGAGTAGGCAGCCTGGCCACCGACGCTGACGGTAAAGAAGGTACGACCGTGGAAGCCCTGATTGAAGGCGATGATCTGGGTCTTCTGCTCGCCAAACTTCTCGATGGCGTAGCGGCGAGCCAACTTGAGGGCAGCTTCATTCGCTTCGGCGCCGGAGTTGCAAAAGTAGACCTTGTCGGCAAAGGTGGCCGCGACCAGCTTCTTGGCCAGACGCAGGGCCGGTTCGTTGGTCATTACGTTGGAGAGGTGCCACAGCTTCTCGCCCTGGGTTTTCAGAGCCTCGACCAGCTTGGGATGACAGTGACCCAGGCCGTTAACGGCGATACCACCGGCGAAGTCGACATACTCGCGCCCCTCCTGATCCCAGACACGTGACCCTTCACCACGCACCGGGATGATCTTGGCGGGCGCATAGTTGGGAACCATCACTTCATCAAACACTTCACGTGTCACTGCCAACAACTCTGACATATAGCTCTCCTTCAGATTCGGCGACAGAATAATCCACCGCCTAAAAGTTAAATCCGTGTAAACGTGACGGGATTATCACAGAAATAAAGTAAAAAGTCTGTAACAAGACGACCTATGAGGAACAATGTTCGATTGACCTTGAGATTTTAGGCAACCGCATTGCATAACGACTCAGGGGGGCTTGGCAAGAGATAATTTGGGCTGGAAGGGGGCTGAATAAAGTGTCAGAGAAATATTTTTTACCTTCTTTCAAACTTGAGAAGGTGATCACAAATTTTTATGAACAGGACAGAAAATTGGCCAGCAGCAAATGGCCCTGTTCGCTCAAAATACTCTCCGGATGGAACTGAACACCCTCGACAGGAAGTGTCTTATGGCGTAATCCCATGATTTCGTCAAACGAGCCATCGGCATGCTCGCTCCAGGCGGTGACCTCGAAGCAGTCGGGCAGCGTGTCGCGCTCCACCACCAGTGAGTGATAACGGGTCACCCGCAAGGGATCCTTTAGACCGTAGAATACCCCTTCGCCGCGATGGCGAATCAGGGAGGTCTTGCCATGCATCACCTGACGCGCGCGAACCACGCGGGCACCAAACGCCTGCGCCAGCGACTGGTGGCCAAGGCAGACGCCAAGAATGGGTAGCTTGCCGGCGAAGTGGCTGATGGCATCGAGAGAGATCCCCGCCTCATTGGGCGTACAGGGACCGGGAGAGATCACCAGAAAACGGGGGGAGAGCTGCGCTATGGCATCAAGCGTCAGTTCATCATTGCGCTTGACCACAACCTCTTGTCCCAGGGCGCCGAAATATTGCACCAGATTCCAGGTAAAAGAGTCGTAGTTATCGATCAACAACAGCATGAGATAACCAACAGTGGAGAATTAACGATCGAGATAACGACCCTGTTCCATTTCCCGTTCACGCTGACACTCGGCCAGATAGATGGCTGCAGCGATGGCAGCAGTCTTGTGATGTTTATCGATGGCATTGGAGACCATCAATTGCAGGGTATTGAGGTTTTTCGCCTTGCGGAACTTGCGCAGCCAGTGACCTTTATCACTCAGCTCTTCAATCGAAATATTTGGTTGAACAGACATGCGTACTCTTGGGGATATAACCCGGGTTGAAATAAAGAATTAAACAAAATACAACGTGGGAAAATAAAGAAAGCCAGGCAAATACCCAGCTCTCTTCTACTACACCTTCCCAGTATGTCAGGCTCGAGGAACGAAGCCGACTACATCATATACGCTGGTCAGGGTTTTTTCAGCTCTTTCACGCGCCTTTTGTGCCCCTTCGGCAAGAATCGCAATCAGATGGGCCTCATCCTGACGCAACTCGTGGAAACGAGCCTGGATCGGTTCCAGCAGCGCAACCACGGCTTCGGCGGTCTCGGTCTTGAGGTGACCATACATCTTGCCTTCGAAGTGCTGCTCCAGCTCGGGGATGGAGCGGCCAGTCACGCCGGACATCAGGGTCAGCAGGTTGGAGACACCCGGTTTGTTTTCCGGGTCGAAACGCACCACCGCCGGCTCGTCGGAGTCAGTCACCGCACGCTTGATCTTCTTGACGATCTGCTTGGGATCTTCCAGCAGGCCGATGAAGTTGGCCTCGTTGTCATCCGACTTGGACATCTTCTTGGTCGGATCCTGCAGGCTCATCACCCGCGCCCCTTCGGTCGGAATGAAGGGCTCCGGCATGGTGAACACTTCACCATAGAGGTTGTTGAAACGGGTACAGATGTCGCGGGTCAGCTCCAGATGCTGCTTCTGGTCGTTGCCGACCGGCACCTGATTGGCCTGATAGAGCAGGATATCGGCTGCCATCAGCACCGGATAACCGAACAGGCCGACGTTGACGTTGTTCTCGAAACGGGCGGACTTGTCCTTGAACTGGGTCATGCGCGACAACTCACCCATCTGGGTATAGCAGTTGAGGATCCAGCCCAGCTCGGCGTGCTGCGGCACGTGAGACTGGATGAAGACAGTGCTCTTCTTGGGATCGATACCGACCGCTAGATAGAGGGCGGCTGCGTCCAGACAAGCCTTGCGCAGGGCAGCCGGGTCCTGACGAGTGGTGATGGCGTGCAGGTCGACGATGCAGTAGAGGCAGTCGAACTCATCCTGCATGTTGACCCACTGACGCAGGGCCCCCATGTAGTTGCCGATGGTCAGTTGACCGGAGGGTTGCGCCCCGCTCAATACGATTGGTTTAGTCATGAGAGTGTTAATCCTTGTTATTCAGCCAGCCCAGCTGCGCTATTAGACCAAAAGTGCATCGAGCTGGGCAAACTGCTCGAATACCCAGTCTGGATGGGAGTCGGCAATGGGGCGGCCATAGTTGTAACCGTAGGTCAGGCCCACCACCTTCATGCCGGCCGCCTTGGCCGCCAGCACGTCATTTTCGGAGTCGCCCACCATTAGAGTGCGAGCCGGGCTCACCCCCAACTCCTGGCAAGCGTGCAGCAATGGCTCCGGGCTCGGCTTCTTGACTGGCACGCAGTTGCCGCCAAGCCAAAGTTCGAAACAATCGCTGATGCCAAGGGCATCGAGGATGGGTGCCACGAAATCACTCGGCTTGTTGGTGACGATCGCCTGCTTGTAACCCAGGGTTTGCAGGCGACGCAGACTCTGGGCAACCCCGTCATACATAGCCAGCCCTTGCAGCAGGCAGGCGTTGTAGTGCTGGAAAAAGATCGGTCTGGCCTTGGCAAACAGCTCGGGGTCAGCCTCGCGATAGGCGAGCGCCCGCTGGATCAGCTTGTCGGCACCATTGCCGACCCAGGTACGGATAACCGCTTCATCAGCTTGTTCCAGACCCAGATCAGCCAGAGTCAGATTGACCGCCAGCGCCAGTTGGGCGGCGCTGTCAATCAGGGTGCCGTCCAGATCGAACAGCACCAAATCAAATGCGCGCTCAGCGTGTGACATGAGCCAGCTCCGCACGCATCTTATCGATCACCGCCTTGTAGTCAGGCTGGCTGAAAATGGCCGAGCCGGCGACAAACATGTCGGCGCCCGCTTCGGCGATCTCGCGAATGTTGTCGACCTTCACCCCGCCATCGATCTCGAGTCGGATATCGCGGCCGCTCTCGTCGATCAGACGACGCACCTGACGCAGCTTGTCGAGGGTACCGGGGATAAAGCTCTGGCCACCGAAGCCCGGGTTGACCGACATCAGCAGGATCACATCCAGCTTGTCCATCACATACTCGAGGCAGGAGAGCGAGGTAGCAGGATTCAGCACCAGACCGGCCTGGCAGCCCATCTCCTTGATGAGGCCCAGAGAACGGTCTACGTGGTCGGACGCTTCCGGGTGGAAGGTGATGAGGGAAGCACCGGCCTTGGCAAAATCAGGAATGATGCGATCCACCGGCTTGACCATCAGGTGCACGTCGATGGGGGCCTCGATACCGTAGTCACGCAGCGCCTGACAGACCATGGGGCCAATGGTCAGGTTGGGGACATAGTGGTTGTCCATCACGTCGAAGTGAACCACGTCGGCACCAGCAGCCAGTACCTTGGCTACATCGTCACCCAGACGGGCAAAATCGGCAGAGAGGATCGAGGGGGCAATCAGAAAGTCTTTCATCAGCATCATCCATTGGCAGCCAGGGAGAAAAAGCGGCGCAATTTTAACGTAAAAGGCGGGCGAAAACGACTCGAATGCGGGGTAAATGGGGCAATCGCCTCCCCTCCCACAACCACCCGGGTTTTGGGGCATCGGCACAGGCCCAGGCGCGCCCATAAAAAACGGCACCCTTGGGCGCCGCATGGTCTGTTACGTCAGTGGCAGCAGTTCGCTGTCGCTGGGATAGTAGCCCTGCTCGGGTTCGATTCCGGGCGGATAGAGCGCCAACAACTCGGCCACCTTGTTGCGGGTGCCGCCGTTGCGGCTGATGGTGCGCTTGACCAGGATCTCGTCGAGGCGGGCACCGCGATAAAGCTCACGAGTCAGCTCGATATCGTGGTTGCTGATCAGCACTGGCACCCCTTTGTGAGCGGCTGTGTGACGGGCCAGTCGCGCCAGGATCGCCTGATCATCCAGGGTAAACCCACCGGAGGCATAGGTGGTGAAGCTCGCCGTAGTGGAGAGCGGCGCATAGGGTGGATCACAATAGATAACCCAATCCTCTTCGGCACGCTTGATGGCATCGGCGTAGCTCTCGCAGATAAAGGTCGCCTTCTGCGCCTTTTCGGCAAAGGCCCACAGCTCTTTTTCCGGGAAATAGGGTTTCTTGTAGGAGCCGAACGGCACGTTGAAGCCGCCCTTCTTGTTGTAGCGGCACAGTCCGTTGAAACCGTGACGGTTGAGAAACAGGAACAAGAGCGCCCGCTCGAAGGTGGTCTCGGTCTGATTGAACTGGGTACGCAGCCGGTAATAGGCCGCCTTGTGGTTGTGCTCTGCCACAAACAGCTTGCGCGCCTCGGCAATGAAACTGTCCGGCGTCAGCTTGAGGTGGTTGTACAGGCAGATCAGATCCGGATTGATGTCGTTGAGCACATACGCGTCGTAGTCGGTGTTGAGAAACACAGACCCGGCCCCGACGAAGGGCTCCAGCAACACACGCCCGGCCGGCAGGCGCTCGGCAATCTCTTCAACCAGGGAGTATTTTCCCCCGGCCCATTTTAAAAAAGCGCGTGTTTTTTTCATGGAAATCCGGTGTGTAAGAAGGCAAGACCCAAAAAGGGGGACGATTCTACCCCCTTATCCGGTATCAAGGCTATTGCTTCAGCTCTTTTTGTACCTGTGCAAACGACTTGGGCCAGGGCTGGCCTTTCAGCAAGGCTGGCGGAAGCTTGCGAATGGCACTCTTGGCCTGGGTCAGACCGGCATAATCCCCTTGCAGCACCACATACCAAGGGCTGCCACGGAATTTGGTCTGATAGACCCATACCTTGCCCGCCAGACCATGCTCGGCGACAAATTGATCCACCGCCTTGGTGTTGCTCGCCCCCATCAGCTGAACGCTGTAGTGGTTGCGCGGCTTCTTGTTCAAGGTGGCGACCGGTGTCAGGGCCACCTTGGGTGCTGGCGCGGCAACCGGCTCGTTGCTGGCGGTTTTGGTGGTGGCCGCAGGCGTTGCGGTTGTCGCCGGATTCAGTACTTTGGAGGTACTGGCTGGCACCGTGGTTGCGATTGCACCACTGGGGGCTGTGCCACTCGGGTTCTTGCCGGTCAGCTCGTCCACCACGTCAGTAGGCAGAGCGCCGCTCACCTTGGGTTCGGTCATCAGCTTTTGCACGACCTCGTCAGAGATCACCACCCGACGCCCTTCGTAATTGGTTGATTCGGTGGTCACAGTTTCGCTCTCCACCGATTTGGGCAGCACTTTCGCCTCCGGCTGCCAATCCTTCACTACCCCGTTGGGATTGCTGGCTGCATCGCTGTTTTGCGCGCCTTGTGCAGCGGCATCGGTATTCGAACCGCCAGCGGTGAGGGGATCGCCTCCCGCTACCGGGATCGGCAATGCCGTGTTCTGCACCGGATCCTGCAGCGCCGGTTTGCTTTCATTGTCAAACAGCGCAGGCAGCAGGTAGCTCAACGCCAGCAGGCCGCCAGCAACCAGCGCGATAGCGGTGGCAATCTTCTTGACAGGCAACTCCGCCTGACGCTTCTTGGGCCTTCTGTCGGTCATGATATCCTCCAGTAACTGCATGATGGTGGACGGATGTCCGTTCGCCGTTTTCAGGATCTCCTCCACTTGCGGCTTGGGCAAGAGGGTCGCCGGGATCTTGAGCTCTTTGGCTTTTTCATACAAGAAGATGCGCTGCTCGGGCGGGCTCAGTGGCGGCACTTCCAGCTCAAGGGCTGGCATGGCACGCCCCTTGAGCTGCGGTCGTTGGGTACGACACCAGACGTCACTGCCCGAGACAATAATGGCCAGCTGATGGGGCGCCGCCAGGGTATCGTTATGACGTATGATCGCCCACAACTCTCCCAGCAATTCAGCTGGCAACTGGTCGGCCCGCTCTATCAGCAGCAACAGGGTGGCTGGCTTGCTCCCCTCCAGCATGCGAAAGAAGCTCTCCGCCAGCGCATCCTGTGGATTGAACAGCGGGCGCGCCACCACCTGTGGCAGCAACAGCTGGCGCACATCCACCATCTTCATGGCAGGCGTACCAATCAGGCTTACCACCCGCACTTTTTCCGGCAACACGCCGAGCAGGGATTCGCACAGGGTACCGCGACCACAACCGGGTTTACCGGAGAGAAAAATGAAAGGGTGATTGAATTCAATCAGATGCAGCAGCCGGTCAACCAGCTGCCGCTGGGAAGGAAGTTTTAGCAGTTTATTCGTCACGACCAGACTCGATCACCGCCAGCAACTCGGCATCGGACACATCCCCCACCACCTGCGCATGGCCGATGCCAACCGGCAACACCAGACGCAGCTTGCCTTCCAGCACCTTCTTGTCACGGCGCATATGGCGAATAAAGGCGGCGAAATCCATCTCGGCAGGCGCATGAATGGGCAAATTGGCGGCCAGCAGCAGAGCGCGCACTCGCGCAACGTCCGCTTCGCTCATATCGCCACGGGCCTGCGCAGTCCAGGCTGCCAGCATGGTGCCAGCGGATACCGCTTCACCATGCAGCCAGTTGCCATACCCCTGCTCAGCCTCGATGGCATGACCAAAGGTGTGGCCCAGATTGAGCAGTGCACGGACGCCGTGCTCGGTCTCATCCTGACCGACCACATCGGCTTTGATCTCGCAGCAACGTTTGATGGCGTAGGCCAGCGCGGCAGGTTCCAGCTGTTGCAGACGCACCATGTTCTGCTCCAGCCAACTGAAGAAATCAGCATCCCAAATGATGCCGTACTTGATCACCTCGGCCATCCCTGCGGCAAATTCGCGGGCTGGCAAGGTACTCAGACATTCGGTATCGATAACAACTTGTTTGGGCTGATAAAAAGCCCCAATCATGTTCTTGCCGAGGGGGTGGTTGACCGCGGTTTTACCGCCAACAGAGGAGTCAACCTGGGAGAGCAGAGTGGTCGGGATCTGGATAAAAGGAATGCCACGTTGATAGCTTGCTGCCGCAAAGCCCACCACATCCCCGATCACGCCGCCCCCCAGAGCGATCAGCGTCGTATCGCGCCCATGGTTGGTTTCAAGCAGAGCAGACATGATCTGCTCAAAAGTCGCTAGGTTCTTGTACGCCTCGCCGTCAGGCAGGATCAGGTGTTCAACCTGAAAACCCGACAGCAGAGCGGTTACCCGTTCAAGATAAAGCGGAGCAACGACCGTGTTGGTCACTATCATCACCCGCTTGCCCTTGATGGTCGATACCAGCGCCTCGGGGCGCTGCAACAACCCTGCAGCTATCTCGATGGGATAGCTGCGTTCACCCAGTTCGACCTTCAACCGTTCCATGGACGTCCTCTTGATTACATACCGATCAGCTTCACAATCTGATTGGCAACGATCTTTGCGCTTTGATCATCTGTCTGGATAACAAAGTCAGCCACTTCTTCATACAGGGCGTTGCGCTCTTGTGCCAGACGCTCAAGCACCTCACGCGGCGGCTCTTCAGTCTGTAGCAGAGGACGGCGTTTGTCTCGCTGTGTACGCGCCAACTGCTTTTCAATGGTGGTTTCGAGGTAGACCACGATGCCACGAGCAGACAACTTGTTGCGGGTTTCCCGGCTCTTGATGGCTCCACCACCGGTTGCCAGCACGATACCCTGCTGCTCAGACAATTCGCTGATCACCTTCTCTTCGCGAATACGGAAACCCTCTTCGCCTTCAACATCAAACACCCAGCCGATATCAGCACCACTGCGGCGCTCAATCTCATGATCTGAGTCGAAAAACTCCATATGCAGTTGTTCTGCCAGATGTCTACCTATGGTGCTCTTGCCCGCACCCATGGGACCTATCAGGAAAATATTGCGTTTCTCAGCCATGTTTTTTCGTTAGTAATTACAAACTGTACGACCCCGATAAATACTGGATCGGGGTACCTATGAACCTTATCTTGCGATGGATCAGGAGGGGGATTATCTCAATAGATATCGGGACTGGCAACCGCAGCCCTTACGCCCCAGCCTCATTGGGGCGTAAGGTTATATGTGTTTTACCTTCACATGTAAAGCCTTCAGAAGGCGTCGGTGACTATCTTGGGGGTCACGAAAATAAGCAGTTCACGCTTTTTGTTCTCGCTGGTGGTCTTGCGGAACAGGGCGCCCAATCCGGGGATATCACCCAGCAAGGGCACCTTGGTCACATCGCTTTTGATAGTCTGCTGATAGATGCCGCCCAGCACCAGTGTCTCGCCATTGTTAACCAGTACCTGCGTCGTGATGGACTGGGCGTTGATGGAGACTGCATCACCGGTACCGGTCGGTACGGTTTCGCCCTTGGTATCCTGGGTCACGGTCAGGTCGAGGATCACCCGGTTGTCAGGGGTGATCTGCGGCGTGACTTTCAAGCTCAGTACCGCCTTCTTGAAGGTGACCGAGGTTGCACCACTGGAAGAGGACTCCACATAGGGGATCTCGGTACCCTGTTCGATCAACGCCGGTTTCTGGTTCGCAGTGGTCACCCGCGGACTGGCGATAATCTCGGCCTTGCTCTCTTTTTCCAGCGCAGACAATTCAAGGTCAAGCAGGGTTCCATCGGCCAGACGGGCAACCTGGAATGCCAAGGTACCGGCAGCATTGGTCACCGGCAGATTGACGTTCATCCGATTATCGACCGAGGGTCTGGTAATCGTTGAACTACCGTCGTTATTACCGGACGAATCATTCCCTTCAATAGAGCCTGAAGTGCTGTTGCCGTGACCATCGTTCTTGGTCACTCCCCAACGTACCCCGAGCGCTTCATCGAAACCGTCATCGATGGTCACCATACGCGCTTCGATCACCACCTGCTTGACCGGGATATCCAGAATATCCAGCATCCGCTTGATACTGCTGATAACCTCAGCCGTATCCTTCACAACCAGCACGTTGGTCCGTTCATCCACACTCACCGCGCCACGTGGCGATAGCAACTTGGTACTCTCGGATGAGAGCAGAGCAGCCACTTCGGATGCTTTTGCATAGTTGATCTGCATATATTCGGTATATAACTGGGCCAAATCAGCCACCTGATTCCGGCTCTCCAGCTGCTGTTTCTCCCGTGCCGCAATCTCTTCAGCCGGAGCAACCAGCAGGATGTTGTTATCAAGCCGCTTATCCAGACCGCGCACTTTTAAAATGATGTCGAGCGCCTGCTCCCAGGGCACGCCATCCAGACGTAGTGTCAGATTGCCTGCCACAGAATCGGTAGTAACCAGATTGAGGTTGTTGAAGTCAGCGATAAGCTGCAACACGGTTCTAACCGGGATATCCTGGAAGTTCAATGAGATGGGCTTGCCCTGATACTGCTTTGAAGACGCAGATGCCGCCGTGCGTTTTTTCACTTCGATAATGAACAGTTTATCAGCCTGATCGTAACGGTAATCAAACTGGCCATTAACCGACAGCTCAAACAGGGTATCGTTGCCCTGCCGGGACACCTCAACCTGAGAGACCGGTGTCGCAAAATCCTGCACATTGATCAGATTAAGCAAACCATCAGGCACGCGAGTACCATGAAACTTGGCCAGCACAGTTTGACCGCGGCTGCTCACATCGACGGCAGCCGAGCTGTTGTCAAGTGTGACCAGAAACTCCCCCTGACCATCCTTGCCACGACGAAAATCCACCCCGGTCACCGAGTTGAAATAGGCTCCACCGCCACTGTTCTGATAGCTGCCGAGCAGTGGTTTGCTGGCAGCAGGCGTCGCAACAGGAGGGGTTACCGGTGCAACAGGCATTGACTTGGCAACAACCTGAGAATTGAGCAGTGCCGAAGGAGCTGGAGTGGCCACCATGGCTGAGGAAGCCGTTGCGGCAGGTGCAATCAGGGCGCTTTCGCCATTAATCAGAGCTGATGAGGTCCCTTCACCAAGGGAAACCAGCAATTTATTACCCTGTTGCTGCACCTGATAGGGAGCCAGCTGATCGAGAGCGATCTTGATATCAAGGCCTGCCCCCTTCCCTTCCACCTTGATGTTGTCTACTCCCTGACGCTGAATAGGCAGCGGGTTCACCTTGAGTGCGCCCACAGCACCGGGGACATGCAACAGGAGCTGGTTAGGTTGATAGGAGAGACGATCGGTAAAGCCACTCACAGGCTCGCTGAAGCTGAGCTCCAGTTGCAACTGGTCTGCCAGCAATGGATTAACTTTTATCTCTTGCAAGGTTGCCACTGCCCACGCCTGACCAAAGGCACTGGCGCAAAACAGCAAAGCCACTTTTGTTACACTGTCTATGGTTGTTCTCATTGCTGTTCGTCCCTGATTATTGTTTTTCTTGCATATTGGCCATCGCCAACTGGGTTTCTCTTGTTACCCAGCACCCCTTCCCGTCCGGAATGGTTTCCAGTAAATCCACTGCCGTAGGAGTAATCTTGATGACTCTACCCTGATCGAGCCCCATATACTGGTTGAGCCCGACCCGTATTGATTTTCCATCAGGTGTGCTGATCAGGGCCCACAACTGCCCGGCCTTTCCCAAGGAGCCGTGCATTGACAAGCTGGCGAGAGAGTAGTTTTCCAATACCTCTTTTTCTCTGTCCATCATAACCTGTGCGCAATCAGGCTTCACCTGGGCACTATTCGCGCGCCCGACACTTGCTTCTGGTTGCGGCATCATGAAGGGGCTACGCAGATCGCGTTGTTGATAGTGCATGGGGGAAAACGGCTTCAACTGGGGTAAGGGTTCAATAGGTACAGGGGGTCTTGCCTTGGTTTCGGCAATATAGGAATCCATCTCCTCCTGACCACCACAGGCCGTCAGCAAGAGGGCAGGTAACAACCAGCAGATACGTCTCATTGTTTCTGCTCCACTGTTTTACCGTTGTACTTGTAGGTTTTGGCCAGCATCGACATAGCAATCAGGTCTCCCTCATCCTTGCTCTGACTCAAGGTAAAGGAGTCGAGTATGACGATACGAGGCAGGGCTGCCATATCTGCCGTAAACTTGCCGATCTGATGATAATTACCTACCACCTCGATCCGCATGGGCAATTCGGTAGAAAACTCGTGCTTGACCTCCGGTTCCCAGTTGATGCGATTGAGTTTCAAGCCATTATCGGTGGCAATAAAACTGATATCGTCCAGCAAACCGGCGACCTCATGGGTATTGGGCAGCTGCTTGAGCTGGGTATCGACCAGTTGCTCGAGCTGGATCATTTGTGCCTTGTAGGCGCCCAAATTGGCTGCCAGCATCGCCTTGCTTTCAAACTGGCCTTTCAGCTCCGTCTCTCTGGCGCTCTCTTTGGTCAGATTGCCTAAGGAATTGGCAATCACGTAGTAATAAATAGCGCCACCAGTCAACACACAGCACAGCAGGATAAAGACAGCTTTCGCCCATTTTGGCCAGCTCGCGATGTCATTCAGATCAAGCTCGTTGAGTTGCTGAAGGTTCATTTGCTCTCCTTGGCCATATCCCCGGCAGCAGCGGTATTATTGGCAATCAGGAACATCATCGAGAATTGACTCAACGATACCGGCGCGACCTCCGCTGCAAAAATGGTGCTTATTTTCGACTGTCCCAGCCAGCCGGAACCATCGATTCGACGCATCATGCTGGCCACTCGACCATAAGCTTCTGTCTTGCCGTTGACATCGATAATATTGTTCTGCAACGAGAGGGTATTGAGGTAAACCCCATTGGGTACCAGAGAGGGCAGCTGGTTGAAAAGACGAACGGGCACATTTCGACGCATTTGGAGATGTTCGATGAGTTGCATCCGATCGATCAGCTCCTTGCGACGTTCTTTAAGCAGGCGGATTTCTCCCAGTTGTGCATCCAGGATGGTCATCTCCTGAACCAGACGCTGATTACGCTGCTGCTGGGCGGCAATCTGACGCTCGACCAGCCAGTTGGCAAAGAGGCTCAGTGCGACAGTGACCAACACGAAAAGCCCGAGCAGGGCACCGAACTGTTTCTTTTGCCGCTGAGCACGAGCCTCGCGCCAGGGGAGAAGGTTTATATTTGACATGGTGTAAAACTCCTCAGAGCCAACCCGAATGCCGTCATGTATTTAGCGCCATGTACCAGATCAACCTCTCCTTTCGGTTTGCCAAACAGGGCGAACAAATCCGGATGAAACACCTCGCAGTTGGCTTCCTCTTTTACCTGTACCAACAAGCCAGGCAGCAAGCTGCCTCCCCCGGTCAACACCAGTTTGGCTATATCGCGATAACCTGACGAGCTACAAAACAGCTGGATATTGCGCCGCACCTGTTGCAACAGCGAGTTGATATGTGGCATCAACACGTCCAACTCATGGTCAACAGGCAAGGTGCCTTTGGTCTTGGCTTGCTCAGCTTCATCGAGGGTCATGCCATAAAAAGAGGAGAGCGCCTGGCTATATTGATCACCGCCGAAATTCTGCAAGCGCGAGTAGATCACCTCTCCCTTGACCAAGGCTGCGAAGGTCATGGCACTGGCGCCAATGTCGATCACCCCGATCGGTCGCTCACTCTCCTGCAACTCGGGCAAACAGGCCACAACGGCCCGCCCCAAGGCATGGGCTCCCACATCCACTACCTTGACGGCAATGCCAGCCTCAGCGAGAGCGCTGACCCGGCCATTGACGCTCTCAGTACGGGCTGCGCTCAGCAGAACATCCTGACGATCTTCACTGGCGCTGGTGTCCAGCACCTCAAAATCGAGGCTGACTTCATCGAGGGGAAAGGGAATGATCTGTTCGGCCTCCAGCTGCACCTGACTCTCCAGCTCCTTGTCACCAAGGCGAGCATCAATCTGGATGACCTTGGTGATCACGTTGGAGCCGGTCACCGCTGTCGCGGCATAATCGCTGTGGCCAGAGATAAGGCGCTTGAGGGTTTTCAAAGATGGGCTGACCCGCTCGATATCCTGTAGCTGGTAATCAACCAGCGTACCTTTCGGGGTGGCGACCTCGGCAACAGATTCAATATGCAGCTTGCCGGGACGACCAGTGAGGGTAACGGCCTTGATGGTCTGGCTACCGAAATCAATGCCCACCAGGGGGAGGAGGGATCCCTTATTAAATAGCCCAAACATATACACATCCATGCGTTATTGGGTTTTATACCTGAATTGAGTGTAGGACACTCTAATCAGATGAGAGCTTGATCCATCCTAAATGCTCTAACTATCAATGTCATAAAGTTTATACCGAAAAGTGACCCACCTCGCTTTCTTGAGATAAAGGGAGGCACCTTGGTTATTGCTCACTGTAGTGCTAACCTCTCGCATCCTATCGATGGGTGACTTGCCACAGGAAAACCTCGAATTCCAGATGGCAAAAGGGCTATACTCTGCGCCCGTTGGCTAAATTTAAGACGATTGGTAGTTCTTCCATGCTGAAATGGCTCGTTCGCCTGTTTATTGTCATGATGCTGGGTGCTGTGCTGGGTGTTGCCAGCCTCATCGGTATCTACTTCTATATCAAACCCCAACTGCCCGATGTCACCGCACTGCGTGATGTCAAACTGGCAACCCCGATGAGGGTCTACAGCCGGGATGGGGAATTGATCGCCCAATATGGCGAAATCCGTCGCATTCCGTTGCGCCTGGATGAAATCCCCCAGCCAATGATCGATGCCGTACTGGCAACCGAAGATGCCCGCTTCTACGAGCACCCCGGCATTGACCCCATCGGTATTATTCGCGCCGCCTCCGTCTGGGCCGTATCAGGTCATGCCCGTCAGGGTGCCAGCACCATTACCCAGCAGGTTGCACGCAACTTCTTCCTGAGCAATGAGAAAACCATCATCCGCAAGATAAAGGAGGTCTTCCTGGCTTGGCGGATCGAGCAGAATCTCTCAAAAGACGAGATCCTCGAACTGTACCTCAACAAGATCCCTCTCGGTTATCGCTCCTTCGGGATCGGTGCTGCGGCTCAGGTTTATTTTGGTAAAGAGGTCAAGGATCTGGGGCTGGACGAGATCGCCATCATTGCCGGTCTGCCCAAAGCCCCCTCCATGCTCAACCCCATCCGATCCCCAGAGCGCGCCTTTGCGCGCCGCAACGTTGTGCTTGGTCGGATGCTGGAGACCGGCAAGATCACCCAGGCCCAGTTTGACGAAGCGTCCAAAATGCCGATCAAGGCCCGTTTTCACGGCGCCGAAGTGACCCTGCACGCTCCCTATCTGGGTGAAATGGTACGCCAGAAGATGGTAGAGCAGTTTGGTGAAGATGCCTACACCATGGGCCTACACGTCTACACTACCGTCTCTGCCGAACGCCAACGGGCCGCCAGACAGGCACTGCTGGATGGCGTCTTTGCCTACGATATGCGTCACGGCTATCGTGGCCCGACGGCCCAGTTGTGGAAGGCAGGCGAAACAGCTTGGGATTACGAGCAGATCGTGGCCCACCTTGGCAAGCAACCCACTTATGATCCGCTGATGGCGGCCGTAGTTACCAAGCTCGGTGACCGTAGCGCCACACTGGTACTTAAAAATGGCAAGGAAGCAGAGCTGGGCTGGAACGGCATTAAATGGGCTCGCTCCTTTATTACCGACGACCGCCAAAGCTATGCCCCGAAATCGGCACGCGATGTACTGAAAGTCGGCGCCCAGATCTGGGTGCGGGAAGAGGGCGAAGAGTTGCTGCTGGCCCAAATCCCGGACGTCAACGCCGCGCTGGTTGCCATGAACCCGAAAAATGGCGCGCTGGAAGCAGTAGTTGGCGGCTTCAGCTTCGAACTATCCAAATTCAACCGGGTCGATCAGGCGCGTCGCCAGATCGGTTCAAATATCAAGCCTTTCCTCTATGCGACCGCGCTGGAGCACGGCTATACCCTGGCGTCGCTCATCAACGATGCGCCAATCAACCAGTGGGATCCGTCAAAAGGGCCCATGTGGCAGCCCAAGAACTCCCCGGCCGTTTATGATGGCCCCACCCCGCTGCGTCTGGGTTTGGCCAAGTCCAAGAACGTGATGTCGGTTCGACTGATGCGCGCCATCGGTCTGGATACCTATATCGACGGTCTGACACGCTTTGGCTTCCCCCGCGACTTCATCTCGCCCCATGAGTCGCTGGCGCTGGGCGCAGCCGAATTTACCCCCCTCGAGGTGGTGCGTGGTTACTCGGTACTGGCCAACGGTGGCTTCCTGGTGACCCCATACTTCATCGACAAAGTCACCGACAGCCTGGAGAACACCCTCTATCAGGCCAATCCTGCCATTGCCTGCAACAATTGCGAACAGCAGACGGCGTCCGAGCAGAGCACACTGCCGGAGCCAACTGTTGATGACGCAGCACAAGATGGCACGCAGACCCCTCTCGCGCCAACCATCGCCCCGCATACCATCAGTGCCCAGAGCGCGTTCCTGATCACCGACACCTTGAGCACAGCCATCTGGGGTGGCAACGGCTGGCGTGGTACCGGCTGGCGTGCAGCCCGTGACCTGAAACGTCACGATATCTCCGGCAAAACCGGTACCACCAACGAATCGCGGGATGCCTGGTTCTCCGGCTATACCCCGGACATCGTAGCTACTTCCTGGATCGGTTTTGACAACCACCAGCGTGGCCTTGGCCGTGCCGAGTTTGGTGGTGGCGCTGCACAGCCTATCTGGATCGACTTCATGAAAGTCGCCCTCAAAAAGCTGCCGGAGCACAAGATGCCGGTTCCCGAAGGGATCATGACGGTGAAGATTGACAGCGAAACCGGACTGCTGGCGACCAGTGGCGGAACCGACGAATACTTCAAGGAAGGGACCGAGCCGACCCGTTACGCCGCGCCCAGTTCGGACGGCAATCAGGTCTATGGTGGTGACAACCCCGATGTGGAAGGGCCTGTCTCAACCGACGATATCTTCTAAGCTGCTCTCGCGGCAGAAGCAAAACCGGCAGCCTTGGCTGCCGGTTTTTTTATTGGGCCAACTGCTTGCTCATCAGCGTGGCAATCGAGGCTGCCAGCTCGTTGAAACAGGGGCGACGTACCGAGTAGTGGCGATAGAGCAGCGAGATGGTACGACCCGGCACAGGGTCAACCACAGGACGATAGCTCACACCTCCCTCATCATGATCGGCGGGTACGGCCAGCTTTGGCACCAGGGTCATGCCGCTACCGGCGGCCACCATGTTGCGCAGCGTCTCGAGACTGGTCCCCTTGAAGCGTTGATCCTCACCTATCCCGCCGGCGAAACAGAATCCCATCGCCTGCTCCCGCAAACAGTGGCCATCGGCCAGCATCAGCAATTTCTTGCCCTTGAGATTGCCGAGTGGCACCTGTCTGGCCTGTGCTTCGGGGTGATGGCAAGGCACAGCCAACCACATCGGCTCGTGGTAGAGCTGGATTGAACCAAACCCCTCCATCCCCGGCATCTCGGCCAGAATGACGCAATCCAGCTCCCCCTCTTCCAGCCGTTTGAGCAGGGTTTGGGTCTGCTCCTCATAGAGATAGAACTCCAGCTGGGGAAAATGCTCACGCAGGGTCTGGATAATGCGGGGCAACAGGTAGGGGCCCACGGTCGGAATAAAACCGATATGGATCTCCCCGGACATCGGCTCGGAGAAGTGCTGACCGATGCTCTTGAGCTCGCGCACCTCCTTGAGCACCCGACGAGCCTGATGGGCCATGGCATCGCCAGCCGGGGTAAACAGCACCTTGCGCGAGGTACGTTCGATCAAAATGACCCCGAGTTCATCCTCCAGCTTGCGCAGCTGGCCGCTCAGGGTGGGTTGACTGACAAAGCAGCGTTCAGCGGCTTTGCGAAAATGTTTTTCCTCATCCAGCGCCACCAGATATTCGAGATCGCGAAGATTCATACAGCAAGAGTCCTGCCTGGAAAATGGGCCATCAGCATGCACAATATCGTCCGGCGGGACAAGTCATCCACTTGCAGTGAGCCTCTCTGGCTGCCCCTCCAAAACAGAAAAGCCCGATCACCTCGCGGTAATCGAGCTGTTTGACTCGCCGATGGATTACACCCTGAAACGGCGCACCATATCCTGCAGTTGGGTAGCCAGGTGGTTCAACTCGTTGCACGCCTGAGCCATCTGGGTGGCACCGGCGGCCACCTCTTCGGAAGCATGACTGATATTGACCACGTTACGGTTGAGCTCCTCGCTCACCGCGCCCTGCTCTTCGGTGGCCGTTGCAATCTGGATGTTCATGTGGGAGATGCTGCTGACCGAGCCACTGATCTGGGAGATAGACTCGCCCGCTTCCCGCGCGGTAGCTACCGTGGTGTTCATCAGCTCCTGACTCTGTTGCATGGTACTGCCCGCCTGTTCGGCACGCTGCTGCAACTCGGCAATGATGGTATTGATCTGGGAGGTGGAGTCCTGGGTTCGTTTGGCCAGAGTACGCACCTCATCAGCCACCACCGCAAAACCCCGTCCCTGCTCACCGGCCCGGGCCGCTTCAATCGCCGCGTTCAATGCCAGCAGGTTGGTCTGTTCGGCAATGCCGCGGATCACCTCCAGCACCATGCCGATATTGCGGCTATCATCGCCCAGTTGGCGGATCACCACTGCAGTGCTCTCGATGGCCCCCGCCACCCGCTCGATGCGCAAAATAGAGTCATTAACAGTCTTGGCCCCAATCTCTGCGGTTTCGCTGGCCGAGGTGGCGGCACTGGCGGCATCGCTGGTGTTGCGAGAAACCTCCTGAACCGTAGCCTGCATCTCGTTCATCGCGGTTGCCAGCTGATTAAGTTCATGCTGCTGGGCACTCATGTTGGCCGCTGACTGCCTTGCTACCGAGCTCATCTCTTCGGTGGCCGAACTCAGTTGCACCACTGAGCCCGAGACTTCACTGACCAGGGTACGCAAATTGGTCTGCATCTCGCCAAACCCTTTGGCAAGAGTCCCCAGTTCATCATTGTTGAACTGTTGCATATCGATGCGGGAGGTAAGATCACCGGAGGAGACACGGCGGGTCTGCTCCAGCAGGGCCATCACCGGATTGCGGATCTGGGCGGTCAACAGCCAGGCAATCACCACCACAAAACCCAGCGTCACCAGGCTGACAATAATGCTCATGGTTCTGGCATTGCTATACATGGCCGCAATGTCTTTCACCATCTCATCGGCAATCTCGTTATTGATCTCCCGCAAACGATAAGACTTGGCACCAACCTCTTCCAATGCGGCACGAGTCTCGTTTTTGCGCAGACTTCTGACTTTATCCAGATCGCCAGCAGCAAAGGCATTTATCAGCTGGTCATGCACCGAAAAATACTTGGCCCCCGCCGCAACCACCTGCTCATAAACCTGCTTCTCTTCACCAGTAGTGAAAGGTAAAGCACCATATTTTTGGGCTGCTTGCTCAAATTCCTGCTTGGCCTTATTGAAGGTCAGGGTGCGATCGCTTACCTCTTGCTCATCCTTGTTCAGGCCACCGATGACCTGGGCCAACTCTGAACGACGCGCATCCAGCACTGCGACATGCATCTGGCTCGCCAGACGAGTAGAAGGCAGCAAATTACCTGTGATGGTTTCGGTATCACCATAGAGCTTTGCCAGCTGGCTGATTGAAAACCAGGCCAAGCCCAGTACCAACAAGGCCAGGATGGCAAATCCGGCACTCAGTTTCTGGCCGATGGACATGTTTTTGAACATATAAGGGCTTCCTTGAAATGAGTCTTCACTCCCGCAACATCCACCGGGAATGGTCATATAGAGCATAGCCTGCACCCGGAAAACAGAAGGATTTCATACCGTTTCTGTGCTTGTCTGCCTATCGGCCTTGGACACCTTTCCTGAAGCGATCCCGTGTTCAAATAACAGCCATCATGTCATTAGCGCCAGCAGATGCGTGCGCAGAGCATCCGGTTCCCCAATAAAATCGGCAACCCGTACAGGCGTGACCCGCCCCTTGTGCATCAGCCCAAGGGTAGGATAACCCTGACCACCCAGCCGTTTCATCCAGCTATGGCTATCTGCCAGATGTTGCAGCAAGGGGGCCTGCAGATAAGCTTGCTGGAATGCCTCCGCTGCAATCCCCTGCTCTGCCGCCAGCGTGGCGAGAAACGCCGGCTCACCAATCCAGCACCCTTCCCTATAGTGGGATTGCTGGATCCGGTGCAACATGGCCAGCCCATCGCCCGCCAATGTCGTGACGGCCAAGACCGCACGGATCGGCGGCTCGGAGTCCAGCAGAGCCCCTTCCCTCAGCAGCAGTTCGTTAAAGTAGCGCTCGCCAAAATGCTGGCCGGTCAGCGCTTCGATCCGTTGATCATGGGGACGCACATAATCACGCAATGCCTCGCCCATCGGCTGACGGCGACTACCCAGCCAGAGACCGCCCGCATGCAGCTCGATCTCGAGCCCGTCAATGGTGGCTGCCGCCTGCAACAGGGGGGCGGCACCGTAGCACCAGCCACAGAGCGGGTCATAGACATAATGGAGGATGGTTTGTGGTTCGCTCATCTTCATTCTCACTTCAATCTCGGATAAAAAACCGGGCCCTGAGGCCCGGTAAAAAAACACAGGGAGAGCAGGCTCAGTGGCTTACCACTTCATCTCGCCGGTATTGACCTTGGCACCGATGGCCAGACCATCGTCAACCGGCAGTGCCGGATAGGCCTTCTTCAGGGCCTCAATCAGCTCGCCGGAATTTTTTGCCTTGGCCAGCTCCAGCTCGAAACGCTCTACATAGTCACGGGTAAAGGTCACAGCAGCAGTGCCTTTGGGCGCAGTGCCCAGGAAGTGGCCCGGTACTACACGTTCGGGTTTCAGGGCCAGCAGGTTGTCCAGCGCCTTGACCCAGTTGCTGCGGGCCGCTTTGGTCTGGCTGTCGGCCATCCAGACATGCACCCCGTGGTAAACCGGCACACCACCAAAAGCAGTCTTGATGGAAGGGGCCCAGAGGTAGGCATTCGGGGTGTTCATCTCTTTGATTTCAATCTTCTCGCCATCCAGCGTCAGGTGACTGGCCGTCATCACTTGCGGCACGGTCAGGCTCTTCGGTGCCCCCTTGCCGAGGATCGGGCTCCAGTAGTTCAGCTTGGCATCCTTGGTCTGGTTGATGTGGTCAACCACATGCTGGTCGGCCAGCACCTTGACATCCGGGAACGCAGCCATGACCGGCTCCAGACCGAAGTAGAAGTCGGGGTCACCGGCACTGATATAGACAGTGGTCAGCTTCTTGCCGCTCTTCTTGATCATGTCGACCAGCGCCTGACCATTTTGTACGTCGAACTGGGCATCGATCAGGATGGCCTCTTTGTCACCGGTCACCAGTGAGGAGGAGACCGGGAAGATCGCCTTCTCGCCAGGGTTATAGACGGTCACGCTCAGGGGGGCGGCCAGTGCGGCGCCACTCAGCAGGGTGGTCGCCAGAGTCAGGTTGCGGATCAGGGTGTTGTTCATCATCTATTCCTCATTAAGTATTCGGGGGTTCATTTGATGGACAGAGTGTATTGGATCACATAAGGTGCAAATACAGCATAAAAAGCACATCACTGTTGCACTTATCGAACATATAGAGAGCCATACATGGATCGACTGACCGCATTGCGGGTCTTCGTCAGCGTAGTCGAACAGGGGAGCCTGAGCGGCGCCGGAGAGAAACTGGATATGTCGCGCGCCATGGTGTCACGCTATCTGGCCGAGCTGGAGAGCTGGATGGGCGCTCGCCTGCTGCACCGCACCACCCGTCGTCTGAGCCTGACCGGGCCGGGAGAGGAAGCGCTGAACCGGGCCCGCGCCATGCTGGCCCTCGGCGAAGAAATGGAGCAGATCGCCGTGAAGGGAGATGACGCCCCCAAGGGACAACTGCGGATCACCAGCAGCTACTCCCTGTCAGAAGCGCTGCTGGTCGGGGCTGCCAACGACTATCTGACGCAATACCCGGGGACGGCCATTGACATTCTGCTGCTCGACAGAACCGTCAATCTGGTAGAGGAGCGGATCGATCTGGCGGTCCGCATCACCAACGACCTCGACCCCAATCTGGTGGCGCGCCGTCTCGGCACCTGCCACTCGGTAGTCTGTGCCAGCCCGGCCTATCTGGCCCGTCATCCGATGCCACACAAGGTGCAGGATTTGGCGCTGCACAACTGCCTCACCTACACCTACTTCGGCAAGAGCCTGTGGGAGTTTAATGGACCGGACGGTCCCGAGTCAGTGCCGGTCAGCGGTAACCTGAGCGCCAATATCTCCAACCTGCTGCTGGAAGCAACGCTGGAAGGCGCAGGGATCAGCCTGCAGCCACGCTACTCGGCCCAACCCTATCTGGAGCGCGGAGAACTGGTGCCCCTGCTGACCGACTGGCAGCCCAAGCGCCTCGGGGTCTACGGGGTGTATGCCACCCGCAAACAGATGTCGCCACTGCTGCGCAGCTTCCTCGATTTTCTGCTAGCCCGCATGGCGGCGGATCCCATCTGGCAGGAGTAAGCACACCTCAAACCCGACCATGAAGAGAAGGGGCCGCTGCGTGCCCCTTCTTCATTCCGATCCCTTGATCAGGCTTCAAATCCGAATGGTTCTGAGTGAGGCGCTTCCTGCTGCGCACTCTCGTCCAGGAAAATATCCCGATAAGCCACATAGATGGAGTAGTTGAGCGCCGGGATCACCACCAGCAGACCCACCAGCAGCAGCGCCGCGCCAAACAGCAGCAACATGGCTGAGAGCAGCCCCCACCAGAAGAAGGGCCACATATTGCGCCAGCAGCCGAAGAAGCTCAGACGCACCGCCTGGATGATGCCGATATCGTGGTGGTAGATCAGCGCAGGAGCAAAGGTGACCCCCATCAGCACGGGAATGATGAGCAGCATTCCCACCAGCAACACCAGCAGCAGTTGTTGCAACTGGCTGGCAGAGACCACCATGCTCTCGGGATCCTGCGTCAACAGCGGGAGCAGCCCCCACACGGAGAGCAGACCGAGACAGACGAGGCCAACCAGGCTGAACAGCAGCAACACCAGCAGACCGCCGAGCATCAGCGGGGTCAACTTGTGGCGAAAACCGGCGAAGAGATCGGCAAACTGCAGCGGCTCCCCCCGATAACCCCGAGCGGCGACCGCCACCCAACCCGCGCCCCACACCATGTAGAGCAGCTGGGAGATAAGGCCCCCCGCCGGCAGTTGCTCCAGCAGCATGCCTACCATAAACCAGACCAGCACCATGGCTACGCTGATCCCCATCCCCTTGTTGAAGATATCGAACCCGCTGCGAACCCAGAGCCAGCCACGACCTGTCGTGTATCGGGCCGGTGTGGTGCGCAAAGGGGGTAATCCGTTCATATCGTCTCCTCGGAGTGTCGGTGGCATAAGTGCCGGAAGCCGATTCTAGAGCCAGGGCGGGGGCGACTCAATGGCGAAGCAACCCGAGCACGACATAAAACCTGACGCAACTATGCACAAAAGGGGCATCAGCCACGCCCCGCCACTGGCTGCCCCGACCATAACGAGGCACAATCTGCCCCCTTCCCCAGCCGCGCCTGTCGTGGCCAGCATGTCGTGATCACCCTTTAGTGATCGACGAATGCCGGACAAGGGGTTGTCATCCCGCCATCCCGGGCGTTTTAACATCGAGTGGTATCGTCATGAGAGTTGTTTGTTGTCTGTTGTTGTTACTGACCAGCCAGTCAGCCCTGGCCGAGGGTTTTATCAGTCGCCTGCTCAACCATCCGGTGCCGGGTGGCGTTGCGGTGATCCCTCTTGGCGCGTCACCCACTGCCCCCACGGCCCGCTATCATGACAAACCCGTGCTGGTAGTGCGCGAAGACAACCAGTGGATCGCCATCGTCGGCATCTCTCTGAAAAGCACGCCCGGCGCCCAGCAACTGACCACAGGTGATGGCCGTACTCTCGGCTTCACCGTGACCCCCAAGCACTACCGCGAGCAGCACATCAAGCTCAAGAACAGCCGTCAGGTCAATCCGCTCGCCGAGGATATGACACGTATCAACCGCGAGCTGGCGGAGCAGACCCGGGCTTACCAGACCTTCAGCCCCAACCAGCCGAGCAACCTGATGTTCGACAAGCCGGTCAACGGCCCCCTATCCAGCCCGTTTGGCCTGCGTCGTTTCTTCAATGGCGAGGAGCGCAATCCCCACTCCGGCCTCGACTTCGCAGTGGGCGCCGGCACCCCGATCAAGTCCCCCGCCGCCGGCAAGGTGATCCTGATCGGCAACTACTTCTTCAATGGCAATACCGTCTTTGTCGACCACGGTCAGGGGCTCATCAGCATGTTCTGCCACATGTCAAAGATCGATGTGAAGCTCGGTCAGAGCATGCCGCGTGGCGGCATCGTCGGACGAGTCGGTTCGACCGGCCGCGCTACCGGCCCCCATATGCACTGGAACGTCAGCCTCAACGACACCCGGGTCGATCCCGCCATCTTTATCGGTGCCTTCAAGCCCTGAATCGGCAGAGCCCGTTAACAAAACATCCTCTAACAAAACAGGCAGCCCATGGCTGCCTGTCTGCTATCTGCACGTCGAACCTGATTACCTATTCGGCCAGTGCGTGGGCGCCGGACTCCCGATGCATCGCCCGCCACATCACCAACACCAGCAATGAGCTGCACGTTGGCAATGCCAGCCAGACCCCGGGCACGCCCCACAGGGTCGAGAATCCCCACAAGAAACCGCCGATCAGCACCAGCTTGCCACCGGTGAGCAGGGAGGCGATGCGGGCCCGATTGATGGCCTGGAAGTAGGTGGCCCCCACCAGCAGCAAGCCCTCCATCGGCAGCCCCCAGAAGTAGAGCCAGATCCCGAGGCTCGCCACCGGCAGCAAGGTAGCGTTGTCCCCGGCAAACAGATAGACCGCCGCCTCCGGCCACAGATATAGCGGGAACATGGCGCACAGGGCGATCCCCAACGTCACTCCGAGTGCCAGATTGCGGATCCGCAGCACCCGCCGCCAGTGACCGGCGCCCGCGTTAAAGCTGGCGATGGGCTGGATACCCATGGCGATCCCCTCGAACACCAGATAGAAGAAGGCCTCGGTGTAACTGATCACCCCGTAGGCCGCCACATGCAGCGAAGTGCCAACCGCCAGCAACGCCTTGTTGTGCAGCGCCAGCACTACCGAGAGATAGAGGTACATTAGAAAACTGGAGACCCCGAGGCGCACCGTCTCGCCCATCAGCCGAAGCTCGGGGCGCAAGGTGTCCCAGCTTATCCGCAGTTGGCTGCGCGGTGTGAAGAAGTGCCACAGGCAGGCGAGGCCCGTCACCGCCAGAGAGAGCATAGTGGCGGTCGCCACCCCGGCCAGTCCAAACGGAAACACCACCATCAGCAGATAGTCGAGCAGCACGTTGAGCAGGCCCCCGACTACCATGATGAGGGTGACAAAGCCAGGGCGGCCATCGTTGCGCAGCAGCGAGCTGAACGCCATCGACAGCACCGCAAAGACGCCCAGCCAGGCGTAGGCCTGCAGGTAGGAGAGCCCGGCGGTGAAGATCTCCCCCTCCGCCCCCATCCAGGCCAGCATGGGCTCGCCATAGCGGATCCCGATAAAACTGAGCAGTGCCGAGGCCAGCAACACCATCACCAGCGCATTGCCGACGATGTGGCGGGCTTTGGCCGGGTTGCCCTGCCCCAGATAGAAGGAGACCAGCGACGAGGCCCCCATGCCGATCAGCGCCCCCACCGCATAGAGCACGGCGCAGATGGGATAAGCCAGCATCAGACCGGCCATGCCATCCTGACCCAGCACATGGCCAACGAAGATGCCATCGATGGTGACATAGATGCCGGTGATCAGCATGGCCGCCACGGTCGGGGTTACGTAACGCCAGAAAAGGCGAGATAGCGGGGCTGTGCCCAGATCAACAGCTGACATATTCGACTCGGTGGAGAGAAAGCGGCCAGGATCATAGCGAAACGGCAGCACGACTTCCTGTTATTTGTGTTATGAATCATTAATATAGACTGCTTTACCCGCCTCCCTGCCCTGTTTTAGGCTAGGGCCACCTCTTCTGAACGGAAACGAGCCTCATGTTGCAACGCCTGCTCACCTTCTTGCTGCTCTCCCTTCTCTTGTTGCCGCCAACCGTGCGCGCCGACGATGCCATTGCCCAGGCCGAATCCCTGTTGCAGAGCGTGCCCAAGAGCGATACCCCGGAAAACCAGAAGCTGCGGGAGAGCTACCAGCAGGCGCTGCAATTTGCCAGAGAGGCCGAGCGTTACCGAGAGCAGAGCAAAGCCTATCAGCAGATCCTTATCGATTACCCCAAGGAGTCGGCACGGCTCAAGGAGAGCCTGCACAACTATCAGCCCGCCGCTCGCCCGCCGCTGGCGAGCCTCAAGGAGGAGGCGCTGCGCCAGGCCATAGGCCTGAGCAGCAATCGCCAGCTCAACCTGCGCAAGGAGCGGCAGGGGGTGATGGATAGCCTCAACCAGCTAGAGAGTACCGGGCAGGAGTATCACCTGCGGGTGGATGATCTGCGCAAACAGCTGCAACTGACCCGCAGCCAGCTGGAGCGACTGAGCTTCAGCAGCGAATCGGATCGCCAGCAGGAGGCACAGCTGCTGCTGACCAGAATGAAAGAGCAGAGCCTCTCCGACCGGATCCAGATGCTGGAGCTGGAGCAGCTCTCGGCCCAGCAGCGCAACGATCTCGGCAAGCTGAAACTGCAGGAGCTCAATCTGGCCATCGCCGACGAGGATGAGTGGCAAGCCAGCCTGCTGACCCAGCAGAACCAGCTGCGGCGGGAGAAGACCGAGCAGGCGCTGGAGGAGAGCGAACGGCTGCGCAAACAGCTCACCACCGACATGCCGCTGCTGCTGGAGCAGCAACAGCAGAATCAGGCGCTCTCCATCCAGCTCGGCACACTGGAAGATCAAATTGAGCGGGTGCAGGACGAGCAGCGCAGCGTCGACAAGAATCTGTTTGAATTGAATGAGCTGGTCAACTCGGTACGCGAACAGCTGGAGTGGCTGCAGATCAGTAATGCCTACGGCGAGAACCTGCGCAGCAAACTCTCCGACCTGCCCCCCCAGTTTCCCCTCGACAAGCTGGAGTCCGCCATCGTCAGCGCCCGCATGGCCAAGTACCAGTACGAGAGCGAGCAGGATGGGCTCAAGGATACCCGCCAGCTGCGCGATAAGCTGATGGCCGAAGAGGAGGTGACGCTCGATCGGCCACAGCAAGCGGTGCTCGACAACCTGCTCAAGGCCCGGCGCCAACTGCTGACCCGGCTCAACGACGCCTCCGACACCCTCATTCAGGAGCAGACCCGCCTCAAACTGCTCTACAGCCGTCAGAACAGCAAGATCGACGAGATCCGGGAGATCAGTGCCAGCCACCTGTTCTGGATGCCGGATGTGCGCCCCTTTACCCCACAGGTGATGCTCGGTATTCCTGCCGCGCTAACCCTGGCCTTCAACCCGGACAACTGGTTGCAACTGCCCTACGCCATCGCCGAAAACAGCCCGCTGAGCCTCACGCTGGCCGGTATTGGTCTGCTGGTGCTGGCCTGGAGCTGGTTCAAACTGGCCCGTCATCTGAGCCTCTATTGCGACCATATTGCGCCGCGGATCGGCAAGGTAACCCAGGACAAATTCAGCCTCACCAGCCGCTTGCTGCTGCGCTCCCTGCTTGCCGCCCTCCCCTTGCCCGCCATGGTGTTGATGGTGCGCGGCCTGCTCGAAGGGGCCTGGCAATACCCGTTTGCGGTGGCGGTGGCGCGCGGCCTTGGCGAGATCTGGTTTCTGCTGCTGGCGTTGGTGATGGCCCGCCATCTGACACTGGAGAGGGGGATTTTGATCCACCACTTCCGCTGGCCCCGGGAACAGGTGCAAAAGGTGTGGGGGCAGTTTCGCACCCTGCTGCTGGTGCTGATCCCGAGTTTCTTTGTGCAAGGGATGGCCAACAGCTATCAGGAGCACGCCTTCTACGACTCCCTCGGCCGGATGGCCTTCATGATCGGTGCACTCTGGCTGCTGCTCTTCTTTGCCCGTCTCAACCGGGAGCGATTGCCGCTCACCTGGGGCCAGACCGACATGACCAAGCCCCATCTGCTGCACCACTTCATCTGGAACAGCCTGATGCTGGCGCCGCTGCTGGCAGTGATCGGCGCCCTGTTTGGCTACTTCTATACCTCGCGCACCCTGCTGCGCCAGCTGGAGCTGAGCCTGCTGATGGGGCTGGGCTGCCTGCTGGTCTACTATCTGGCCAGACGCTGGATGCTGATCCAGCGCCGCCGCCTTGCCTTCGAGCGTGCCAAGAGCAAGCGGGCCGAGATGCTGGCCCAGCGCGGCCGTGACGACAATCAGGAGGAGCTAAGTTCGGAGATCCCCGATGTGGTGGAAGAGACTGAGCTGGACCTCGACACCATCAGCGCCCAGTCGCTGGGGCTGGTGCGCACCCTGCTGATGCTCGGCTTCACCATGCTGGTGGTAGTGCAATGGTCGGATCTCAACTCAGCATTCAGCTTCCTCAGCAATATCGAGGTATGGCAGGTGAGCAGCAAGATTGGTGGCATCGAGCAGCTCTCCGCCATCACCCTGCAGGATCTGATGCTGACCGCCTTCGTCTTCATCCTGACCGTAGTGACCGCCCGCAACCTGCCGGGGCTGATGGAGCTGACCCTGCTTCAGCACCTCAGCCTCTCTCCCGGAACCGGCTTTGCACTCACCACGATCAGCAAGTATCTGGTGATCCTCGTTGGCGCCCTCACCGGTTTCTCCATGCTCGGTATCGACTGGTCGAAGACCCAGTGGCTGGTAGCCGCTCTCTCGGTAGGGCTGGGTTTCGGTCTGCAGGAGATCTTCGCCAACTTTGTCTCCGGCCTCATCATCCTGTTCGAGAAGCCGATCCGGCTCGGTGACACCGTCACCATTCGCGATCTCACCGGCACCGTCACCAAGATCAAAACCCGGGCAACCACCATAGTGGATTGGGATCGCAAGGAGATCATCGTGCCCAACAAGGCCTTTATTACCGAACAGTTCATCAACTGGTCGCTCTCCGATGCCATCACCCGGGTCAAACTGCGGATCCGGATTGGCCTGACCCGGGATCCGAAACTGGTGCAGCGCATTCTGGAGGAGTCCATCCAGGCATCGACCCTGGTATTGGAGACGCCGACGCCCGAGGTCTTCCTGATCGAATTCACCGACTCGGCACTGATCTACGAGATCCGCCTCTACGTCAACAACATGGATCACCGGATGCCCATCACCCACGAGGTTCACTCGCTGGTGCTGGAGAAGATGCAACAGCAGGGACTTACCTTGCCCCATCAACAGATCGACATTCACCTGAGCCGCGGCTGATCCGCCAGTTGAAAGGAGCAGAACATGCAGATTATTGCCCACCGTGGCGCCAGCGGCCTGGCCCCCGAAAACACTCTCAAGGCGATGGCCAAAGCGCTGGAGCTGGGAGCATCAGCCATCGAGATCGACGTGCAGGCGGCCGATGGCGAGTTGTGGGTCTTCCACGACCGGCGGCTGGAGCGCTGCACCAATGGCAAGGGGGTGCTGACCGAGCAATCCCGCTCCTATCTGGAGCAGCTCGATGCCGGTGAGGGAGAGGTGCTCCCGACCCTGTGGCAGGTGATGGAGATCATCGCCGGACGCTGCGAGCTGCATATCGAGCTCAAGGGGGCCCATAGCGCCGATGCGGTGGCAGACCTGACCCGACGGGCAGAGGCCGAGCTGGGCTTTACTCCCGGGCAGTGGGTGGTTTCTTCCTTCCATCACCCGGAGCTGGCCCGATTTGCCGCCTTGCGGCCCGATATCCGGCTCGGTGCCCTGACCGCTAACCTGCCGCTCAACCTGGCGCAGTTTGCCGACGAGCTGGGGGCCTGGTCCATCAATTGCGATGTTGATTTCATCGACGCCGCGCTGGTCGATGATGCCCATCGCCGGGGGCTCAAAGTTCTGGTTTATACCGTTGATTATCCAGAAGATTATGAAACGCTCTCTAGCATGGGGGTCGATGGAATCTTCACCAATCGTCCAGATCGTTTCCTGTAGCCACCTGACAAGGATACACATATGGATAAGCTCTGATTTAGGCACTAACTTTAAATAGCTGATCGGGATACAAAGAGTTCAACTTCAGCCGATAAGAACAGGCACATAACAATAACCAGTTTCCACACACTCAGACTGACGCTCACAAGGATGTAACTATGAACTTATCGATTAAAAACAAGCTGGTCCTGGCTATCGGGGTCATCATTCTGGTGATCACCGGGATACAGGTCTGGTACAACACCTCGCAACTGCGCAGCGAGACCCAGCGACTGGTCTGGAATATCATCGACGAAAGCTCCATGGCCAACGTCAAGGGGATCTCCCGCTGGGTTGACTCCCGTATCGCCATCGTCAGCACCACCAAGGAGGCTTTCACCAAAGAGGATGAACCCATCAGCCATCTGGCCCAATCCATGAATGCAGGTGGATTCGACCTGGTCTATGCCGGTACTGCCGATGGCAAGATGATCCAGAGCAAGCCCACCAACCTCCCTGCCGGTTATGACCCCCGTCAACGCCCCTGGTACAAGGATGCAATGGCAGCTGGCAAACTGGTCATCACTGCCCCTTATGCGGATATCTCTACCGGACAACTGATTGTCACCATTGCCGAGCCGTTCCAGCGCGGCAACACTCAGGGAGTCATCGCCGGTGACGTATCCATAAGCGCCCTCATCTCGGATATTCTGGCCGTCACCACCGAGGGCACCTACGCCATTTTGGTAGACAGTAATGGCACCATCATCGCCCACCCTGATGCCTCGTTGAGTCTCAAATCTGCCACCGCCCTGGCCCCTGAATTGACTGCTTCCTATATCAACCAGATCGCCCATGACGGCGCAATCAACGAGCTGGTAATCAGTGGCAAGAAAGAGGTCTTTGACTTCAACGCAATCCCCAATACCAACTGGTATTACGGCATGATGGTGGATGAGGAGACCGCCTATCAGTCGGTGCGCAGCATGGTCACCTCCTCCCTCATCCAGGGGCTTATCACCATACTGATCGTGGCTGGCTTCTCCTATGTCGCCATCAATGGTTCGCTGGCCCCCCTGAAAACCCTGGGCGAAGCGATTGCCGATCTCTCACGCGGCAACGGTGATCTGACCCGCCGCATCAAGATAGAGCGGGAAGACGAGGTGGGCGCAGTTGCCAAGCACGTCAACACCTTCATCGACCGGATCCATGTGATGGTGCAGGATATCTCCAACTCCTCGACCCAGCTTAATCAGCAGGCCAAATCCTCCCACAGCATGGCGGAGAAGGCGAATCAGGGGCTGGCACGTCAGCAAAACGAAATCTCCCAGATCGCTACTGCAGTACACGAGATGTCGGCCACCGCGGTCGAGGTCGCCAGCAACGCCGAGCAGACCGCCGAAGCGGCCCGCAGCTCCTCCAGCAGTTGCGAGCATGGCAAGCAGGTGATCGCCCGCAACCAGCGCTCTATCACCGATCTGGCCACCCAGGTGGAACAGGCCTCCAACATCATTCAGGAACTGGAGAAAAACGCTCAGGAGATCAACACCATCCTCTCCACCATTCAGGGCATCGCCGAGCAGACCAACCTGCTGGCACTCAACGCCGCCATCGAAGCGGCACGTGCCGGTGAACAGGGCCGGGGTTTCGCTGTGGTGGCAGACGAAGTGCGGGTGCTGTCACAGCGTACCCATAGCTCCACCGTCGAGATCCGCAGCATGATCGAGACCCTGCAGCGCAATACCCAGGGAGCGGTCAGCACCATGCACGAAGGCCAGCTGCTGGCCCAGAACAGCGTGGATGACGCCAACAACGCCACCCACGCGCTGGAACAGATCACCACCTCGATCAACCAGATCTCCGACATGGCGACCCAGATCTCCAGCGCGGCGGAAGAGCAGCGGGCCGTCACCGACGAGGTAAGCCGCAACATTCAGGCGGTGAAAGATGTCTCGGACGAACTGGCAGTGGATGCAGACAGCTCACGCCATCTCTCTGAACAACTTAAAAATATTTCGGGTGAACTGAGCAATCAGGTCGGTATGTTCCGCATTTGAGGATGAGCAAAAGGGGCCGTACAGGCCCCTTTTATTTTTCTAAATAGCGCTTAATTTTCAGTGAGTAATCTCACATCACCCGCCAAATACCCCGCCTTGAAATCCTTGTGATTCGTCTGGAATTATCAGATCACCGCCGTGGTCACCGCAGCATTTCGGATTACCTATTTCTATCCGAATAGATAAATGCCAATAATTCTCATTAAAAAATTACAATAAAAAACTTAAAATTTTTTTCGCGAGTACCTAAAAAGAGAGGTGATTCGCATTTTATTGAAAGAAAACTACGTACAATCCAGAAGTTAAAGTACTCGTAGCTAGGTGTTCAACTGCTCAGTAACACCAAAAAATGACGATAATAACGACATTTTCATCCAGGGATTTGGGTGTTTTATAGAAAAATAACCAATAAAAAGGGAATAAAACCTAGCAGTTTGACTTGCATCAAGCCTGAATTTTTTTCATAGAGCAAAATCGTGCCCAGCAAATCTATCCCTAAGGAGGCAGATGTGGATATTATCAAGACCGATGTGGCCATCATCGGTGCTGGCGGTACCGGCTTACGCGCCGCTATCGCTATAGCCGAATCACAGCCAGACCTGGACATCGCCCTGATTTCCAAGGTTTACCCGATGCGCAGCCACACGGTTGCTGCCGAAGGCGGCGCCGCCGGTGTCGTCCGTGATGACGACTCCCTCGAAAACCACTTCAACGACACCGTCTCCGGTGGTGACTGGCTGTGCGAGCAGGACGTAGTGGAATACTTCGTCAACAACGCAACCAAAGAGATGATCCAGCTGGAGCACTGGGGTTGCCCCTGGAGCCGCAAGCCGGATGGCAAAGCCAACGTGCGTCCGTTTGGTGGCATGAAGGTTCCCCGTACCTGGTTCGCCGCAGACAAGTCCGGTTTCCATATTCTGCACACCCTGTTCCAGACCTCCGTCAAATACCCGAGCATCAAGCGCTTCGACGAGCATTTCTGTCTTGATCTGATCGTGGACGACGGCCGCGTTCAGGGCGTACTGACCTTCGACATCCAGAACGGTATCACCCGCTTCATCCAGGCCAAATCCGTGATCGTGGCAACCGGCGGTGCTGGCCGTGTCTATCGCTACAACACCAACGGTGGCATCGTCACCGGCGACGGCATGGCACTGGCCTACCGTCACGGCGTACCGCTGCGTGATATGGAGTTTGTCCAGTATCACCCGACCGGTCTGCCGGGCACCGGCATCCTGATGACCGAAGGTTGTCGTGGTGAGGGTGGCGTTCTGCTGAACAAGGATGGCTACCGCTACCTGCAAGACTACGGCTTGGGCCCGGAAACGCCGATCGGCCAGCCGAAGAGCAAATACATGGAACTGGGTCCGCGCGACCGCGTTTCCCAGGCATTCTGGCAAGAGCAGCAGAAAGGCCGCGTCATTCAGGGCCCGATGGGAGATGTGGTTCACCTCGACCTGCGTCACCTTGGCGAGAAGTACCTGAAAGAGCGTCTGCCGTTCATCTGCGAACTGGCCAAAGCCTACGTCAACGTGGATCCGGCCAAAGAGCCTATCCCGGTACGTCCGACTGCCCACTACACCATGGGTGGTATCGAGACTGACAACAAGTGTGCCACCCGTCTGCCCGGCCTCTACGCAGCGGGCGAATGTGCCTCCGTCGGTCTGCACGGTGCCAACCGTCTGGGTTCCAACTCCCTGTCCGAGATCGTGGTATTCGGCAAGCTGGCCGGTGAGCAGGCAGGTGAATTTGCCAAGACTCAGAAGCATGGCAATACCGAAGCGCTGGCCGCCAAGGCCGAGGCGCTCATCAAGCAGCACCTCTCCCTGATGGACATAGACGGTACCGAGAATCCGGCAGATATTCGCAACGAGTTGGGCATGTCCATGGAAGCCGGTGTCGGTATCTACCGTACCGAAGAGCTGATGCAGGGTACCATCGACAAGATCAACGAGCTGAAAGCCCGTTACAAAAAGGTCAAGATCAACGACAAGTCCTCTGTCTTCAACACCGATCTGCTGTACGCCATCGAACTGGGCTACATGCTGGACGTGGCTGAAGCCATGGCTCACTCCGCCATCAATCGTAAAGAGTCCCGCGGTTCCCACCAGCGTCTGGATGGTTACGAAGAGCGTGATGACGTGAACTTCCTCAAGCACACGCTCTCGTTCTACCAAAATGGCGAAACGCCCTCCATCGATTACTCCGATGTGAAGATCACTAAGTCCCAGCCGGCAAAACGCGTGTACGGCTCCGAGGGTGAGAAACAAGACGAGGCTAAGAAGAATGGCTGAGATGATTGAAATTGAAATCCTGCGCTACCGTCCGGAGCAGGATAACGAGCCCTGGATGCAGACCTTCCAGGTGCCTTACCAGAGAGAGATGTCTCTGCTGGATGCGCTGCAGTACATCAAGGATCACCTGGACTCTACCCTGAGCTTCCGCTGGTCCTGCCGGATGGCGATCTGCGGCTCCTGCGGCATGATGGTCAACGGTGTTCCCAAGCTGGGTTGCAAGGCGTTCCTGCGCGACTATCTGCCGGGCAAGATGACCATCGAGCCGCTCAACAACTTCCCGATCGAGCGCGACCTGGTGGTCGACATGTCCGATTTCATCGAGAAGCTGGAGAGCATCAAGCCCTACATCATCCCGAGCGAGCCGCGCAACCTGTGCGATGGCGAGTACATCCAGACTCCGGCAGAGATGGCGAAGTACAAGCAGTTCTCCCAGTGCATCAACTGTGGTCTCTGCTACGCGGCCTGCCCGCAGTACGGCATCAACAAGAAGTTCACCGGTCCGGCGGCACTGGCTCTGGCCTATCGCTACAACGTCGACAACCGTGATGCCGGCGCCAAAGAGCGTATGCGCATCATCAGCCAGGACGAGGGCGTCTGGGGCTGTACCTTCGTGGGCTACTGCTCCGAAGTGTGCCCGAAGGGCGTCGATCCGGCAGCGGCCATCCAGCTTGGCAAGGTAGAGAGTGCCAAGGACTACATGATCGCCATGTTCAAGCCAGATTGAGAGCAGGATTGAGACCATGAACAACACTGAAAGCAAACGTAAACCTTACGTCCGCGAAATGAAGAAAGACTGGTGGCTGAAGAACGCCTTCTACACCGGTTACATGATCCGCGAAGGCACCAGTATCTTCGTCTCCATCTACGCTGTTGTGCTGATGTGGGGTCTGATGCGTCTGGTACAGGGTCAGGAAGCGTTCAATGGCTGGCTGGAATCCCTGCAAAGCCCGATCGCCATCCTGTTCCACGTGATTGCGCTGGCAGCCTGCCTGTTCCATGCCAAGACCTGGTTCGCTCTGGCGCCGAAAGCCATGCGTATCTTCCGTGGTGAAGACCTGGTGCCGGAGAAACCGATCGTCATCGCCCAGTATGTGGCGCTGGCTGTGGTATCCCTGCTTGTCCTGATCATCGTGGCCTGAGGAGAAAACAATGAGACGTTCTGACGAGCCAATTTACTGGGGTCTGTTTGGTGCGGGTGGCATGGTCGTTGCCATGCTGCTGCCGGTCATTGTCCTCATCACCGGTCTGCTGGTGCCCATGGGCATCATGGACGTGGAAACCATGAGCTATGACCGCGTGCACGCGTTCGCCAGCTCCTGGTGGGGTGCCTGCATCCTGCTGGTGATCATCGCCCTGCCAGTCTGGCACGGTATGCACCGTATCTACCACGGTCTGCACGATCTGGGGATCCACACCACCAAGCTGCACCACTATGTGTTCTATGGCTTTGCCTTCCTGGTATCTGCCATTACCGTCGGCCTGCTGATGGTACTGGTACTCCAGTAATCACATCTGACTGATTGACCAAACCGGGCCTCGTGCCCGGTTTTTTATTGCCCCGCTATCCCGCCCCTGCTTTTTATTCACTCAAACAATTCGATAAAAACCAGATTATCGTCCAAGCATATGGCGATCATAGTCACATAACCCCAATACATTCGTCATTTGTAGCAAACCATTTTGACCACCATCAATTTAGTGACATTCATATCAATTATAATTATTCAGATTAAATAATTATTCATATGGAGCTAGCTAATGACAGACAAAACACGCTCGGTGAGCCTAGGCAGTTACCTGGCACTGGCCTTCGCCGTGGTCTTCTTCTCCGGACTGTTGCAATCCGGCGAGTGGTACGGGGTATTCGATTTCACCACGCTGAACGGTTCGTTCGGTACCATGGTCCAGAGCGTCAGCGAGAATGGTGACGGTATCAAGACCGCCATGACCGACATGCGCGGCAAGGGGGGCAACGGGGCGCGAGATGGCTTTCTGTTCGCCCTGACCCTGATCCCCACCGTGATGTTTGCCCTCGGCATGATCAATGTGCTGGAGCACTACGGCGCGCTGGAAGCGGCCCGCAAGTTGCTGACCCCGCTGCTGCGTCCGCTGATGGGGATCCCGGGCAACACCGGCCTCGCCCTTATCGCCTCCCTGCAGAGTACCGATGCCGGTGCCGCCATGACCCGTCAGCTCAAGGATGAAGGGCTCATCACCAAGCGTGAAACCGACGTATTCACCATGTTCCAGTTCTCCGCTGGTGCCACCATCGTCAACTTCTTCTCCTCCGGCGCCGTGCTGTTCACCCTGACACTGGCAGATGGCAGCCCGGCGGTCAGCTCCTCCATCGGTCTGGCTGTCATCGTGATGTTCGCCTTCAAATTTGTCGGGGCCAACCTGTTTCGGGTCTACCTCAATATGAGCGAAGGCAAGCAGACCGATAACAACACCCAGCAGACCCTCAACACTCAGGAGCAAGCCAAATGAGCCAGGCCAACATCAAGAAACCCATCGTCACCGATATCTTCGTCGAAGGGGCCAAGAAGGGCTGGGTCATCGCCACCACCTCCACCGTTCCCAACGTACTGATGGCCTTTGTCATCATCAAGGCGCTGCAGATCACCGGCGCGCTGGATGCCATGGGCGCCATTTTCTCCCCCGTCATGGCCATCTTCGGGTTGCCCGGTGAGGCGGCAGCCGTGCTGATCGGCGCCTGGATGTCGATGGGCGGTGCAGTCGGTGTGGTCATCACCCTGTTCGATCAGGGGATCCTCAACGGCACCCACATCGCCATTCTGGCGCCAGCCATCTACCTGATGGGCTCCCAGGTGCAGTACATGGGCCGCATCCTCGGCTGCATCGGTACCGAAGGGCGTTACATCCCCATCATGGTCGCCATCTCGGTACTCAACGCCTTCGGCGCCATGCTGGTGATGAACATCCTTCTCTGACCCGAACCTGATAGTGGAGCAAGCAATGACTTTTTCTCTGGATCAATACCTGACCGAACTGGCCCCGCTGATCAATCTGGATTGCGGATCCCTGCACCAGCCGGGCATTGCGGCAGTGGCCGACCTGATGGCTGCCAAATATGAGGCGATGGGCGGCTGGCAGATCAAGCGGGTCGACTGTGGCGCAGCCGGGGTGGGACTGGAGATCCGCAACCAGCCTGATGCGGCGCAGATCGATGTAATGCTGATCGGCCATATGGATACCGTCTTCCCCCTCGGTACCGCCGCTGCCCGCCCGATGAGCATCGATGGTGAGCGCGCTTACGGCCCCGGTGTCTCCGACATGAAATCCGGCCTGCTCAACATCGTCTATGCCCTGCGTGAACTGCCCCGCGAGGTGCGCGATCGCCTGAGCATCTGCGTCTGCATGAACCCGGATGAGGAGATCGGCTCCCTCCACTCCAGCGACTGGCTGGCAACGGTGGCCAAACAGGCAAAACAGGTGCTGGTGGCCGAAGCGGCCCGCGCCGATGGCTCGCTGGTCAAGGCGCGCAAGGGGATGGCCCGTTATCGCATCGACTTCACCGGCAAGGCTGCTCACGCGGGCAACGAACCACAGAAGGGGCGCAGCGCCATCACCGAGCTGGGCCACTGGATCCTGGCCATCAACGCCCTGACCAACTTCGAGAGCGGCACCACCCTCAACATCGGCATTGTCGAGGGGGGCAATGGCGCCAACATAGTGCCGGCCCATGCCAGCGCTGTGGTAGACGTCCGTTTCTGGGACAATCAGGAGTACCACCAGATCGACGATCATCTGCTGACCCTGGCCGAGCGGCCGCATCTGGATGGTGTCACCATCCAGCTGACCCGCGAGGCCCACAAACCGGCCATGGTGCCGTCAGAGGGTACTCAGGCGCTGATGCAGCTGGTGGAAGAGTGTGGCGCCGAACTGGGACTGCCAATCAGCTGGCAGGAGGTAGGTGGCGGCTCCGATGCCAACCTGACCGCCGCCCTCGGCATCCCCACTCTGGATGGTCTGGGCCCCATCGGTGCCGGTTTCCACAGTGACGAGGAGTATCTGGATCTGGCCAGCATTGCCCCGCGCATCGAGCTGCTGGTGAAGGTACTGACCCGTCTGGCGGCCTGACAGCCTCTCACGTAAAAAAGGGCCAGCCGGTTTGCACCGGCTGGCCCTCTGTGTATCAGCCCCCCAGAATGACAGCCCCCCTTCGCTATTACTCCATCGGCGGCAAGAAGCGGCGCATCACCTCATCCGTATGCCCCCCTTCCTGAAATACCACCAGCGACTGATTGAGGATGTTCACCAGCTGGTGACCGCGGGGGGAGCCCTTGCTCACCAGCAGATAGAATCCCTTGCGGCTGGGCAGAGCGAGATTGAGCAACCCGCTCTCGCTGCGGTAGATGCCAAGGCTGATGCCTGCCACCAGAGGTTCGATTTCGCTCGGCACAAAGTCGCAGCGATCCCGCTCCAGCATATCGAGCGCCTGCTGCAACTGCTTGACCCGGCGTGGCTCCTGCGCAAGCCTGTAGGGGGTGTAGTTGTAGCCAATCACCCCGCATACCCGGGAGCGATTGACCGTCTGCAGATCCGGCGGTTCGGGGTAGCGGCGCTTGAGATAGAAGAAACCGAGGTGGGTGTAGTAGAGGGGAACGCTGTAGAAGGCAAACTCGGCCCGCTCCGGCTTGTAGCTGGCATCCCAAGTCAGCTCGCACAGACCATTCTGGCGATAATCCGCCAGCTCCTGCTGCACCCGCGCCCAGGGCAGATAGCGGATCTGGTGCGAGAGCCCGCTCTGTTGCAGGGCATCGAGCACCAGCGTTGTCGCCGAACCGGTCAGGCGGCTGGTATCGGGCACCCCGTCCTTGCGCTCCCAGTAGGTAAAGGGGGCCCACTCGTTGCCCTCCCCCAGACAGATCTTCACTGGCGGCTCTTGCCCCCATAGCGCGGGGGACAAGATGGCCATCGCCAATCCCGCCCACCATGTTGCCACTCGTTTCATCTCCCGCTCCCGGACTGTTGATCCCTCTTGCAGCTTAGCCCAGAAGGGATTTTGCTCACTTTGCAGGGGAGCTTTCATGCCACAACGCCAGCAAATTGGCCGGAATGGCACCATAACGGAGCTGCGGTGTCTGGTGCCAGCCAGCCAGCTTTTGCAGGGCTTTCGCCAGATCCTGTGCAAGCGTGCGGGTCACTCTCACCCCGGCTTCCAGATAGAGGCTCTTGATCTCGAAGATCCCCTGCTGGCGATGAGCCTTGGCATCCATTCTGCCCACCAGCTTGCCACGATGCAGCAAGGGCAACACGAAGTAGCCGTATTGGCGCTTGGGGGCAGGGGTGTAGCACTCGATGCGATAGTCGAAGTTGAACAGATCCTTGGCCCGCTTGCGATCCCACACCAGCGGGTCGAACGGCGACAAGGCGGTGGTATGGGTTGCCTTGAGGGTGCCCGCCTGCGCCCTTGCCAGCTCATCGGCCAGCGAGGCGTGCACAAAAGCGCCGTGCTGCCACCCGTCTACCCGTACCGGCAGCAGTTCCCCCTCGTCCGCCAGCTGATGGAGCAAGGCGTCATATTTGCCGCGCCGCAGCCGGTAGTAGTCCGCAACCCAGCCGGTTTTGACCAGCCCCAGCGCCCGGCAGCTGGCGCGCACCATATCCCGTTGGGCCTGCTCGACGCTCGGCAGATCCCGCTGGTCGCTCCACTCGGGGAGCACCCGTTCGGCGAGATCATAGACCCGCTGAAAGTTGCGCCGCTCCCGTACCATCAGCTGACCAGTGGTAAAGAGCACCTCCAGATGGCGTTTCTCCGGCTTCCAGTCCCACCAGCCATTGCCCTTCCCCTCTTTGCGCTCAAAATCAGCCGCCCGTACCGGGCCGTGCTGGCGAATGCGCTCGATAAGCTGGCCAATCTCCTGCTGATGGGTGGCGAGCCAGTTGGCCGAAAACTTCCAGCCCATGGCGGCGGGGTCGAGCATCCGGTGGCGCAGCAGCCGGTAATCCTCGCGGGGCACAAAGCAGGCCTCGTGGGCCCAATATTCGAAGATCTCGCCGTCAGCCAACAGCTGCTCCAGCCAACGCGGTTCATACTGGCCAAGGCGGCTAAAAAGCACCAGATAGGGGCTGCGGGCCACCACCGAGATGGTATCGATCTGCAGCAGCGCCATGCGGCGAATGGTGGCCAGCAGATCGGCCGGGGTCGCCTTGCTGCGACGGGGGGCCAGCAGCCCCTGCGCCGCCAGTTGCAGATGACGGGCATCTTGCAGTGATAAATGGGTAATCGACATCAACAACCGCTCCCTGGTATCTGACCATCGCGCGCCCGGCGGATGGCCAACAAAACCGGAGGAGGCACCACGCTGGCATGCCTCCCCGCCCTTGTGTGCCTGCGCCGCTATGAGTGGGTCGGGTGCAAGACCAGCTGATTGACCACCAGCATGATCTCTTGATAAGTGGCCTCGACCGTCTCGGGGGTCGGCTCCAGAATAAGGTCATCGGCATAGCCGTTGATGAGCGAGGTGATCTGGCGCGCCAGTCGCCGGGCATCGCCCGCTACAAACTCGCCGCTGTCGATCCCCTTTTGCAGGATCTGCTCCAGCACCTCGCGCCACGCCAGAATGATTTTGCGGTAGCTCTCGGCAAACACAGGGTCGCGCAGTGACTCGTTCCAGGCATCGAGGTAGATGGCCCAGGAGGCATCCTGACTGGTCGGCAGGTTGTCCCGCACAAAGAGCGGCAACGCTTCGCGGGCCGGCAGCGGCAACAGCCACTCCCGCTGCTCGGCTATCTCCTGACTGGTGAAACGCTCCACGGCGCAGAGGCAGAGCTCCTTCCAATCCTTGAAGTAGTGGTAGACGTGGCTGCGCGCCAGACCGGTGCGCTCGGCAATATCACGGGTTGACGATGCCGCCATCCCCTTCTCTCGAAACAGGGCCAATACGGCCTCGATGATCATCTCTTTGCGCTGTTCTGCTGATGGGCGTGCCATCTGACCTCCTGCGATATCAATCGATCTGCTTGACTTTGAGCGGTCGCTCAAACAAAATTTGAGCACTCGCTCAAACTTAGCGTTTCCGACATCTTAGGAGATAACCCATGACAACACCAACCACTTCGGCAGCCAGTTGCGACGAGCAGGCCACGCCGTTGCCACACTCGGCCGGTCGTTCGTTGGGGGCGATTGCACGGGCCAATCCCCTCAAGCTGGCGGGCACCTTCTCGCTGGTGGCCCTCGAAAACATCCTGCTGGTGGTTTATCCCCTGTTCGCCGGCTTTGCCATCGATGCCATCGTCAAGGGCCAGTGGTGGCAGGCTTCAAGCTACGCCCTGATCGTGCTGCTGTTCTGGCTCATCGGTGCCCTGCGCCGGGCGGTCGATACCCGCACCTTTACCCATATCTATGCGGCACTGGCGGTGCCGGTGATCCTGACCCAGCGCCAGCAGCAGGAGGGGCAATCCACCATAGTGGCGCGGGTCACCCTGGCGCGGGAGTTTGTCGACTTCTTCGAGAAACATATCCCGATCCTGGCCACCAGCCTGATCTCCATCATCGGGGCGGCCGTGATGCTGATGGTGATCGAGTTCTGGGTCGGCATCGCCTGCATGGGGGTATTGCTGCTATTCGGCCTGCTGCTGCCCGGCTTTTCGCGCAAGAACCAGCTGCTGCACGAGCGGCTCAACGATCGGCTGGAACACGAGGTCAAGCTGGTCACCCATGCCCAGTCAGCCAGCCTCGCCCGCCACTACCGCGCGCTGGCCTGGCTCCGTATCCGGATTTCGGATCGGGAGGCACTCGCCTTTCTGGCGGTCGGCATCAGCGCCTCCCTGCTGTTCCTGCTGGCCATCACCATGCTGATGGCCCAGCCCTAGGTCTCGGCAGGCCATGTCTATGCTGTGATGACCTACCTCTGGAACTTTGTCACCAGCCTGGATGAGGGGCCCGGTCTTGCCGATCAGCTGGCCCGGCTGCGAGACATAGGTCGCAGGGTCAACACCGCCCAACCCGATGAAATAATTTGATATTTTTTATCTGTAACCGGAGTAGAAGATGAATCCGACCACCCTTTGCCAACGAGCGTTGACCATGTGCATCAGCTGTTTTTTCCTCGCCGCCTGCGGCCCCAAGATGAGCGACTTTGAGCCCAACACCAGCTACTGGTTCAAGGAGAAACCGGCAGAGGAGAGTGCCCCGCTGGCGCAAGACATGAAGGTGGATATCGCCATCATAGGTGGCGGCTACAGCGGACTCTCCAGCGCCTGGCATCTGGCCAAGGCCAATCCGTCGCTCAAGATCGCCATCTTCGAAGCCAAGCAGGTGGGCAGTGGCGCCTCGGGCCGCAACGGCGGCATGGTGTTGCCGGGCTCCGAGGTGATGGATCTCTATGAAGAGGGGGAAGCGAGCAAGCGCCACTACGACCTCACCGTCGCCAGCATGCGCAAGCTGCAGGCGCTGGTCGCATCAACCGGCGTCGAGGCTGACCTCAAGCTCGATGGCTATGTGGAGGCGATCCTCGATGAGGAGGATATCGCCGAGTACCGCGACTATGTGAAAACCGCCAATCGCCTCGGCATCCCGCTCCAGTACTGGAACGCCGATACCACCGAAGAGAAACTGGGCACCGACCGCTACGTGGGGGTGGTCTACGACCCCAATGGCGGTCAGGTACACGCCATGAAACTGGTCAATGCCCTGCGCAAGGCGGTGGAGCAGGCGGGCGTCACCATCTACGAGCAGAGCCCGGTAATGGGGATCAAGGAGGGCAAGCAGATCGAGCTCAATGTGGCCGACAAGTACAAGGTGACCGCCGACAGCATAGTGCTGGCGACCAACGGCTATACTTCCAAGCTTGGCTACTTCAGCGGACGGGTCTTTCCGGTGCACGCCCAGAGCGCCGTCACCGAGCCGCTCACCAAAAAACAGCTATCCGCCATCCAATGGCAGAGCCGGGTACCCTACTACGACACCCGCAACATCCTGTTCCATCTGGTGTTAACCCCGGATAACCGCATCGTCATCGGTGGTGGCAATGCCGAGTACGTCTTCAACGATGGCCTCAACTACAAGGGCGATCTCAACCGGGTCAGCGAGATGATGATGACCGAGCTGGTGACCCTCTATCCGGCCCTCAAGGGGATCAAATTTGAGCAGGTATGGGACGGGGTACTCGGCATGACCGGCGACAACACCGAAGCGGTGGGGGTAATGGGGGAGCACAAGAACATCTACTACGCCCTCGGCTACAACGGCCACGGCATCAACCTCTCCTTCCTGTTTGGCGACATCGTGGCCAGCCTCTATCAGGGCAAGGAGCACCCCTGGTTCAACCACGCGGAGCAGAGTCTGCCGATGTGGCTACCGCCAGAGCCGTTCAAGTCAATCGGCGTCAAATCTGCCCTGATGTACTACCAGTGGCAGGACAAGGGCTACAAGGAGTAGCGCCGGGCGAACCCGACGAGTAACAGACGAAGGGACGCCTCAGGGCGTGCCTTTTTGCAATACCGCCACATCGGCGTGGGGGAAGCTGAGTTCGGCCTGCCAGCTGGCGGCCAGCACCTGAAACGATGCCTCGGCAAAGAAGACGATGTGGGTCGGGTCGTGGCGATAGCGCCAGTTTTTAAACCGCTCGTCACTGAGCACCCGCTGGGTCTGCAGCACCAGCAGGCCGCCGGGCTTGAGGCAATCCCACAACTGCGCCAGCACCGTGCGCGGCTCGGCAATATGCTCGATCACCTCGGTACTGGTGATGAAGTCATACTGACGCGTCAGCAACTCGGGAAAGTCGGCGTAGAACTTGTCATACCCCGCCATCTGGTAACCCGCCTCACGCCCCATCGCCACCAGCGCCGGGCCCGGGCCACAGCCAAAATCGAGGCCGCAGGCAGGAGTTGGCACCCGACTCAGTACCTCGCCAAATGCCCGCATCAGAAACGTGCGATAACGGGGATCATCAACCTGGTTGTCGTGACCGTCATAGACCGCCTTCTCCGCCGCCTCATCCAGATGATCCGCCTCATCCAGCCAGACCAGCTCGCACGCGAGGCAGCGATGATAGCGTTTGCCCGCCACCGGCAGGGGATAACTGCGATGGCTGGCACACAGGGGGCAGCTGACGGTGGATGACATGACGGTTCCTCTTGGGGGGCTTCCTGTTGGATAACAGCGGCGCAGATTGCCTGCCCGCAGGCTCGCTGACAACTTTTTTTGCTCCTTAAGGGTTTCTTAAGTTTGCCCTTTTACTCTCAAACCATCGCAAGAGAAGGAGTCACCCATGACCATCGAGATCCAGGCCCCCTACCGATTGTTGCTAGCCAAGTCCCCGCAGCAGGTCATGGCGCTGCAAACCTATATCCAGGCCGCCTACACCCTCGAGTTCAACGCCCGCATCCCCCATTTTCTCCCCTGTCTGCTGGGGCTCTATCGGGCGGACGGGACGCTGGTCGGTGCCTGTGGTCTCAATCATGCCAGTGAGGGGCCTCTCTATCTGGAACAGTATCTGGAGCAACCCATCGAGGCCGCCATCAATACCCGCCTCGGGGTCTATCCGGTACGCAACCGCATTATCGAAGTGGGCAATCTGGCCTGCAGCGAACCGGGCAATGCCCGCCTGATGTTCGCGGCACTGTGTCGCCTGCTGTGTGAAAACGCCCTCGACTACGTGGTCTTTACCGGCACGGCCAAGCTGCGCAACAGCTTTGCCCGCCTGCAACTCAACCCGGTGGAGCTGGCCCCCGCCCAGGCCCATCAGGTGGGGGCCGACGCCGATGCCTGGGGTGAGTACTACCGCTGCCAACCCAAGGTGATGGTGGGTGACATCAATCAGGGGCGCGAGGTGCTGGCCCAGCGCAGCCTGCTGCTCAATCTGCTGGCCCCCATGCCGACCCTGTTTGACGAGACCAGCAAGAGCAGTGATAACCAGACCCATCAAAAAAGGTGCGCCCAATGAGCCTGTTCGACGCCATCGCCAAACATGCCCACGAGGATCCGCAATCCCCAGCGCTGCTGAGCAGCCAGCAGCGGCTCGACTACCAGACCCTGTGGCAGCAGATCCAGCGTCTTACAAGCCAGCTGCAACAGCTCGACATCAGCCGTCTGGCGCTGCAACTGGACAACGGCCTGCCCTGGGCGCTGCTGGATCTCGCCTGCACCCGCGCTGGTATCGTGGTCATTCCGGTGCCCCACTTCTTCAGTCAGGCCCAGCAGGCCTGGTTGCTGGAGAGCAGCGGCGCCGATGCGCTGGTGGGCCCACATCATCAGGGGTGGCATGCCGCCGAGCCGATCTCGCTGATCACCGGCGAGCTGCCGCTCTGGCGCCATACCCCGACCAATCGACCGGCGCTGCCCAAGGGCACCGCCAAGATCACCTACACCTCCGGCACCACGGGCCAGCCCAAGGGTGTCTGCCTGTCACTGACCCAGATGATGGCGGTGAGCCATGCGCTGGCCGAGCGAGTCGCGTCAGCCAAGGTGGAAAAACACCTGACCCTGCTGCCGCTGGCGACCCTGCTTGAGAACATCACCGGCCTTTATGTGCCGCTGCTGACCGGCGCCTGCAGCCGCATACCGTCCCTCGGGGAGCTCGGTTTCACCGGCTCCAGTTCGCTCAATCCAGCCATGCTGGGGGAGGCGCTGCTGCGCTGGTCGACCCACAGTCTGGTGCTGGTGCCCGAACTGCTGCGCCTGCTGCTGGCGCTCTGCACCAGCACCCCGACGCTGGCCCAGCAGCTCAAGAGCCTGCGCTTTATTGCCGTCGGTGGCGGCAAGGTGGCTCCCGACCTGATCAAACATGCCCGCCAGCTCGGCCTGCCGGTGTATGAGGGATATGGCCTCTCGGAGTGCGGCTCCGTGGTGGCGCTCAACAGCCTGGATGCTGACAAGCCCGGCAGCGTCGGCTGCCCCCTGCCCCACTGTCAGGTCACTATCGCCAGCGACGGCGAAATTATGGTGAGCGGCAGCGCCATGCTGGGCTATCTCGGCAGCAACGAACCGACTCCCGAACAGATTGCCACCGGCGATCTGGGTCATCTGGATGATGAGGGCTACCTCCATATCACCGGGCGCAAGAAGAATGTCCAGATCACCGCCTTTGGCCGCAACTTCTCACCAGAGTGGGTGGAGGCCGAGGCCCAGCTCTGCCCCGCCATCGCCCGCATCGTGGTCTTTGGCGACGGTCAGCCTGCCAACGTGGCGCTGATCCAGCCCTTGCCGGGGAAAGAGGCGGATCTGCCCCGCCAGATCGCCGGTCTGAACCAGCGACTGCCCGATTATGCCCGGCTGCACCACTGGTTACCGGTGGCACTGGATCAACATCCCGGCCTGCTGACCGCCAACGGGCGCCCACGTCGCAACGAGATTTACCAACACTTTTTCCGGCAAATCAGCCAATGCCTTACAGGAGAATCGTCATGAGCTTCTATCAGACTCTGCAACAAGCCACTGCCAGTGAGCGTGAACATCTGTTCAACGCCCCCATCATCGAAGCCTGCCGCCGTGGCGATATCAGCCGTGACACCTATCTCGCCTTTCTGGCGCAGGCTTACTACCACGTGCGCCACACAGTTCCGCTGCTGATGGCAACCGGCGGCAAGCTGGGTCAGGAGTACGAGTGGGTGCGCGGGGCCATTGCCGAGTACATCGACGAGGAGTATGGCCATCAGGAGTGGATCCTCAACGATATCCGCGCCTGTGGCGGTGATGCCGAGGCGGTGCGCCACGGCCAGCCCGGGCTGCCCATCGAGCTGATGGTCGCCTTCCTCTACGACCAGATCCAGCGCGGCAACCCCATGGGCTTCTTCGGCATGGTGCAGGTACTGGAAGGCACCAGCGTCGCCATCGCCCTCACCGTCGCCGACCAGCTGAAAAAGGGCCTCGGCCTGCCACCCCAGGCGATGAGTTACCTGAGCTCCCACGGCGCCCTGGATCAGGAGCACCTCAAATTCTTTGAATCCTTGATGGATCGGGTCGAGAGTCCGGCGGATCAGGCCGCCATCATCCACGGGGCCAAGGTGGTCTACCGCCTCTATGGCGAGATGCTCTACAACCTCACCGCCACACCGTAAGTCGGCAGCAGACAGCAAAAAGGGAATCCATACCATGAACCTTGAAGGGAAACTCGTGCTGCTCACCGGCGCCAGCGGTGGCATAGGTGAAGAGCTGGCGCAGGAGCTGGCGGCCCAGGGGGCACACCTGCTGCTGCACGGTCGTCGCGGCCCGGCACTGGAGCGGCTGTGCAAGTCACTGCCCCATCCCGAGCGCCATCAGGTGGTGCTCGCCGACCTCGGCTCTGCGCAGGAGCGGGCCAAGCTGTTGCAACACCCGGCGCTGGAGGACGGGATCGACATCCTGATCAACAACGCTGGCTGCAACCAGTTTGCCTGGCTGGAAGATCAGAGCTTCGAGCAGGTGGAGCGCCAACTGCTGCTCAATATCGAGGCGCCCATCCAGCTCACCCGTGCCCTGCTGCCAACCATGCGCAAGCCGGGGATCATCATGAACATGGGCTCGAGCCTGGGCAGCATCGGCTACCCCGGTTACAGCGTCTACTGCGCCAGCAAATTTGCCCTGCGCGGCTTTAGCGAAGCGCTGGGACGAGAGCTGGAGGGGAGTGGCATCAAGGTGCTGCATTTTGCCCCCCGCGCCACCCGCACCAAACTCAATTCCGAAGCGGCTTACGAGATGAATGCAGCGCTCGGCACCCAGACCGACAGCCCGCAGGAGGTGGCCGAAGAGGCGGTCATCGCCCTGTGCAACGAAACCCGCCGCAGCTGGCTCGGCTGGCCGGAAAAACTGTTCGTGCGGCTCAATGCCCTGCTGCCCGGCATCGTCGACAAGGCGCTGGCCAGACAGCTACCGATCATCAAACGTTATGCCCGTCATCTTCAGCCAGGGACGACTGATGCCGGCGCCAACAGTGCGCCACAACCAGACTTGTCCCGCCCGATCCCGACCAAGAAGGAGCATTAATATGAACTTTTTCCGTCAATCAGTGACCTCTTGTGCCATCGCCATCCTGCTGGGGTCCTCCTCGGTCATGGCCGCGGGTGATGCCCTCGTCCCCATCCAGCAACAGTGGGCCGTCTGCCAGTATCAACAGACCGGCAAGGCGAAAGAGAGCTGCCTCGAAACCCTGAGCACCCAGGCCGAAGCGGCCAGCGCCAAGGAGCCTTTTCGCGCCGATCTGCTGATCTGGTCGGCCATCGTCAAGAGCACCTGGGCGGGGGCCAAAGGGGGGCTGGGGGCACTGGGTCTGGTGAAAGAGGCCAAAGCCAAGCTGGAGCTGGCACTCAAACAGGATCCCAAGGCGCTGGACGGCTCCGCCTATACCAGCCTGGGCTCCCTCTACTATCAGGTGCCCGGCTGGCCGGTCGGTTTTGGCGATGACGAAAAGGCAGAGCAGCTGCTCAAGCAGGCGCTGGCCATCAATCCGGATGGCATCGACCCCAACTTCTTCTATGGCGACTTCCTGCTGGATCAGGGTCGCAAAGCCGAGGCCAAAACCTATCTCGACAAGGCGCTGGTCGCCCCAGCCCGCCCGGGTCGCGAAGTGGCCGACGAAGGGCGCAGAATGGAGATCCGCGATCGGCTGGCCAAGCTATAAAACCCTGATGGATCAAAGAACTATTTAAACTCTGCCCACCAGCTTGCATACTGGTGGGCAGGGTTGTTTATGCCACGGCACGCCCTGGCGCTGAGCCAGATCGCCACACCCAACAAACAGGGAGAAAAGAATGCGGATCCTGCTGGTGGAAGATGATGTGATGCTGGGGGATGGTATGCAGGATGCACTGCGCCATAGCGGCTACACGGTGGACTGGCTGCAACAGGGGTTGCCCGCTCTGGCAGCCCTCAAGAGCGACGAGTTCGCCGCCCTGATCCTCGATCTCAATCTGCCCGACATCGATGGCCTCAGCCTGCTGCGCAAGTTGCGACGTGAAGGACACCAGCTGCCTGTGCTGATCCTCACCGCCCGCGATGCGCTGGACGATCGGGTGGTCGGCCTCGATGCCGGCTCCGACGACTACATGGTCAAGCCCTTCGCCCTGCAGGAGCTCAACGCCCGCCTGCGCGCCCTGGTTCGCCGCAGCAAGGGGCAGGCTCAAGCAGTGCTGGAGTATGGCGATATCCTTATCTATCCCGAATCCCAGCAGGTCACCTATCAGGGGGAGGTGGTCAAACTCACCCCCCACGAATACAAGTTGCTGCAGGAGCTGATCAGCCAGAGCGGCCGGGTGCTGAGCAAGGATCAGCTGCAACAGAGCCTATACGGCTGGGATGAAGGCGCCGAGAGCAACGCGGTAGAGGTGCATATCCACCATCTGCGCAAGAAGTTCTACAGCGACCTCATCCGCAATATTCGCGGGGTCGGCTACATCATTCCCCAGCTTGAACAGCCAAGCCGGACACCCGCACGATGAAACGCCCCCGCTCCATTCGCCGCTTTCTACTCACCGGTATCCTGACGCTGGTGAGCCTGAGTCTCACCATCAGTGCCTTTATCGGTTACATGGAGGCGAGCCACGAGATGGAGGAGCTGTTTGATGCCCGCCTCGCCCAGTCGGCCCGCATCACCAATCAGCTGCTGGCCCGCTATATGGCCCAGCAGGGGCAGTTGCCCGCCAACGGCACCGTCTATCAGGAGTGGGAGGCACAGAACCCCGATGAGTGGCAAAAAGACCCCAGCCTCAACCTGACCGGCGAGGATCGGGAGATCACCCCCTACGGCCACGAGTTCGAACGCAATCTCTACTTCCAGCTGCTCGATGAAAAAGGCGGCCTGCTACTGCGCGCCCCCAGCGCCCCGGAGCAGCCGCTGGTCACCCTGGCCATCGGCTTCGACACGGTCGAAAAAGATAATCACCAGTGGCGCACCTTCACTCTCTACAACCAGCAGGAGCAGACCTGGCTGGTGGTGGCCGAGCGGGACGACGAGCGCAGCGAACTGGCCAGCAAGATGGCCACCCTCACCATGCTGCCGCTGCTGCTGACCCTGCCCTTCCTGCTGGCCCTGCTCTGGTGGCTCATCACCCGCGGGCTAGCCCCCCTTCGTCAGCTGGCCCAGGCCATCAGCGAACGTCACCCCGCCAACCTGAGCCCCCTCAGCCTCAAGATAAGCGCGCAGGAGCTGACCCCCCTCACCAACGAGATCAACCGGCTGATGCAGGCGCTGGCTGAGACCATAGAGCGGGAGAAGCAGTTCACCAACGAGGCGGCCCACGAGCTGCGCACCCCGCTGGCGGTGCTGCGGATCCACAGTGAAAATGCCCTGGCTGCCGAAGATGAAGTGGGCCGCCAGCAATCCCTGCACAAGATGCTGCAGGCCCTCGACCGCAGCGATCGGCTGATCCGCCAACTGCTGACCCAGGCCCGTATCGACAACCAGCAGGGGCTGATATTAACCGAACTGGAGGTGGGCCACCTGCTGCAAGGCACCCTGGCGACGCTGGCTCCCATCGCCCTCAAAAAAGATCAGCAGCTGTCGCTGGAGTGTGAATTGCCACTGCTGGTGATGGGGCAGGCCACCCTGCTTGAACTGCTGTTCAGCAACCTGATCGACAATGCGCTGCGCTACACCCAGCCGGAGGGCGAGATCAGGGTGCGGGTTCAGCGAGAGGGCAACCGGGTGAGGGTGGATGTAAGTGACAACGGCCCCGGCATTCCCGCCAGCGCCTTGCCCCGGCTGTATGAACGCTTCTTTCGGGTCAATCCCCAGCAGGGGGATGGCGTGGGTCTCGGCATGGCCATCGTTTCGCGCATCGCCCAGCTGCACGGCGCCGACCTCGATGTCCACAACCGACCGGAAGGGGGACTGGAGGTGAGCGTGTTACTCCCGCTCCCGCCGGCAAGATAAGCGATAAGTAAAGAGCCCGCGATGCGGGCTCTTTACTTTCAATGACAATCTGGCTGCACGGTAAAGGTTCGACTGGCATCCACCGGGCCCAGCTCGGCCAGCAGGCGGCGGCCCAGCAGCACCGGATAGATCATCTTGCTGCGATCCCGCAGGGTAAACCACTCCTCATACACCTTGTCCCCCAGACAGATGGACATGGTCACCGTTGGCCGCTGCTCCATACCGCCCGCCCCGCGCACCGTCACGCTGCGCTCGACCCTCCGTTCGAACTGTTGTTTGACCAGTTTGCCGCTGTCGGCATCGGTCACCACCAGCATAAAGCGCACCCAGGGCTTGCCATCCCGTTTGAATCTGGTGATGGAGCGTGCATCGAGGGAAGAGGTGAGCGCCCCGGTGTCGAGTTTCATCTTTACCGCCACGCCGGTGGGCAAAATAAGTCCCTTCTCGATCCAGCCATAGCTGGTCGGGGTCTCTGCCAGCGCACTGCCACACATTGCCAGCATCAGGGTGATCCCCACCATCATCTTGCCCATTTTACTGCCCTGCCTTGTCAACCCTGCGCCCAGATCTACCACAGTCCCATTGTGGGTCAATCCGATTTATTTCAGCTACTTGGATAATATCTGGCGGGTCAGGAGAGAGACGACAAAGAGTGGCCGAACGGCGGCCCAAGCGGGCGGGAATATCGAAGGAGAGCAAGGCACCGAACGGTGCTGGATGAAACTGGTGGTTAACCTCAGGTTGTGACGCCAAAGGCTACCACAAGGATTTACAAATTATCAGTCTTGTTCTGAAGGGATTTTTGCCTACACTGTTGTAAACCGGAGGGCCTGAAAACCACCGGTTTTTTTGCGCCTGCCGAAAATTTGCCACTGCAAAAGTGACTTTCAACAAGGCTCAATAAGGAATTTGTAATGCGTATCGAAGAAGACTTGAAGCTCGGTTTCAAGGATGTCCTGTTCCGCCCCAAGCGCTCTACTCTCAAGAGCCGTTCCCAAGTAAGCCTGACCCGTCAGTTCACCTTCAAACACACTCAGACCCAATGGCAAGGCGTACCCGTTATCGCCGCCAACATGGATACCGTTGGCAGCTTCGCCATGGCGCGCACGCTGGCCGGTTTCGAGATGATGACAGCGGTACACAAGCACTACAGCCTTGAGCAGTGGCAAGCTTTCGTCAACGAGACCGACCCGGCGCTGCTGGGCCATGTGATGGTCTCCACCGGCACCTCGGCTGAAGATTTCGCCAAGACCCGCCAAATCCTCGCCATGTCCGAAGCGCTGCGCTTCATCTGTGTCGACGTGGCCAACGGCTACTCCGAACACTTCGTTGAGTTCGTACGCAAAATTCGTGAAGCCTGCCCCAACCACGTCATTCTGGCGGGCAACGTGGTGACCGGCGAGATGGTCGAAGAGCTGATCCTCTCCGGCGCCGACATCGTCAAGGTTGGCATCGGCCCGGGCTCTGTCTGCACCACTCGCGTCAAGACCGGTGTCGGTTATCCGCAGCTCTCCGCCATCATCGAGTGTGCAGATGCGGCCCACGGCCTCGGCGGCCAGATCGTCGGTGACGGCGGCTGTACCTGCCCGGGCGACGTAGCCAAAGCCTTCGGCGGCGGCGCCGACTTCGTCATGCTGGGCGGCATGCTGGCAGCCCACGAGGAGTGCGGTGGCGAGATCGTCGATGTAGACGGCGAACCCTTCATGAAGTTCTACGGCATGAGCTCCTCCAGCGCCATGGACAAGCACGCCGGCGGCGTCGCCGAGTACCGCGCCTCCGAGGGTAAAACCGTGCTGCTGCCCTACCGCGGCCCGGTCGAGAACGCCGTGCGCGACATTCTGGGCGGCGTGCGCTCCACCTGTACCTACGTGGGCGCCAGCCAGCTGAAAGAGCTGACAAAACGGACTACCTTTATCCGGGTGCGTGAGCAAGAGAACAACGTCTACGGCAAAGAGTAACCAGCCACAGACCGCCGTCACGCGCTGACGGTTAGAAGCCAGTCAACCGGTGTGCTATCCTGCGCACCGGTTTTTTTGCATCCGGGATCCCGAGCCATGACAACTCCCCTGCCCCCGTTTGACTGGGACATCTTCTGCTGCGTCGTCGACAACTTCGGCGACATCGGCGTCACCTGGCGACTAGCCCGCCAGCTAAAACGGGAGGGGAATATTGCGGCACATGGCAATGAGGTTCAGGTGCGGCTCTGGGTGGATGACCTGGCAAGTTTCGCCCGCATCTGTCCAGGTCTCGACCCGGCGCAGGATGGCCAGTGGGTCGATGGCATCTATATCCAGCACTGGCATGAGACCCTGCCGAGCGACATGACCCCGGCCAAGGTGGTGATCGAGGCCTTTGCCTGCGAGCTGCCCGCCCCCTTCATTGAACGAATGGCCGAACTGATGGCGAGCCAACCCAAGCCCCCCTGCTGGATTAATCTGGAGTACCTCTCGGCGGAGAGCTGGGTCGAGGATTGCCACGGTCTCGCCTCGCCCCAGCGGGTTGGCAATCAAAGCCTCAATAAATACTTCTTCTTCCCGGGCTTTACCGCTAAAACCGGCGGCCTTTTGTGCGAACGCGACCTCATCACCGAACGGGAACAGTGGCAGCAAGATGAGGCGGGACTTACCGCCTACTGGGCCAGCCTCGGTTTGCCGCCAAAACAAGAGCACGAGCTGCGGGTCAGCCTCTTTACCTACGAGAGCGATGCGCTGAAGAGTCTGGTCGAGAGCTGGTGCCAGAACGCCACGCCCGTCACCCTGCTGCTGCCGCTGGGGCGCTCTCTCAACGATGTGCTCACCGGTGCCGGTCTGACTGATGCCATCCCTGCAGCCAACGCGGGGGACCTACTCCACTCGGGCAACCTCACCATCAAGCTGCTGCCGATGACCGATCAGGCTGGCTACGATCGACTGCTGTGGAGCTGCGATCTCAATCTGGTACGCGGGGAGGACTCCTTCGTGCGGGCCCAGTGGGCGGCTCGTCCTTTCCTCTGGCACATCTACCAACAGGAGGAGGAGGCCCATCTGGTCAAGCTGGAGCAGTTCCTTGACCACTACTTATCCGATCTACCCGCCGAGTGCGGCCAATGGCTGCGCCGCTTTAATCTGGCTCTCAACCGTGGTGAAGATTGCCGCGAACTTTGGACCCAATGGCCACGATATAGCGCCATTTGGCAGCAACATGGGCGAAGCTGGTCACAGAAGTTGCTCCGGGATGGGGATCTCGTCACACGGTTGGTGAAATTTTTAGAAAGCCGTATATAATCTGGCAGTTTTTATCCGTCCGTTTCACGAACAGGAATTTTTTACATGAAAACCGCACAGGAAATCCGCGCTGGTAACGTAGTCATGATCGGCACCGAGCCGATGGTGGTTCAGAAGGCTGAATTCAACAAATCCGGCCGTAACTCCGCCGTGGTCAAAATGAAGCTGAAGGGCCTGCTGAACGGCAGCGCTACCGAGACCGTCTTCAAGGCCGACGACAAGCTGGACGTTGTTCAGCTGGAACGTAAAGAGTGCACCTACTCCTACTTCTCCGACCCCCTGTATGTCTTTATGGACACCGAGTACAACCAGTACGACGTAGAGAAAGACAACCTGGGTGACGTGCTGAACTACCTGGTAGACGGCATGGAAGACATCTGCGAAGTGACTTTCTACAACGAGAAAGCCATCTCCGTAGAACTGCCGACCACCATCGTGCGTGAAGTTGAGTACACCGAGCCGGCTGCCCGTGGCGACACCTCCGGTAAAGTGACCAAGCCTGCCCGTCTGAAAGGCACTACCTACGAGCTGGCTGTTGCCGCTTTCGTAGAGATCGGTGACAAGATCGAAATCGATACCCGCACCGGCGAATTCAAGCGTCGCGTCAACTAATTGACCGCTTTGAATTGATTACAAAAAAGCGAGCCACCGGCTCGCTTTTTTATTGCCTCCGAGTTGCCATCACACCGCCCGCCTTCAGAAAATCCCGCCGCCGCCGCTAACCCAGATAACCGGGGGAGCACACTATGGCCAGATTATCCTTATCACTGCTGTTATTGACCTTGCTGGCTGGCCATGGGGCAGAGGCGAGCGAGGTCGCCCCCCCCGTTGCCGAACCTATGCCCCTCGACCACTGGCAAGCCAGCGACTGGAAAGGGTTGCCCGATGCTACCCAGATCGACAAGCAGACGGTGCTGTTCGCCAAACACGACAGTGAAAACTATCTGGGGCTCGCCATTTTACTGCCCGACTGGCAGCGCAGCGGCCAACTCTGGCAACTGACTCGCGCTCTCAGCCGGCTGGGCTTTGATACCCTGCTGCTGCTGCCCTCCCCCCAGCAGACCGAACTGGACCCAGCCGCCGAGAAAAAAGCGAAAAACAGCGATGAGTTTCGCAAGCAGTTTGCCGAGCGGATCAGCAAGCTGGCCGATGCCAAGCTGCAGGAGGGGGGCTTCAAGCTGATCCTGGCGCAAGGTACCGGCGCCGCCTGGACTGCCAATCTCATCGCCAGCGAACAGTTGCCCGCCCCCGACGCGCTGGTGCTGCTCGATGGCTTCTTCCCCAATCAGCAGAGCAACCAGACCCTGGCCAAACAGGTGGCTCAGGCGGCCATCCCCACCCTGGACCTCTATCAGGAGGATGGCGGTCGCTGGCCACTGCTGGCCGCCGAGGCCCGCAAAAGCGAGAGCCGGCGCAGCAACAAGCTCAACTATCGCCCCTACGCCCTGATGGAGCTGGAGGAGACCCCCACCCGCATTCAGGGCTGGCTCAACCATCTGGGCTGGCTCTAAACCGGCCGCTAGCGTGGCGCAATAAAGCGCGCAAGCTCACATCTGCCGGATAAAGCCCAGCCATGACACAGCGGCGAGCTGGCAATGACTGTATCCTGTTTGGCATCATGATCCCTCGACACCGGAAAAATGGCAGGAAGGACCATGCAGCAAATCGTATTTCTCGACAGCGATACCCTGGATGCGGGCATCACCCTGCGTCATCCCGACTTCCCCCACCACTGGCAGAGTTATCCCAGCACGGCCCCGGAACAGGTAGTCGAGCGGCTGAAAGATGCCAGTATTGCCATCATCAACAAAGTACGGATCGGCGCCGCCGAGCTGGCCCAGCTACCGGAGCTCAAACTCATCGCGCTCGCCGCCACCGGCAGCGACAACGTGGATCTGGAGGCGTGCCACGCCGCCAACGTCGGGGTGTGCAATATCCGCAACTATTCGGGCCCCTCGGTGCCGGAGCACGCCATGGCGCTGATGCTGGCACTGTCGCGCAACCTCTTCTGCTGGCGCCAGTCGCTGCTGGAGGGGCGCTGGCAACAGAGCGGCCAGTTCTGCTTTTTCGACCACAACATCATGGATCTGCACGGCAAGCAGCTTGGCATCATCGGCAAAGGAACGCTCGGTCAGGCGCTCGGCGAGCGGGCCAAGGGGATGGGGATGACAGTGCGTTACGCCCAGAGCCAGGTCGGCACCAGCCACGACGAGGATCGCCTCCCCCTCGACGAGTTGCTGCAAAGCTCGGACGTCATCAGCCTGCACTGCCCGCTCACCCCCTACACCCGCAACCTCATTGGCGAGCGGGAGCTGGATCTGATGAAACCGGGAGCCCTGCTGATCAACGTCGGCCGTGGCGGACTGGTGGATGAGGAGGCGCTGCTGCAAGCGCTGGCCAATGGCCGCCTCGGCGGTGCCGGTTTCGATGTAGCGAGCGTCGAACCTCCGCCTCCCGACCATCCCCTGATGAAGGCGCTGCAATACCCTCACTTCATTCTGACCCCCCATGTGGCCTGGGCCAGCGAGGAGTCTATGCAGCGTCTCGCCGATCAGCTGATCGACAACATCAACGCCTTTGCCGCCGGTCGCCGTCAGCACCGGCTGGTGTAACCGCACAAGCGAGTAACCGCAAAATCGAGTGACCACACCATGCAAAACGGGACCAACAGGCCCCGTTTTGCATCTTCCGCACTCACTGCACACGCATCAATTGTCGTCGTGCCATCTGTGCTTCTTATGCTTTTTGTACTTCTTGTGGTGCTTGTGATGGTGATGATCATCGTCATCATCGTAATAGCGCTCCTGACTCTGGTGGCCATCGCCAGTCTTGGCACCGATGGCCGAGCCACTCGCCCCACCAACCCCGGCGCCGATCAGCTGGCCGGTATCACCACCGACACTCTTTCCGATGGCGGCACCGCCCAGCGCCCCCACCGCGCCGCCAAGGGCCGCTTCATTCTTGTTGCCCTTGTTGGCCGTCGCCGCACCACCGGCTGCGCCGCCAATGGCCGCACCTACCAGCGCACCGGTATCTCCCCCCAACTCCTTGCCGATCATGGTGCCCGCCACCCCGCCTGCGCCACCACCGAGAATGGTGTTGAGAGTTTCCGAACCGTGGGCCGCAGTGCTGCCCAGCAATGACGCCCCCAACAGAGCCAGAGCACCGATGCCACGCGTACTCATATCCATGGATACTCCTGTCAAACCTGATTAATAATCAGCAGCACTATACAAAGAGCTATCAGGTTCGCCAGCCAGCAGAAAACAGGGATGCGACAGTCAATGGCAGTACAGTCACAGCCAACACAGGAAGAGTAGAATCAACCTATTGAATTAAAACGTGAAAATTAACATTGAACCAGACAGTCACGACAAAGTGACCGATAACCTGGCAGCCGCGTCCTGTCGAATAGTCAGCGCGCTGGGACAAAAGCTGTCAGTCAAGGGCCCCTGCCACCCCTTCAGCCAGATGCCAGCAGTTCCGGCCAGCCTCCTTGCTGCGGTAGAGGGCAGCATCAGCCCGCTCGAAGATAGGGCCGGCGGCAGGAGAATGGCAGGCGCCGCCGGCACTCAGGGTGATCGGCCCATGGTGTTCACGCCACTGTTGCTGACGCACCAGTTCAAGCAGACAACCGAGTTTCTCCGCCAACTCATCCTGTGGCTGTTGCAGCAGAGCGGCAAATTCATCCCCACCTATCCGGTAAACCGTACTCACCCCCAGCACATCAGCAAGACAGTTGGCCACCCGACACAGCACCTGATCGCCGAAGGCATGGCCCTGGCTGTCGTTGATCCCCTTGAAGTGATCGACATCAAACAGCAGCAGCCAGAAGCACGCCCCCCTCTGCTCCAGTGCCGCCTTGTGCTGCTCGAAGGCTCGTCGGTTCATGATACCGGTCAGGGGATCCCGCAACAGCGCATCCTGCCCCTTGAGAAAACTGGCCCTGACCTGATCGATCTCGTTCAGGCTACGCCGCACGAACCAGGTCTTGGGCTCACTGACAGGCGCTGAACGCTCCAGATCGCGCACGATGCCGGTCAATGAGCCCGACACCAGCTCCTGCTCCTGGCGGAAGATCCGCACCAGCAGACTCAGGCTGCAACACCAGATGGCAAACAGAGAGAGCAGTGGAAAAACCACCATCTGCAACGCATCGTAGAGGCTGTCACGAAACAGTACTGGCGGCAGATAGATGTTGAGATCCCAACCAATATCCGCCAGCTCACGCTTGATATAAGTCCCATGCCACAGCACATCCAGGCCGAGCCACTGCTGACTCTGATGCTGCTTGATGGTGTTGGTCGCCAGCAGATCCATATTGCTGCCCACTACCAGCTGATCAGTGTCACGCAAGGTCAGATAGAGTGCCGCCTGATTACTACCGACCGTGCGCTGCAGCGCCTGCTGCAGCGAGTCGAATGACATGTCAACCATCAGCAGACCCAGCAACTGCCCCTGCTCGTCCCTCACCCGTTTGATCAGGCTGAGAATCAGCTCCTGAGTATTGTATTCAGGGTAGGGGCCAAACCAGACGGGCTCGTCGCCCGGCATGGCGGTCACCTGATACCAGGGGCGCAGCGCTGCCTTATAACCTGGGGGCGCGAGCCACTCCGGGTAACTGTCGATGCGATCCGTTTTCAGGTTGTAAAAGTAGATATAGTGGTTGCCGGGCTTGATCTGATGGGCAATAGCCCAGATGGGAGAGTCGGCCGGCTCGCCGCGGGCTATCTTCTCCTTGTCTAGGGAGCCCTCCAGCACTGCCAGTTGCCGCTCATTGACCTTCACCATCTCGTGGATCAAGGACGCCTCAACGGAGGAAGCCATGTGACCGAAGCCGGATACCGTCATGTCGATATCCCGCAGATAGCTGGCAATGGCCATGATGATAGTCACGATCAGGATCAACAAGCCAAGCAGTGCGGAGAGGGGGGCCAGCACATAGTAACGCTTGTTGAGATACGAGCGGCTCACATGACATCCGAACAGGGGAAAACATAGCGGGATTGTGCGAGAGAAAGGAGAGTGAATCATTGATTAATATCACTTCAACGCCCCTTTAATGACATTTCCAATACTAACAAAACATCAAGGTTCGCAAACGAATATCAACTGACAGGAAAAACGCTAGTTACCCCGGGTTAACCCCGCTCTGCATTGCGGGTGTTATAGTCTATACCTGACGCGGCCGGCGCTGGACACACCGTCCATCACCGGCTGCAACGCCAAGCAGAACAAGGAGATGTTATGAGCAGTCCGTTTATCGAACAGATCAAAGCACGTCGTACCATCTATGCCCTGGGCAGCCAGGTGTCCCATACACCGGAACAACTGACGGCCCTGATCCAGGATGCCATCAGGCACAGCCCCTCCTCCTTCAATTCCCAGAGCTCCCGCGCCGTCATCCTGTTTGGCGCCCAGCACCATAAGCTGTGGGATATCGTCAAAGCCGAGCTGAAAAAGATCGTGCCGCCGGAGGCCTACGCCCAGAGTGAGGCCAAGGTGGATGGCAGCTTCCGCGCAGGTTTCGGCACTGTGCTGTTCTTCGAAGACACCGAGGTCATCAAGGATCTGCAGCAAAAGTTTGCCCTCTATGCAGACAACTTCCCCATCTGGTCGGAACATGCCACCGGCATCGCCCAGTTTGCGGTCTGGACCACCCTGGCCCAGGAGAAGATCGGCGCCTCCCTGCAACACTACAACCCCCTCATCGACGAGGCGGTACGCAAGGAGTGGAACCTGCCAGCCAGCTGGCTGCTGCGTGCCCAGATGCCCTTTGGCAGCATCCAGCAACCGGCCGGCGACAAGACCTTCATCGACGATGCCACCCGTTTCCGCGTTTTCAAATAACGGCCAGATAGCAAAACGCCCCCGCATCTCGGGGGCGTTTTTATTGCGACATCAAGAGTTCGGATAGCGATGGTTCATACCGCAATCTGCGGTCGTCACGCACTCGCACCACAGCTCAGGCGGGCAGCGTCACCAGCAGGGATGTCTCTCCAGGTTCCACCTTCACCTCGTGCCAGCCTCAGCCGTGCTGACTACTTAGCTGTTCGATAATGGTGGCGCGCAGCAGGGCTCGCCCTTCGTCGATGCGAGTTGATCGGGAGAGTCCTTTCGCCCACATCAGCGCCAGGGTTCGACTCAGCACTGGCTCGTGCAGCGCCACGACTTTCAGCTGGGGATCGCGCAGGTTCGCGGCATAGAGTCCGGGCAGGATAGCAACTGCCAACCCTGAGCGCACCAAGCCGTAAAGCGTCTCGACATAATCTGTGGTGTATCTGGGCTTGAGCCCGGGCAACTGGCTCTGGGCCAGTCCGTTGACCTGCCGGCTGACGTTGCCTCTGGCAAAAAGGGCGATGTCGCGGCGGGTCAGCTCATGCCAGCTGATGGCCTCTTCCCCTGCCAGCGGATCCTGCTGGTTGATCACCGCCACCAGCGCATCGTCCAGCAGCGGCGTCACCTCCAGCGAGTCGGGCAACTCGCCATCCAGCACGCCAATTCCCGCATCCAGAGCCCCCTCGGCCAGCGCCTGCAACAGACCGTCGTTGGTGTGATCCTGAAACTCGACCCGCAAGCCCGGAAATTGCTGCTGCAGACGGGCGGCCGCCAGCGGAAACATCAGGGTGCAGGCCGACGGGATCAGACCGATGCGCAGGGTGCCATCGCCCCCTTCGACCATCACCTGCTGCATATCGGAAAAAGCGGCGTGGGCTACATTGAGCAGCCCTTTGGCGTGGGGCAGGATCGCCTCCCCCTGTTCGGTCAGGGTAACCGCCTGCGCGGTACGGTGAAACAGTTTACCGCCAAGCACAGATTCAATCTGGCGCAGGGCACTGCTCAGGGCGGGCTGGCTGATGGCCATCTGATTGGCCGTTTCGGTGAAGTGGCGCAGCTGGGCCAGCGTGACAAAATACTGGATCTGCTTGAGAGAGAGCGCAGGCAGACGGCGCCAGGGTTCGGACATGAAATCGACAACCGGAGAAAAACGTTTGCAGCAGCATAACCCTTTCTTATCCAGTTATAAATTCTTTGCGCTATGCACGGGCCAATCCCCTCCTTAAAGTGGGCCCATTATTCCCCTTGTCAGGCCATCTCCTTCATGTGTGAACAAGATGCATCCCTCAACTTGCGCCGCCGCGCCGTGCAGGCAGCCCTCGGCGAAGCCCCCTTCGATCTGCTGCTGACCAACGCCAACCTGATCGACATGGTGACCGGCGAGATCCGCCCCGTCGACGTGGGGTTGGTCGGCCCGCTGATCGCCAGCGTCCATCCGGTCGGCACCTTCCAGCAGGCACGCGAGACCCACGATCTGGCCGGCGCCTATCTCTCGCCCGGTCTTATCGACAGCCATGTCCATGTGGAGAGCTCCCACCTGACGCCGGAGCGCTACGCCGATGTGGTGGTCGCGCAGGGCACCACCACCATCTTCTGGGATCCCCACGAGCTGGCCAATGTGCTCGGGCTGGCGGGGGTACGCTATGCCATCGACGCCAGCCGCAATCTGCCGCTGCGGGTCATCTGCGCCGCCCCCTCCAGCGTTCCCTCGACGCCGGGTCTCGAGATGTCGGGCGCCGACTTCCACGGCCCTGAGATGGCCACCATGCTGGAGTGGCCAGAGGTGGCGGGGATCGCCGAGGTGATGGACATGCAGGGGGTGCTGGGCGGCAGCGAGCGGATGACCGGCATCCTGCACGCCGGTTTGCAGCGCAATGCCCTGATTGAGGGACATGCCCGGGGCCTCACTGGTCACCGGCTGCAAGCCTATCTGGCCGCCGGGGTCAGCTCGGATCACGAACTCACCTCGGCTGCCGATGCGCTGGAGAAGCTGCGGGCCGGGCTCACCCTCCAGCTGCGCGGCTCCCACCCCTACCTGCTGCCGGAGATCGTCGCTGCGCTGAAACAGCTGCCCCACCTCTCCTCCCAAATCACCCTCTGTACCGACGATGTGCCGCCCGACATGCTGCTGGAGAAAGGGGGCATGATTGCGCTGGTCAAGCTGCTGGCAGAGCTGGGGCTGGCGGTGCCCGACGTGCTGCGGATGGCCACCCTCAATGCCGCCATCCGGCTGCAGCGCAACGATCTGGGGCTGGTTGCTGCCGGCCGCTGCGCCGACCTGGTGGTGTTCGACAACCTCACCGATCTCAACCCGCTCTGGGTCTACAGCGGTGGTCAGCGGGTCGCCCGCCATGGCGCCATTCTCAAACCCTCCGAGCATGTCGCCGGTTGTCAGGCGCCGCGCGATACCATGCAGATCCCCCTGCGCACGCAGGAGGAGTTCATCATCCGGGTACCCGGGCTGACTGCGGGTCGGGCCCGCTTCAAGACCATCAAGGGGGCTCGCTTCACCCAGTGGAGTGAAACCGAGGTTGAGGTTCGGGATGGTCGGGTCATCGTGCCTGCGGGATTTAGCCTCATCTCGGTGCAACACCGCCATGGCCGCCATCAGGCGGGCACCCGGCTGGCGCTGCTGGAGGGGTGGGGCGAGCTGCAAGGGGCCATCGCCACCAGCTACTCCCACGACTCCCACAATCTGGTGGTGCTGGGGCGCGACCCGCAAGAGATGATGCTGGCCGCCAACACTCTGATCACCAGCGGGGGCGGCATGGCGGTCGTCCAGCAGGGTGAGGTGCTGGCCCACGTTGCCATGCCCATCGCCGGCATGCTCTCCGACCTGCCGGCCAGCGAGCTGGCCGCCAGCTTCCACGCTCTGCGCGAAGTGAGCGGCAAGGTGGTGGAGTGGGAGCCCCCCTACCGTGTCTTCAAGGCCATCGAGGGAACCTGCCTTGCCTGCAATGCGGGGCCCCATCTGACCGATCTCGGCCTCACCGATGGCCTGACCCGCGAGATTGTCGACCCCTTTATCTGCTGCTGGCCCCACGATGCCAGCCAAGCCGATTAACCTCGAGGAGAACAGCGTGAACCCTGTCGCCATTATTCTGGATACCGACCCCGGCATCGACGATGCCGTTGCCATCGCCGCCGCCCTGTTTCACCCCGGGATCGAGCTGGCGCTCATCACCACGGTCGCCGGCAACGTCGATGTCAGCAAGACCACCCGCAACGCCCTGCGCCTGCTGCACTTTTTCGGCCAAGAGGTGCCGGTGGCACAGGGGGCCAGCCAGCCCCTCGTGCGCCCCCTCGACAATGCCAGCCATATCCACGGCCACTCCGGCCTCGATGGTTACGAGTTTGCCGAACCCGGGCAACAGCCGATACCGGAGCATGCCGTCGAAGCCATGAAGGCCACCCTGCTCGCCAGCGAACAATCCATGACGCTGGTGCCCATCGGGCCGCTGACCAATATCGCCCTGCTGCTCACCCTGCACCCCGAGTGTCGGGAGAAGATCGCGCGGATCGTGTTGATGGGCGGCTCGGCCGGTCGGGGCAACCACACCCCCAATGCCGAGTTCAATATCTACGTGGATCCGGAGGCGGCTCACATCGTCTTCAGCAGCGGTCTGCCCATCGTGATGTGCGGACTCGATATCACCAGCCGGGCCACCCTGACCGGCGAGATGATTGCGGCGCTGCCCGCCCTCAACCGCACCGGCGCCATGCTCCACGCCCTGTTCGGCCACTATCGCGGCGGCAGTATGCAGACCGGGCTCAAGATGCACGATCTCTGCGCCATTGCCTATCTGGTGCGCCCCGATCTCTTTATCACCCGGGCCTGCCATGTGGCCATCGAGACCCGGGGTGAGCACACCCTCGGCACCACCTCGGTGGATATCAACAACCGGCTCAAACGCCCGCCCAACGCCGAGGTGTGTCTCGATATCGACGTGCCCGGATTCAGGGCCTGGTGCATGGAGACCCTTGCCCGCGCCATCTGATCCCGAACCGCCAGCTCGCTGGCCCATTCACATCAAGAAGAGAGTGTTGGAAACATGCTGGAAATAATTGTCAGCACCCTGATCCTGGTCATCTGCGGCTATCTCATCGCCAAAAACTACGATGCCAAGATAGTGCTGTTTGGCGCCGGACTGCTGCTGATGTTTGCCGCCGTCGGACTGGGCCACCCGCTGCTGCCTGCGGCGCAGAGCAGCGGCCTCAGCTGGCTTGATCCCTTCGTCCAGATCAAGCAGATCTTCATCAGCCAGATGGGCAATGTCGGCCTCACCATCATGGTGCTGTTCGGCTTCTCCAGCTACATGAGCCACATCGGCGCCAACGACGTCACCGTCATGCTGCTGACCCGCCCCTTGAGCCGCATCCGCTCTCCCTACCTGCTGGTGCCGGTGATTTTCCTCCTGGGCAACCTGCTCTCGCTGGTGGTGCCAAGCGCTGCCAGTCTGGCGGTGTTGCTGATGGCGACCCTCTATCCGGTACTGAAGGCATCGAACATGTCCTCCCTCACCGCGGGGGCCGTCATTGCCACCACTGCCACCATCATGCCCAGCCCGCTGGGGGCCGATAACGTGCTGGCCGCCCAGAAGCTGGGCATCCCGCTGGTGGAGTACATCGTCTCCTACCACGCCCCCATCTCGCTGCCGACACTGGCGTTGATGGCAGTGGTGCACTACTTCTGGCAGAAGGCGATGGACAAGCGGCAGCAGGCACGCGGCGGACTGGAGGAAAAAGAGGAGTCGCTCGCCGTGCCCACCGGCTTGCCACCCGCCTACTACGGCCTCTTCCCGGTGCTACCACTGGTGCTGGTGCTGCTGTTCGGCATCTGTTTCACCCATATATCCCTCGGGCTGGTGGAGATCACCTTCGTCTGCCTGCTGCTCACCATAGGGGTGGAGCTGCTGCGCAAAGGCAATATCAAGGAGACCAGCAAGGAGTTCGCCATCTTCTTCACCGGCATGGGGACGGGTCTGGCTCAGGTAGTCTCGCTCATAGTAGCGGCCAGCATGCTGGTGGAGGGACTGAAAGCCATCGGCATCATAGATACCCTGGTCGATAGCGTGAAACACATCGACGGCGTCGGCTCCATCTTGATGTTCTTCTTCTCCGGTACGGCGGCGCTGATCGGCTTTATCAGCGGCAGTGGGCTGGCAGTCTTCTACTCCTTTATCAACATCATTCCCGAGATCACTGAGAAGGTCGGCGTCAACAGTGTCGCGGTGGCCCTGCCGATGCAGCTCACTGCCAACCTGATCCGATCCATGTCGCCGGTCGCCGCGGTGATCATCGTCATCGCCTCGATCACCGGCAGCAATCCCATCGAGATCATCAAGCGCACCTCGGTGCCCATCATCTCGGGCATCATCTGCTGCATGACCCTCTCCTACCTGCTGTTCAGCTAAACCAGCTCCATCTGCAGGCGATCAATCCGGTCGCCTGCAGACGGTTTTTTACCTCCGGTTGAAAGTGAACCCACTACAGGTAAGCGCCCGGAAGATAATCGGTGGGGATCGTCTATAACTTTTGCGACCAAGAGCCACATACGCCTGAGTAACTGACCGCCAGCCATCAGGCTCAGCCCCCTAATTCAACTCCCAAAGCTCTCGTGCCGTCATTCTTGGTTGGCGCCCTGCATCGACAGCATCACCAGCAAGGACTCGCCTTTCCCTGACACCACTCTCACCTCGCGCCAGTCGCGGATCACCGCCACCACCGCCGGATTGAGCGGCGCATCGCCCCCTACCTGCACCACAGTGCAACCTGCACGCAGGGCACTCTCGATACCGGCCGGGGCATCCTCAAATACCAGACAGCGAGCGGGTGGCACGCCAAGCCGTACAGCGCCCAGCAGATAGGGCTCGGGATCGGGTTTGCCATTGACCACAGCTTCGGCCCCCACCAGCACGGCCGGCAGCGGCAAACCGGCACAATTCAGGCGGTGACGGGCAACCCGCTCACTGGCGGAGGTCACGATGGCCCAAAGCTCTGGCGGCAAACAGTGCAGCAACTCGCCAGCCCCAGCGATGGCGTCTCCGCCGGTATGCAGCATCTCCAGCTCGTCGAGCCGCGCCGCTTCCAGCTCCACATCCAGCTGCGGGGCCAACGCCCGGATCACCTCACGTGAGCGCATACCGTGGCACATCGCCAGTACCGGCTCGGGGGCAAGCTGATGATGCTGACACCAGAGCCGCCACACCTTCTCCACATCGCCTATCGAGCAGACCAGGGTGCCATCATATCGAGCAGCAGGGCGGATACCGACAGGGTGATCGTGTTCATGCCAGCACTCATACAGACACTCATACAGGCACCCCGGCCAGCTCGGGCAGAGAGCCAGAGAGCGCATCGGCAAAGGCCTGCTGCTGGGCGGCACGCTCATAACAGGCGAGCGCCTGCTCGGCACTGCCAGCCCACACTTGCAAGGGGCCGACCACAAACCCCTGTTGCAACAGGCTGGCGAGCAGCTCCCCAGTCTCCGGGGCCGCCAACGGCTGAGCCAGCACCAGCTTGCCCTTGATCAAAAACAGATAACGTTGGGTAGACATGATATGGCTCCTTGTTCCGGTTCAGAGGAGGGCGATTCCCCCCTTGCCGAGCCATTAGAACAAGGCGATTAGATAATTTATAATCAATAAATCGCCACTTTGGATAACCAATTGGAATGAAATTCGACTTGAGGCAACTGCAGGCGTTTGTGACGCTGGCCGAGACCGCCAACTACCGGGAAGCGGCCAATCGCCTCTTCATTACCCAACCGGCCCTCACCAAGCAGATCCAGGGGCTGGAGCAGACGCTGGGCTGCACCCTGTTCAAGCGGGGCCGCCATGGTGCCGAGCTGACGGCGCTCGGCGCCCAGCTGCTCACTCAGGCAAGCGCACTGGTCAAACACGGCAGGGAGTTTGAACGTCACGCGCTGGCAGTGGCGAGTGGCGTGGCCGGTCGGCTCAAGATTGGGTTTGGCCTGTCGAGTTTCGCGCTGGCCCCTGCGCTGGTGGCCCGCTTCAAACAGCAGGTCACGGACGTGATGGTCCATCTGCAGGATATGCCCTCCGCGATCCAGCAGGAGCAGCTGCTCTCCGGCCAGTTGCAACTTGGTTTTATGCGTCGGCCAGAGACTCCGCTGTTGCAGGAGCATCGGCTGCTGACCGACCGGCTGGTACTGGCGGTGCCAACCCGGATGACCCAGCCAGATCCGTCATCGTTTGACGTCCAGCAGGCACTGACTAGTCAACCCCTGTTGCAGATGGTGGGCTACCGTTGTCCCGGCCTAACCCGGCAGATCGCCGGGTTTCTCGGCGCCAACCGGCTGACCGGCATGGTTCAAGAGGCAGAGGATATTCAGACTCTGGTGGCATTGGTTGCGGCAGGCATAGGTAATGCCATCCTGCCGCACAGCGTCAGCTTTATCGCGGGCCCGGACGTCACCCTCTATCCCCTCTTTGGCCCCTGTTCCGAGTGGGAGATAAGTCTGGTGTGGAACCCCGCCTTTGCCGACCCGATCCGCGATCGCTTCGTGCAGCTGGTCCTCGATCCCCATCCCGCACCGCACCCAGCCACAATCGATCGCTGACCCAGCCAAAAACTCCCGCAGACGGAACCAGGAGAAGATAGCGCTCAGCAATCGAGATGAATTAATCGGGCCTTTGTGAATCAAAGCATTTCAATTAACACACCACTGATCTTCACAGGGGATGCCATCTCCTTCCCCATCCATCTTGGTACCAGGGCAGTTTTGTAAAAACCAGGTTGCCTCCTCACAGGAGGTCATCTGGGAGCAATGTTGCCGACCATCACACTGGCGAATAAAGGTCGTTGCCTGTGGCGTGCTGACCTCCTCCTGATTGAAAGAGGAGACCGGCAATGGCGCCATCGACTCGGCCGAGAAACGGGAATAGATGGAAAAGAGGCCGACGAGCACCAGCAGAGGGATCAATTTGCCACTCCAGCTGCTCTTGCGACGTCGATAGGGGTTACTTCTCTCTCTGGTCAAGGTAGGTCGTGGCGGCTGACTTGCCGCCCGAAATGATGGCGCCGCTGATGATACGGCCGATCTTGCTGCTGATGATTCGGCCGAAGGCACGGCATCCGCCAACGTGAGCGGGCGATCGGGGAAAAAGACCTGTAACGCCCTCGGTTTGCCATCCTGGCCACTGCCGATCAGATAGGTGACACGCTCCCCCGGCTCGGGCACGCGGCCATCTGATTGCAGCGCCGTAACGTGCACAAACAGCCCTGCACTGCGTGCTCCATTGATTGCCTGCTCGGCGCCATTTTGCTCCGGCGTAATAAATCCAAAGCCGCGCGCCTCGTTCCAGCTCGCGATCCGTCCCTGATAACGCATCTGTCCATCCTTGTTGTTATCCATGTGAGCACTATCTTGCCCGACAATCATGTTGCCCAAAAGCGCTGCGGCCCGACAGGGAGCCGCTGAGTCAATCTCAAAACGGTGATCGGGCGCAGCCTGCGTTAAGGATCAAGCCAGCTGGGACACCTTGATGATCTCGGCGATGCGACCCAGCATGCGCAGCGAGGTGTGATGCTCGGTGGCATCTGCGGCGGCGCAGGCATCCTCCAGAATGGTGATGGCGTAGTCGCGATCGTGACCATCCCGCGCTGCCGCCTGAATGGCCCAGCTGGTGCTCACCCCGCACAGATAGAGGTGGTCGATGTGGTTGGCCCGCAGGGCAGGTTCCAGCGCAGTACCATAGAATGGACTTACTCTGGGCTTGGCCAGCACCAGATCGCCGGGCTGCACATCCAGATCAGGATGAAAGTCGGTGCCGCTGTCAGCCAAAGAGAGCGCCCCCAACTGGTGAGCGCGACCAAACATGGGAGACCTCTTGGGCTGCAGCTGATAGCCGCCGTCAAAGCCCACCTTGATCAGCACTACCAGCCAGCCGTTGGCACGGGCATGGGCCAGCGCCTGATTGGCATGCGCAACAGCATCCTGCTCCAGCACATGGGCTGCGGAGGCGGCGATGCGCCCGTCGGGGTGGGCGATGTCGTTGATAAAATCGATCACCAGCAGTGCCTTGTTCATCACCTTTGCTCCTTCGCGCATTCAGCCCGTGTTATCTGATTCCGACCTGTCAAACCAGCCCCAGTGCATAGCGCAGCGCCATCTCCTTGAACGGGCCTGCCTTGTCCGCCAGATTGAGGGCCAGATTGCGGGCCAGCTTGAGGGGGCCAATCTCGTTGCTGAACACCCCGTAGAAGAGATCCATCCCCGACTGCATCAGCAGGTTGTCAGGGCGACGGCGCCGCTCGTAACGCTCAGCCAACGCCAGTTGATGCCAGTCGGCGCCAGCTCCTTGTAGCAGATCAGCCCAGCAGGCCACATCCTTGAAGCCGAGGTTGACCCCCTGCCCCGCCAGCGGGTTAATGGTGTGGGCAGCATCGCCAAGCAGCACCACCCGACCAGCGTGATAGTCGTTGGCGTGGCGGCGCACCAGCGGGAAGCTCCCCTTGCCGGTGACGGTGAACCCGCCGAGCCGACTCGGGAAGTGGCGGCGCACTTCGGCGGCAAGCCCTTCGTTGCTCATGGCCGCCAGCGCCCGGATACGGGCCGGGCTGTCATACCACACCAGGGAGCCGTGCTGACCGGGCAGCGGCAGGAAGGCGCGCGGGCCACTCGGGGTGAACTGCTGCCAGGTGATATCTTCCTGCGCAAAGTCAGTGCCGATATTGATCAGCATGCAGTGCTGGCGGTACTCGAAGCGCGATACGCCGATACCCGCCAGCTTGCGGGTGTGGGATTCGGCGCCGTCGCAAGCCAGCACCCAGCGGGCCGCCAGCTCGGTGCCGTCGTCCAGAGTCAGCACAGCTTCATCTGCACTCTGGCGCAGGCTGGTCACAGCCGCCGGGGTGTGGGTCTGGATGGTGGGAAAATCTTCCATCCGCTTGAGCAGGGCGAGCTGCACCAACCGGTTTTCGATGATGTAGCCAAGCTGGGGCAGACCGAGATCGGCGGAATTGAAGCGGGTGGCAAAACCGTCCAGCTCCCAGGTCTCCAGTCGGCGGTAGGGGCAGAGCCGCATCTGCTGCAGATGGTGCCAGGCACCGGCCTGCTCCAGCAGCGCCACCGAGGCCTGACTGATGGCAGAGACCCGCAGATCCAGCGGCTGCTCCGGCGCGTAATGCTCCGGCAGTTGGGTCTCGATGACCCGCACCGAGAGGCCCTGAGCCGCCAGCAGACAGGCGGTGGCGGCGCCCACCATGCCGGCGCCGACGATGGCGATATCACACTGTTCCATACATTTATTCCTGAAAGGGTGCGTCCGGCGACAGCGCCCGGACGTGAACCGGATGGCTGCATGATAGCGCAAGGGCGGCTGATAAACAGTGAGACAAACGGGGAATTGCTGCGTCAAATCAAGGAGAAAGCTTATTGAGCTTGCTGGCAACAGGTATCGGGTGAGCACCATTGCCAGCTGGATATTAGCTAGGCAGTATCCAGATTGCGGAGTAAAATGCGCGGTCCTTTGACCATGCCGATTTCAAAACAAGTCAAGAGAAGCAATGAGCAAGAAACTTCACATTAAAACCTGGGGTTGCCAGATGAACGAGTATGACTCGTCCAAAATGGCCGACCTGTTGGATGCCAGCAATGGCTACACGCTTACCGAAGAGCCCGAAGAGGCAGATGTCTTGCTGCTCAATACCTGCTCCATCCGCGAAAAAGCGCAGGAGAAGGTGTTCCACCAGCTGGGACGCTGGAAAAAGCTCAAGGCCAAAAAGCCCGGTCTGGTGATCGGCGTGGGTGGCTGCGTTGCCTCTCAGGAGGGCGATGCGATTCGCCAGCGCGCTCCCTATGTGGATATCGTGTTCGGCCCGCAGACCTTGCATCGCCTGCCCGCCATGATCAAGGAAGTGCAAGAGGGCCGTGGTGCCCAGGTTGATATCGCCTTCCCCGAGATCGAAAAATTCGACAGCCTGCCCGAACCGCGCGCCGAAGGGGCTACCGCGTTCGTCTCCATCATGGAAGGCTGCTCCAAATACTGTACTTACTGCGTGGTGCCCTACACCCGCGGTGAAGAGGTGAGCCGACCGCTGGACGACGTGCTCTACGAAATCGCCCAGCTCGCCCAGCAGGGCGTGCGCGAAGTGAACCTGCTCGGTCAGAACGTCAACGCTTACCGCGGCCCGACCTTTGATGGCGGCATCTGCACCTTCGCCGAGCTGCTGCGTCTGGTGGCCGCCATCGACGGTATCGATCGCATTCGCTACACCACCAGCCACCCGATCGAGTTCACCGACGACATCATCGAAGTCTACAAAGACACCCCGGAAGTGGTCAGCTTCCTGCACCTGCCGGTGCAGAGCGGCTCCGACCGTATTCTGACCATGATGAAGCGCCCGCACACCATCCTGGAGTACAAATCCAAGATCCGTCGCCTGCGTGCCGCCCGTCCCGACATCACCATCAGCTCCGATTTCATCGTTGGCTTCCCGAACGAAACCGATGAGGATTTCGAGGCCACCATGAAGCTGATCGAGGATGTGGGTTTCGACATGAGCTTCAGCTTCATCTTCAGTCCGCGCCCGGGCACCCCGGCCGCCGACATGCCCGACGATGTCGACATGGAAGTGAAGAAAGCCCGTCTGGCCCGCCTGCAGCACGTCATCAACAACCAGGCGATGCAGATTGGCCGCGCCATGCTGGGCACCACCCAGCGCATCCTGGTGGAAGGGCCCTCCAAGCTCGATCCGATGCAGCTGTGCGGTCGCACCGAGAACAACCGGGTGGTCAACTTCGAAGGCCAGCACACCCTGATCGGCGGCTTTGCCGACGTGGAGATCACCGAGGTGCGTCCCAACTCCCTGCGCGGCAAGTTCATCCGCGGCGAGAGCGAGATGAACCTGCGGATCGCCACCGCACCGAGCGAAATCCTGGCCCGTCGCCCGGATAACGTACCGGACGAGCTGGGCGTGGCCGCCTTCACTCCCCATTAATCCCCTCCTCCCCATTCGCCCGGCGGATGGGGAGCGCCTTGAGACGAGGATATTTTGAGCCGACACATCTCGACCCTGAATCTGCATCTGGAGCCCGCCGACAACCAGCGCCTTGCCAGCCTGTGCGGCCCCTTCGATGACAACATCAAGCAGCTGGAGCGCCGCCTCGGCGTCGAGATCAGCTACCGTGACAGCCACTTCCAGTTGGTGGGCAAACCGGCCCAGCTGGATGCCGCCGCCGTCATCCTCAAGCACCTCTATGTGGAAACCCAGCCCCTCAAGGGTGGCAAGGTGACCGATATCACTCCCGATATGGTCCATCTGGCCATTCAGGAGTCGCGGGTGCTGGAGCAGGATGACGAACCGGCGCCTAGCATCTCCTATGGCAAGGAGGTGACGGTCAAGACCAAGCGCGGTCTCATCAAACCACGCAGCCCAAATCAGGCCCAGTACATCGCCAATATCGTGCGCCACGACATCTGCTTCGGCATCGGCCCGGCCGGTACCGGCAAGACCTATCTGGCGGTCGCGGCAGCCGTGGATGCGCTGGAGCGTCAGGAGATCCGCCGCATTCTGCTGACCCGTCCGGCGGTGGAAGCGGGTGAGAAACTGGGCTTCCTGCCCGGAGATCTCTCCCAGAAGGTGGATCCTTACCTGCGCCCGCTCTACGACGCCCTGTTCGAGATGCTGGGCTTTGAGCGGGTCGAGAAGCTGATGGAGCGCAACATCATCGAAGTGGCGCCGCTCGCCTATATGCGCGGAAGAACCCTCAATGACGCCTTTATCATTCTCGATGAGGCCCAGAACACCACCACCGAGCAGATGAAGATGTTCCTGACCCGGATCGGCTTCAACTCCAAGGCTGTGGTCACCGGTGACATCACCCAGGTAGATCTGCCGCGCAACGCCAAATCCGGCCTGCGCCACGCGCTGGAAGTGCTGCCAGGGGTCGATGGTCTGTCGTTCAACTTCTTCGAATCCAAAGACGTGGTGCGCCACCCGGTGGTGGCCCGCATCGTGCAGGCCTATGAGGCGTTCGACGCCAAACAGGCAGCCGAGAAGGTGGCCGGCCAAACAAACGCCAGCAAAGAGAGTGAGCAATGAGCGTAACCCTGGATCTGCAGCTGGCCAGTGCCAGCACTGACGGCCTGCCCACCGAAGCCCAGCTGCAAGGCTGGCTCGACGGCACCATTCTCGGCTTCCAGCAGGAGGCAGAAGTGACGGTGCGTATCGTCGATGAGGCGGAGAGCAACGAGCTCAATCTCACCTATCGCGGCAAGGACAAGCCCACCAACGTGCTCTCCTTCCCGTTCGAGGCGCCACCCGGTCTGGAGCTGCCGCTGCTCGGCGATCTGGTGATCTGCCGTCAGGTGGTAGAGCGCGAGGCCGAGGAGCAGGGCAAGCCCCTGATGGCCCACTGGGCCCACATGGTTGTGCACGGCAGTCTGCATCTGCTAGGTTATGACCATATCGAGGATGAGGAAGCCGAAGAGATGGAGCAGCTGGAACGCGACATCATGCAGGAGCTAGGTTTTGCCGATCCTTATCTGAACGACGAAGAGTAAAGAACCGGATGGTCATCGTCTTGAAACAGCAGATGGCCATCCTTATATAACCCGAACTATTTCAAGTGTGTTCATACGAGTAACCAAGAGAGAAAATGACCGACGATCACCCTAGTACCGGCTCGCCGAAGAAAACCTGGCTCGACAAACTCAGCCAACTCTTCCAGGGCGAGCCAAAAGACCGCAATGATTTGGTAGACGTGATAGCCGATGCCGAAGAGCGCGACCTCATCGATCAGGACACCAAGGACATGATCGAGGGGGTGCTGGAGATCGCCGATCTTCGCGTGCGCGATATCATGATCCCCCGCTCCCAGATGGTGACCATCGAGAAGTCCCAGCCGGTGGATGCAATCCTGCCGGTGATCATCGAGTCCGGCCACTCCCGCTTCCCGGTGATCAACGAGGACAAGGATCATGTGGAGGGCATTCTGCTCGCCAAGGATCTGCTCCCCTTCGGGTTTGGCGGCCATCACGCCAGCGAGCCGCTGCAGCTCGAGAAAATCTTGCGCCCCACGGTGATCGTGCCTGAAAGCAAACGGGTTGACCGTCTGCTCAAGGAGTTCCGTGAAGAGCGCTACCACATGGCCATCGTGGTCGACGAATTTGGTGGCGTCTCCGGTCTGGTGACCATCGAAGACATTCTCGAGCTTATCGTCGGCGAGATAGATGACGAATTCGATGACATCGAGGATGAGCCGGACGAGATCCGCCGCATCAGCAAACGGGTCTTCTCGGTTAGTGCCCTTACCGAGATCGAGGATTTCAACGACTTCTTCGGCACCCAGTTCAGCGATGAAGAGGTGGATACTGTGGGTGGTCTGGTGATGCACGCCTTCAGCCACCTGCCCAAGAAGGGCGAGGAGATCGAGCTGGACGGCTACCTGTTCAAGGTGATGCATGCCGACCGGCGTCGTCTGCAGCAGTTGCAGGTGAAGATCCCCGAGCACCACGCGGCGGCGCAATCCGAGCCGCAATAAGCAGATCCGCTCAATGTGTGAAACAACGCCCCGACCTCGGGGCGTTGTGCTCTCTGCCACCGGCATCGAGGCTCGCCGTTGCCCCGCTTACAGGTTAAGATACCGGCCATTCGACCCAGTTGCAGACCAAGACGAGCACCATCGCCCGTGAGATTATCCCCCGTTACGTCCAAAATCCTGTTAAGCCTCAGTGCATTGGCCAGTGGTGCCATCGCTATATTGGCTTTCTCTCCCTTTGGCTACTGGCCGCTGGTGATCCCCTCCCTGCTGGGCCTCTACGCCCTGCTGGACAAAGCCACGCCAAAGCAGGCCGCCTGGCGTGGCTTTGGCTATGCCATGGGACTCTTTTTACCTGGCCTGTGGTGGATCCACGTCAGCATGACTGAATTTGGCGGCATCCCGCTGCCGATGGCCTTCGTACTGCTGGCCGGGCTCTCCGCCTATCTGGCGCTCTACCCGACGCTCGCCTGCTGGGTTTTCGCCCGCTTCTTTGGCGGCCGTCACTGGAGCCGCTGGCTGCTCGCCTTCCCGGCACTCTGGCTGCTGGCGGACTGGCTGCGTGGCTGGGTAATGACCGGCTTCCCCTGGCTCTGGTTTGGCTACAGCCAGATCGACGGCCCGCTCAGGGGCTTCGCCCCAATCCTTGGGGTGCAGGGCATCACCCTCGCCCTGTTGCTCTCTGCCTCCGCCATCTGGCAGGTGTGGAAATCCCGCTCCCCGCTCTGGCTGGCGGTGCCCGCCCTGCTGGTTGCCGGTGCTCACGGCCTGATGCAACTCAACTGGGTGACCCGTGGCGAACCGGTCAAGGTGGCACTGGTGCAGGGCAATATCGCCCAGTCCCTCAAGTGGGATCCGGAGGCGCTGGCCCCCACGGTGCGCACCTATCAGGACTTGAGCCGCGAGAATCAGGATGCCGACATCATCATCTGGCCGGAGTCGGCGATCCCGGCCATCGAGAAGGCGATGGGCCCCTATCTGGAGAATCTGGACAAGGCGATGAAGGTGAACGATACCGGCCTGCTGGCTGGGATTATTCACTACGACGAGCAGCAACAGCGCTTCTACAATACCGTGCTCGGCATGGGGGTGCAGGATGCGGATGGCAAGGAGTCCTACTTCTACAACCACTCCAACCGCTACAACAAGTACCACCTGCTGCCCATCGGCGAGTTCGTGCCGTTTGAAGATCTGCTGCGCCCCATCGCCCCCTTCTTCAACCTGCCTATGTCCTCCTTCAGCCGGGGTGACGAAGTGCAGCCCAACCTGATCGCCAAGGGGCTCAAGTTTGCCGCAGCCATCTGCTACGAGATCATCTTCCCGGAGGAGGTGCGCCGCAACGTCAATGCCGATACCGACTTCCTGCTGACCGTCTCCAACGATGCCTGGTTCGGCACCAGCATCGGTCCGTGGCAGCATATGGAGATCGCCCGGATGCGCGCGCTGGAGCTGGCTCGTCCGCTGCTGCGGGACACCAACACCGGTATCACTATCGTCACCGAGATTGACGGCAGCATTATCGGCCAGATCCCGCAGTTTGAAGCGGGCGTGCTGCGTAGCGAAGTGCGTCCCGCCCACGGCGAGACCCCCTACCTGCGCTTTGGCAGCTGGCCTCTCTACGGTCTGACCGTACTGCTGCTGGGTCTGGCGCTGGCGCTGCGCCCCAAGGCTCACCCCTGGGCCCGCGAACTGTAATGACCACCCGCAACCCCCGATAAACAACGAGGCGCCCGCAGGCGCCTCGTTTTTTTCATCTCCAATCAAAGCGATATGCCTGAGAAGGACATAAAGCCGAGGGACATCAGCCCCGCCACGATAAAGGTGATACCAATGCCCCGCAGCCCCTCGGGAACATCGGCGTACTTCAGTTTCTGGCGCAGCCCGGCCATGGCGACAATGGCCAGCAGCCAGCCAAGCCCCGAGCCTGCGCTGTAGACCAGCGACTCGACAAAATCGTAATCCCGCTGCGCCATAAACATCACCCCGCCAAAGATGGCGCAGTGCACCGTCAACAGCGGCAGATAGATGCCGAGCGCCTGATAGAGCGCCGGAACGTACTTGTCGAGCACCATCTCCATCACCTGCACCAGCGCCGCCAACACCCCGATGTAGATGATGTAATCGAGAAATCCCAGATCGAATTCCCCGAAAAAGGTGCTGCCTGCCCGCAAGATATGGCGGTAAATCAAGTTGTTGAGGGGAATGGCGATCACCATCACCACCAGGATCGTCATGCCAAGGCCAAAGGCAGTGTTGATGTTCTTCGAGACGGCAAGAAAGGTGCACATCCCCAGAAAGAAGGCCAGGGCGAGGTTCTCGACAAAGATTGAGTGAATAAACAGGTTGAGGTAGTAGTCCATAGGGTGTGCTCACCAGGTGTTTGCGCAAAGAGAAAGTCTGCCTCTGGCCGATGGCCAGCAGCATGGACGACACAACAGAAAGCGCGGACGCAACTCCGGACGATAGAGCGCAGGCTGCAGGTGTCAGCCTGCCCCGTCAGTCAATCGGTAGCGTTAAAAGCCGTGTGAAAATGTGGATGAGCGTCCGCCAGCCGGGTGAGCTAGTCGCCTTGACAGAAACGATATTGCAGATGGTGGCCGCAGAGTTGCCGTTTATGCAGATAGCCAACGTGGCCACAAGCTTGTCTGACATAGATCAGCGGCACAAAGAACAGCAGGCCACAGAGCAGGCCGAGGATGTCGTGCTGGAACCAGGCCAGCAGCATCTGATAGAGATGGCCGTCCCGCTCTTTCGCCAACCGCCGCCCCTGCTCGACCCCGTGGCGCCACTGGTTGCCCGGCAGCAAGCCGACCGTGTCGACGAGACGCTGGTTGAGCGGGTCTTGCAGTGCCATCCCCGCCATCGCCCCGGCAGATGGCCCCTGCGAAACGGCGCTCAGCCCAGCTGCGGCAAAAGCAGCGAGCCACAGAATGCAGGCGATGGCAAAGGCCATTGCACCGTGCTGTATGCGGCTTGGGGTGAAGCGACTGGCAAGAGGCAAGGTTCGAGCTCCTTCAGGGATGACAGGAATGCGGGGATAAATATATCACAAGCAATCGCTTTATTGGATTTTGATATTCAATTAATCATTCAAATCAGCACTAAACACTCAATTATCACTGAACTGAGCATTTAAAAACCCAAACAAATGGGGGAGCATCTGCTCCCCCGTCCGGTCCCTGGCTCACCCTCAATGGCAATAGCCATCCTCTTCACATCGCCTGCAGGCAGCAGATCACATAGCCGTAACTACCCAGATATTGGCGGTGGATGGCCACTTCCCGGCTCAAGTCCTGCCAGGCGGCACTCTCCCCCAGCTCGTCTCGATAGCGCACCAGATTGACCTCGATAGGGGCCAGATAGTTGTTCCAGGCGCTCATCGGCAAGGGGGTGTGTGACAGGCAGCGGTAGCCTGCCGCTTGTACCGTCTCAAGCAGGCCCGCCAGCGTCTGCATGGCGGGATAATCCTGCTGCCAGAATGCCAACGCCGCCTCTGGCGGGTTATCGGTCAGCCAGACCACATCACTGAGCACGATGCAAGCCTGTGGGCTCGCGAGCAGTGGACGCCACGCCTTCAGTGCATTGGCAACCCCCATCACGTAAGCGCTCCCCTCTGCCCAGATGAGGTCGGCCGGGACCAGATCGTCCGGCAGTGCCGCCATGTTGGCGCAGAGGGTGGAGACATGCTCAAAGCCCGCAGCACGGGCGGAGTGCGCCACGGCGGCCAGCGCCTCCTCTTCCAGATCGATGGCCACAATGGCGGCATCAGTCACCTGAGCCAGCGCCATGGTCGAGGCACCGCGCCCGCAGCCCATGTCGAGGATACGGCGCGGCCGGATGGGCAAGGCGGCAAACTGCTGCTGAGTGAAGGCGCGATCCCCCGGCCCCCAGTAACTCATGCCATCCAGCAGCTGGATAAAGTCCTTGATGTAACGCTCATGTTCATTCATGTCTTTGCTCAACCATTGCAAGTGGTAGCGATCTTTCTCGCTAAAACCCTGTTTCATCACCCAAGCGAAGTAGGCCTCCGGTGCCTCGCGCTGCAGTTGCAGCTGCCAGGCCTTGAATTCCTCACCGGAGCGCGGGCGCAGCCCTGCCAGATCCGCCAACAGATCCCGGGCGCGCTGCATCCGCGCCAGCTCCTCATCCAGCTCCCTGACCCGGGCCAGCAATGCCGCCTGATCTATCTCGCCAGCCAGACAGGCGAGGCACTGCTTGAGGCTGAGGCCACCTGCCTGCAGGGCCTGAACCATCTGCAGTCGCTGCAGATCCCCCTCGTCATAGTGGCGATAGCCGTTGGCAGCCCGGGTACCGGTAATCACCCCCAGCTTCTCGTAATAGAGCAGGGTGGAGCGGGCGAGGCCGCAGCGGCGGGCCAGTTCGGATATTTTCATGGCAATCACTCACGGTGCGGGCCCTCAGGTGACCCGATAGAGACGAGCTTAAACTGTAAAGCTATAGACAGGTCAACGCCCTTTTCCAGAGATCTGCCAACAAAAACGGCCACCCGAGGGTGGCCGTTTTTGTTGGCGCTATCTGCGATAAAGCAGCGATGCTCCCAGCTCAGAGACCGGCTGCCTCCAGATGCTCCACCAGCAGCTGCACGCTGCGGTTGCCGCGCCACTCGTTGACATCGAGCCGGTAGACAAGCCGCACCCGCTTCACCGAGGCATCGGGCCAGCGCTTGAGATCGACGCCGAAGGCGATGGCATCCACCGCGTGACCAGAATCGGTTGTCAGCATCATCTTGAGGTGCTTCTCCCCCACCAGCCGCTGCTGCACCAGCACGAATTCGCCGTCAAACAGCGGCTCGGGGAAGGCCTGACCCCAGGGGCCGGAGGCGCGAATCAGCTCTGCCAGCTCGAGAGTGAGCTCGTCCGGCAGCAGCTCGCCATCGGTGAGCAGCACCCCGGTCAAGAGCTCCGGTGTCACCAGCTCGCTGATGACTGCCTCAAAGGCCCGACCGAACGCCTCGATGTTGGCCTTGGGCAGGGTCAGCCCCGCCGCCATGGCGTGGCCGCCAAACTTGCCCATCAGCCCCGGATGGCGGGTATCGAGCAGTTCCAGTGCATCGCGCAGGTGCACGCCGGGGATGGAGCGGCCGGAGCCCTTGAGCTCGGTCTCGCTGCTCTCGGCAAAGGCAATGACCGGGCGGTAGTACTTCTCCTTCACCTTGGAGGCCACCAGCCCCACCACCCCCTGATGCCACTCGTTGCGGTGCAGCACTATGCCCGACGGCACCTCGCCATCGCGAAAACGGATCTGCTCCAGAGTGGCGAGGGCCTCCTGTTGCATCCCCTGCTCGATCTCCTTGCGCTCCTGATTGAGGCTGTCCATCTCGGCCGCAAGCTGGCGCGCCAAATTGAGATCATCGCAGAGCAGACAGGCAACCCCGAGGGACATATCATCGAGACGGCCCACCGCGTTGAGGCGCGGCCCCAGCGCAAAGCCGAGGTCGGCGGCGGTGAGGCGGCGACCATCGCGGCCCGACACATCCACCAGCGCCTGAATGCCGGGGCGACAGCGCCCGGCCCGGATCCGCTGCAAGCCCTGATGGACCAGAATACGGTTGTTGCCATCGAGCGCCACCACATCGGCGACCGTGCCTAGGGCCACCAGATCGAGGTAATCCGCCACATTGGGGGCGCGCAACCCTTGCCGTTCGTACCAGCCGAGCTGACGCAGATGGGTGTTGAGGGCCGCCATCAGATAGAAGGCCACCCCCACCCCGGCCAGCGACTTGGAGGGGAAATCGCAACCATGCTGGTTCGGGTTGACGATGGCATCGGCGTCAGGCAGCTCCTGACCCGGTAAATGGTGATCGGTAACCAGTACCTGCATGCCCGCCGCCTTGGCTGCCGCCACCCCGGCGATGCTGGAGATGCCGTTATCCACCGTGATAAGAAACTCGGCGCCACGGGCCACCGCCAGCTCGACAATTTCGGGGGTAAGGCCGTAGCCAAACTCGAAGCGGTTGGGCACCAGAAAATCGATGTGGCGACCGCCCATGGCGCGCAGGGCCAGCACACACAGGGCCGAACTGGTGGCACCATCGCAGTCGAAGTCGCCGACAATCAGGATCCGTTTCTGGGCAGTCAGAGCCTCCGCCAGCAGCGGCACCGCCTGCTCCATGCCATAGAGGCGCTGGGGCGGCAACAGCTGGCTGGCGCTGCGCTCCAGCAGGGCGGGATCCTCTACGCCACGGCTGGCGAAGATTTGGCGGAGCAGGGGATGCAGGGTGGCAGGCAGATGGGAATCATCAACTCGCGGACGACGACGGATTTGCAGGGACATCAATATGATCCAGTATCTTGAGCAGCTGTTCGGGGCTCTGATACCCGCGCACCAGATCCCCGTCGGAGGAGACCCAGGCCGGCAGTACCTTGACCCCCAACCATTGGCTCAGGCCAATATTTTGGATAAGGGTCTCACTACATGCCGTTTGAGGCAAATAGGCTTTGAAGGGATCATTCTGTAGCAGGGGATCCTGGCACCAGTGGGAAGCCTGTCCTGCATGTTCAATCACGGGGTAGAGCTCGACACTGACCCCGGACGCCTGCAGATGTTGCAGCGTGCCGGACAGCTGGCGACGAGCGGCATCCTGCTCACCGAAAAAGAGCGCAACCCGATGACGCTCATTACTGGCCTGGAGCACGACCGGTGTATGGGTCACCTGGGACAAGCCCAGTCGACGCTGCTCGCGCATGCCCGAGATGGTGAGGTTCTTCATGTTATGAGTCATATCCAGCATGACCCCCTGCACCACATAGTTCCCCTTGGCATCGCTGTAGAGCACCCCTTGTGAAGTGCCCAGCATATAGAGCCCGGGAATGGGGGTCTGTTCCACCAGATAAACAGAGACCCCTAACCGGGCGGTAATGGTCTGTTTCAAGGTTTGGGTATCCATCCCCGCTCTGGCAGCAAATGTGCACAAAAGCATCATTCCCAGTAGTAAATACTTCACTTGTTTACTCACGCGGTATGAATGAATCGACCCAGCAAACTACAGCAGCACAGCTCATCATTCAACCAGCTACTTATCAAAAAATTAATATCACTTTGTACCAAAAAAATGGTTCCCCCCGATTGCCAAGGACTCATAACGCCCGCAAGCTAGTCAGGACGACAGGAATAACGCAGCTTAGCCTCTGTTTTTCCTGACAAGAGTTCGCCCTTTGGCCAGGGTAGTCAACGCGCTATCTTGTTTAATTTCGGAGGAAATAATGAGTCTGATTCAAGAGTTCAAAGCCTTTGCCGCCCGCGGCAACGTCATCGACATGGCCGTCGGTATCATCATCGGTGCCGCCTTCGGCAAAATTGTCTCCTCTTTTGTCGGTGACGTGATCATGCCGCCCATCGGCCTGATCCTGGGCGGCGTGGACTTCAGCGACCTGGCGGTCACCCTGAAGGCTGCAGAAGGGACAACACCCGCCGTGGTCATCGCCTATGGCAAGTTCATCCAGACCATCATCGACTTTCTGATCATATCTTTCGCCATCTTCATGGGACTGAAGGCCATCAACACCCTCAAGAAAAAGCAGGAAGAGGAAGCCGCCGCCCCGGCAGGCCCGACCAAGGATCAGGAGCTGCTGACCGAGATCCGTGATCTGCTGAAATCCCAGCAAGGGAAATAAGCGCCATCTCCTGTCGTGTAGAGATAAAAAAACCGCCTGCTGGCGGTTTTTTGTTTTTGGGAGGCCAGCCACTCAAGCTCTGGGGTGGTGCTCCCCGTGCAGCGCCTTGAGTCGCTCGTTGGCCACATGGGTGTAGATCTGGGTGGTGGAGAGATCCGCGTGACCCAGTAGCATCTGCACAACCCGCAGGTCGGCGCCGTGGTTGAGCAGATGGGTGGCAAAGGCGTGGCGCAAGGTATGGGGGGATAGCTCGCCGTTAATCCCGGCCCGCTGCGCGTAAAGCTTGATGCGGTGCCAGAAGGTCTGGCGGGTCATCATACGGGCCTGCTTGGAGGGAAACACCACATCTGAGCTGGTGCCCCCCAGCAGCAGGGTGCGGGCCTCGCGGTAGTAACGCTCCAGCCAGTGCATCGCCTCCTCGCCCATCGGCACCAGCCGCTCCTTATTGCCCTTGCCGACCACCCGCACCAAACCCTGACGCAAACTGACATGCTCGGCAGTGAGCCCCACCAGCTCGGAAACCCGCAAGCCGGTAGCGTAGAGCAGTTCCAGCATTGCCTTGTCCCGCAACTCCAGCGGGTCATCCACCAGCGGCGCACTCAGCAACGCATCCACCTCCGTTTCGCTTAAATCGGAGGGGAGTTTTTTCGGCAGCTTGGGCCCCTCCAGCAGCACGGTCGGATCATCGCTGCGCAGCTTCTCACGGTTGAGATACTGATAGAAACGGCGCAAGGCCGAGAGAAAACGGGCGGTGCTGCTGGCCGCAAACTGGTGATCGACCCGCCAGGCGAGGTAGTGCTGGATCTCGTCCATCCCCGCCAGCAGCAGCGAGCTCCCCTGCTCGTCGAGCCAGAGGGAGAACTTCTCCAGATCGCTGCGATAGGAGCTGACCGTGTTGTCAGACAATCCCCGCTCCAGCCAGAGGGCGTCGAGGAAGGGTTCAATCAGGGGATGTGGGTCGGGCTTGCTCATAGTGCGCTGCAATCAGGGGAAAGATGGCCCATTGTAACGCGCCAACTCCTTAGAAAGACAAGGCACTTTCATTGGAAAGATAAGGCTCGTTTGCCACGACCCTTGCCGGGCGGTGAAGGTCGAATGGCAATCTGCTAGACTGGCGCCCTCCCCTTACGTTACCCATCGTGTTGCCAACATGGCGCAGCCCACACGAGCATGCGAGAACGCGCCAAAAGCAAGCGAGAAAGCGCCAACAGAGAGTAGAGCGATGAAGATTGGTCTGTTTTACGGTTCCACCACCTGCTACACCGAGATGGCTGCCGAGAAGATCCGCGCCCTCATCGGCCCCGAGCTGGTGGATATTCACAATATCAAGGATGTCTCCCTGCGCCGGATGGAGGATTACGAGATCCTGATCCTCGGCATCTCCACCTGGGATTTTGGCGAACTGCAGGAGGACTGGGAGTCCCGCTGGGAAGATATCACCGATCTCCATCTGGAGGGACGCATCGTCGCCCTGTTTGGCCTCGGCGATCAGCTCGGTTATGGCGAATGGTTCCAGGACGCCCTCGGCATGCTGCACGATCAGCTGGTGCCAAAAGGGGTCAAGCTGGTGGGCTACTGGCCCAACGAAGGGTACGAATTCGATGCCTCCAAGGCACTGATCGACGATGGCCGTCACTTCGTCGGGCTGGCGCTGGACGATGCCAATCAGTATGACCAGACCGATCCGCGCATCGAGCAGTGGGTCGAACAGATCCTGAGCGAAATCCACGCCCTGCTCTGATCTTTTTCACTCATCTCAAGGCGGCCACTCCCTGTGGATGTGGCCGTCCGGGCGCAGTTATCGCACCGGTTTTCTCAATCGGTATCATCGCATGACGCTATAGCGACTTTTTTGTGCTGGTCTGCAACAATGGACTCGACATCCCATAACAATCAGAGCCGGATGTCGGAAGCAAACGGACAGACCAGAAAAGGATATTCTATGACCCCATTCTCCCTGTTGGCCCCCGCCATCGCCCGTGACGTGCTCGATCACGCGCTGGCACTGGGTGCCGATTTCGCCGAGCTGTTTGTCGAGCGCAAGCGCCGCAGCCAGCTCAGCCTGCTCTCCAGCCAGATAGAGAACATCAGCGGTGGCCTCGATTTCGGCATCGGCGTGCGCCTCTGTTACGGCCACAAGGTGCTCTACGGCTACACCAACCAAGCCAGCCGCGACGAGCTGCTGCGCATCGTCACCCTGCTGGCGGCCAAAGACCGCCGCGACCCCGTGGTGACCGCCACCGCCTTCGATTTCACCCGCCTGAGCGATCGCAACCCGGTGGCCCTGCCCTTGTCGGTAGACAAGCTGCTGGAGCAGAAGATCGCCTATCTGCACGCCATGGATGCGGTGGCCCGTGCCGAGAGCAGCAAGGTGAGCCAGTTCTCCGGCAACGTGCTGGGCTGGGAGCAGGAGGTGGAGATCTTCAACAGCGAAGGGGTGCAAGTCGCCGATCGCCGCCACTACAACCGCATCATGGCCCAGACCATCGCCATGGAAGGGAGCGAGCAGAGCGTCGGTTACGAGGCCCCCGGCGCCCTGATGGGGTGGGAGCATGCCGATCGCATCGATCCGCGCGAGCTGGCGCTCACCGCCACCCGTCAGGCACTGGTGAAACTGGGCGCGGCTCCCTGCCCGAGCGGCACCCTGCCGGTCATCATGGAGAACGGCTTTGGCGGCGTCATCTTCCACGAGGCGTGCGGCCACCTGCTGGAGACCACCTCGGTAGCCAAGAAGGCCTCGGTGTTCCACGACAAGATGGGCCAGCTTATCGCCAATCCGGTGGTCAATGCGGTGGATGAAGGGCTGCAAGGCAATGCCTGGGGCTCCATCAACGTCGATGACGAGGGGATGGCGACCCAGCATACCCAGCTCATCAAGGACGGCGTTCTGACCGGCTTTCTGGTGGACAGAATGGGCGCCCTCAAGACGGGCTACGCCCGCACCGGCTCGGGGCGGCGCGAATCCTACAAGTACGCCCCCACCTCGCGCATGCGCAACACCTATATCGAGCCGGGCAACCACAGCCTCGACGATATGCTGGCCACCGTCGAACATGGCATCTATGCCAAGAAGATGGGGGGCGGCTCGGTACAGCCCGGCACCGGTGAATTCAACTTCAATGTGCAGGAGGCCTACCTCATCGAGCACGGCAAAATCACCAAGCCGCTCAAGTCAGCCACCCTGATCGGTACCGGCCCGCAGGTGCTGAAAGAGATCTCCATGGTGGGCCGCAATCTGGCGCTGGCCGCCGGTATGTGCGGCTCGGTCTCGGGCTCGGTCCCCACCTCGGTGGGCCAGCCGGCGCTGAAAGTGGACAATATCCTGGTGGGAGGGAACGCCTGATGAGCCAACTCGACATGAACCAACTGCTCACCCGCCTGCTGGATAAAGTGGCCGACCTCAACGCCGAGGCAGACATCATCGCCAATCAGGAGAAGGCCTTCTCCCTCAAGGCAGACAAGGGCGAGCTGGGTGAATACAAGGTCACCAGCAGCCAGCAGCTCGGCATTCGCCTGATCAAAGAGGGCCGGGTCGGCATCGCCTACTCGGAATCCCTCGATGAGCTGGCGCTGGATGCCATGCTGCAAGATGCGCTCGATGCCAGCCGCTTTGCCAAGGTTGACCCGGATCAGCGCATCTCGGTGGCCAATAGCCGGATCACCACAGATTGCGCCGAGATCAACCAGCCCGATACCACGCCGGTTGAGGAGAAGATCGCTCTGGCCCTGCGCCTCGAATCTGACATGCTGGCCATGCCCGATGTGAGCGGCGCCCCCTACAACAGCTTCTTCGAAGGGGAGAGCCAGCTCTGGCTCGCCAACAGTCAGGGCACCCTCTGCCAGCACGGCGAGTTCAGCGTCGGCTGCTACACCTCGGCGCTGGTGGAACGGGATAGCCGCCAGTCGATGCACTCGCAGGGGCAGTATGGCCGTCGCTTCGACGAGCTGGATAGCCAGGCCCTGATCGAGCAGATCTACGCCATCGCCGATGGTCTGCTGCCCGGTGAAGCGGTGCCGAGCGGTCGCTACAGCGTCATCTTTAGCACCAACTGCTTCGCCAGCCTGTTTGGCTGCTTTCAGGGTGTGCTGTCGGGCAAGTGGGCCCAACAAGGGATCAACCCCTGGCGCAGCAAGGTCGGCCAGAGCGTAGCGTCACGCTGGCTTACTCTGGAAAGCCGGGTCTATATGCCGGGCGGCATGAACATCAAGGCGTTTGATGGCGAGGGGGCGGCCAGCTCGGATCTGCTGCTGATTGGCGAAGGGGAGCTGAAAACCCTGCTCCACAACAGCGCCACCGCCCGCCACTTTGGCGTCGCCAGCAACGGCTCGGCCGCTCGCGGTGCCCGCAGCGCCCTCGATGTGACCGCTCGCCATCTGGTGTTTGGCGCGGGCCCCCACTGCGAAGCGGAAGTGCAGAGCGGCGACTATCTGGAGCTGGTCAAGCTGGATGGCCTGCATTCGGGTGCCGATGCGGTGAGCGGCGACTTCTCCTTTGGCGCATCAGGATTCCTCTGCCGCGATGGCGTTCGCCTGCAGCCGGTGCGCGGCATCACGGTGGCGGGCAACTTCTACCGCCTGCTGGGCGAGCTGGAAGCGGTCGGTGACACCCTGCACCACAACGATGGCAAGGGCTTCTACGCCCCGCAGATCCGTTTTGGCGGTCTCTCCGTCGCGGGCAAGTAAACGCCCCGACGAAACCTGCAAGTAAGAAAAAGGCGCCTGATGGCGCCTTTTTGCTCGTTATCTCGTCCACATTGATGGCATGACTCAGGGCGAGAGCGGCTCGCGGTGATACTCGGCGCAGCCGCATTCGGGGCAGGTATCGAGCTGCTCGGGATGGAGCACGGTATGGCGCCAGCCACACTGGTCGCACACCATGACCCCCAGCCCCACCCAGTCGCCCGCCTCATAGACGCCCTTGTGCTCCAGCTCGTCGGCCAGCTCGCGCCACTCCACCTGGGCGCGGTCAGTCACATCCGCCAGCCAGGACCAGGCGGTATCTTTGAGGGCCAGCATAAAGGCAGACTCCTCCACCTGCTCATCCTTGCGCCCCTCGTCATAGTTCCCCAGATCCCGCTTCACATACTCGGCGATCAGCGCCAGCTCGTCCTGAGTGAGGTCACTGGCCGCTTCTAGATAGGCCTGAACGCGGGCAATCATCCGGTTGAGGCGCTCCCCCTGGAACTGCTCTGTCTCTTGCCACTGCTTTTGCAGTTCGGCAATGAAGGTTTCATACCCTTTTTGACGTTTGTCCATGGCTGTTACTCCTCTGCTAAATCCCTTTCTGGCCCGGCTTCAGGCTTGACGGATGCTGGCGGTTGTTGCCGCCGCAGGATATGGGTATTCTATTGCGATTTCCCAGCTGATTTATCTATTCATTTCACAGATCCGGATGTCACCAATGCAAGAGCAATACGTTCCCCAATCAATCGAACCAGCAGTGCAGAAGCACTGGGATGCCAAGAAAACCTTCAAGGCCGTGGAAAAAGTAGACAAAGAGAAGTTCTACTGCCTCTCCATGTTCCCCTATCCGTCTGGTCGTCTACACATGGGGCACGTTCGCAACTACACCATAGGTGATGTGATCTCCCGTTATCAACGCCTCAATGGCAAGAACGTGCTGCAACCCATCGGTTGGGATGCATTCGGTCTGCCGGCAGAGAACGCCGCGATCAAAAACAATACCGCACCGGCGCCCTGGACCTACGAAAACATCGAATACATGAAGAACCAGCTGAAGATGCTGGGTCTGGGTTATGACTGGGATCGTGAAGTCGCCACCTGCAAACCGGATTACTACCGCTGGGAGCAGTGGTTCTTCACCAAGCTCTACGAGAAGGGTCTGGTCTACAAGAAGACCTCCTCCGTCAACTGGTGCCCGAACGACATGACCGTGCTGGCCAACGAGCAGGTTGTCGACAACTGCTGCTGGCGCTGTGACACCCCGGTGGAGCAGAAAGAGATCCCCCAGTGGTTCATCAAGATCACCGACTACGCCGAAGAGCTGCTGAACGATATCGACAACCTCGAAGGCTGGCCGGAGATGGTCAAGACCATGCAGCGCAACTGGATTGGCCGCTCAGAAGGGGTCAACATCAGCTTCAATATCGAGGGTCAGGCTGAGCAGCTGGAGGTCTATACCACCCGTCCGGACACCTTCATGGGCGTCACCTATGTCGGTATCGCCGCTGGCCACCCACTGGCCCTGCAGGCCGCCGAAAACAATCCGGAACTGGCAGCCTTTATCGAAGAGTGCAAGAACACCAAGGTAGCCGAAGCCGAACTGGCCACCATGGAGAAGAAGGGCATGGCCACCGGCCTCTACGCCATTCACCCGCTGGATGGCCGCAAGGTACCGGTCTGGGTCGCCAACTTCGTGCTGATGAACTATGGCACCGGTGCCGTGATGGCGGTTCCGGCCCACGATCAACGTGACTTCGAGTTCGCCACCAAATATGGCCTCGACATCAAGGCGGTCATCAAGCCGGTTGAGGGCGACGTCGACGTGAGCGAAGCCGCTTACACCGAGAAGGGCGTACTGTTCAACTCCGGCGAGTTTGACGGTCTCGACTTCCAGGGCGCTTTTGATGCCATCGCCAACAAGCTGGAAGGGCTGGGCAAGGGCAAGCGCACCGTCAACTTCCGTCTGCGCGACTGGGGGGTCTCCCGTCAGCGCTACTGGGGTGCCCCCATCCCGATGCTGACTCTGGCTGATGGTACCGTGGTGCCGACTCCGGAAGACCAGCTGCCGGTACTGCTGCCGGAAGATGTGGTGATGGACGGTATCCAGAGCCCGATCAAGGCCGATGCCGAGTGGGCCAAGACCACTTACAACGGTCAGGAAGCGTTCCGCGAGACCGATACCTTCGACACCTTCATGGAGTCCTCCTGGTACTACGCGCGCTACTGCTCTCCGGACTACGACAAAGGCATGCTGGACCCGGCTGCTGCCAACCACTGGCTGCCGGTGGATCAGTACATCGGCGGCATCGAGCACGCCTGTATGCACCTGCTCTACGCCCGCTTCTTCCACAAGCTGCTGCGTGACGCAGGTCTCGTGAACAGCGACGAGCCGTTCAAGCGTCTGCTCTGTCAGGGCATGGTGCTGGCCGACGCCTTCTACTACAAAGACGAGAAGGGCGGCAACGTCTGGGTCAGCCCGACCGACGTCAAGGTAGAGCGTGACGAGAAGGGTCGCATCACCAAGGCCATCGATAACGAGGGCCGCGAAGTCATCCACTCCGGCATGACCAAGATGTCCAAGTCCAAGAACAACGGCATCGACCCGCAGCTGATGGTCGAGCGTTATGGCGCCGATACCGTCCGTCTGTTCATGATGTTCGCCTCTCCGGCCGAGATGACACTGGAGTGGTCCGACTCCGGCGTAGAGGGTGCCCAGCGCTTCCTGCGTCGCCTGTGGCGCGTCACCTTCGAACACGTTTCCGGTGGCGCCGTTGCCGCGCTGGATCTGGCTGCCCTCTCCAACGAGCAGAAAGCCATTCGACGCGAACTGCACAAGACCATCGCCAAGGTGAGCGACGACGTGGGTCGCCGTCAGACCTTCAACACCGCCATCGCCGCCATCATGGAGCTGATGAACAATCTCTCCAAGCTGGGCAACGACGAGCAGGATCGCGCTCTGATGCAGGAAGCGCTGGAAGCGGTGGTGGTCATGCTCTACCCCATCACCCCGCACATTGGCTTCGAGCTGTGGAAGATGCTGGGCAAGGGCGACGATGTGGATCACGCTGCATGGCCGGTGGCCGATGAAGCGGCCATGGTCGAGACCGAGAAGCTGGTGGTGGTACAGATCAACGGCAAGATGCGCGGCAAACTGACCGTGCCGGCCGAGATCAGCCAGGCCGACGTCGAGAAGCTGGCGATGGCCGATGCTTCCGTGCAGAAGTTCACCGACGGTCTGACCGTGCGCAAAGTGATCTATGTACCTGGCAAGCTGCTCAATATTGTCGCTAACTAATTGGCTGCCAACTGATTGGTTACCAACTGATCATTGCCAATCTGTGACAGCAAACGGATGATAACGGCGGGCCCTGCGCCCGCCGCTTTCCCTTAATGCAAAGAGGATTTTCTATGGGCACCATCTTCACCCGCTGGATGGCCATCGTGCTGGCTGGTCTGCTGCTGCAAGGCTGCGGCTTTCACATGCGCGGCAACGGCATTCCGAGCGAGCTGATGACCATGAAGGTCGTGGGCGACAACAAGAGCGACTTCTACCGGATGGTTACCACCCGTCTGAAGGCCTCTGGCGTGACCCTGGTCGACAAGGAGGGCATTCCGGTGCTCACTCTGGGCGGCGTAGGCAGCACCAGTCAGGTCGCCTCGGTCAACGCGCTGGGGACGGACACCGAATATGTGCTGGGCTTTGGTACCCAGTTCACCATCTCGGTACCGGGCAAGCCAACTCAGGTCTTCCCCATCAACTTCAACCGCAGCTTCCTCAACAAGCCGGATGCAGCGCTCGCCTCCTCCCGTGAGCAGGAGCAGCTCAACCGCGAGATGCAGGAGCAGGCGGCCAATCAGGTGATCCGTCAGTTGAGTCAGGTCAGCTTCTGATGCGGATTTACCCTGAGCAATTTGGTGACCACCTCAAGGCAGGGCTTCGGCCCTGCTATCTCGTTTTTGGCGACGAGCCCCTGCTGCGACTGGAGGCCATCGATGCCATTCGTCAGATCGCCCGCAAGCAGGGTTTCGATGAACGCCACACCTTCGTGGTGGAGCAGGGGCAGGACTGGAATCAGATCTACGATGCCTGTCAGGCCATGAGCCTCTTCTCCGCCCGCCAGATCATCGAGCTGGAGCTGCCCGCCAAGGTGGACAAGGATCTCGCTGCCCGCATCAGCGAAATCGGCAAGCAGCTTCATCTCGACCTGCTGCTGGTGCTGAGTGGCGGTCGCCTCAACCAGACCCAGATGAAGGCAGCCTGGTTCGACAAGCTCTACCAGATTGGCACCTATGTGCCGGTCAACCATCCGGAGCCCAAGTTCTTCCCGCGCTGGATGAGCGCCCGTTTTGCGCGTTTCGGCCTCAAGGCGCTGCCGGATGCCATCAACTTCATGTGCCACTCCTACGAGGGCAACCTGCTGGCCGCCAGTCAGGAGATCGAGAAGCTGACCCTGCTCTCGCCGCCCCAGCCCATCAGCGTCACCTATCTGCAAGAGACCATTATCCGCCACGCCCACTTCACCCCGTTCCAGCTGGTCGATACCCTGCTGGAGGGCAAGGTGAACCGGGCCCAGCGCATTCTGGCCGCCCTGCGGGCCGAAGGCACCGAGCCGGGGATGTTGGCCTGGACCCTCTGCCGCGAGCTGGAGCAGCTGACCGAGCTGTCGCTGGCGATGCGAAACGGCCAGCCGCTGGGGGAGCACTTCAGCCGCCTGCGCATCTGGCAGAGCCGCCAGCAGCTCATTCAGCAAGCGCTGACTCGTCTCCCCTTCGCCAAGTTGCAACAACTATGGCAGCTGATGGCGCAACTGGATGGCGCCCAGCGCCGCTTTGATACCGAACAGGCGTGGCTGATGCTGCAGACCATTGCCCTCGGCTTTCGTGATGGCACCCCGCTGCCGCTGGTGATGGAGAGCAGCCCGTGCTGAAGGCGCCTGTCGGTTTGCTTGGCGGCACCTTCGACCCCATCCATATCGGTCATCTTCGCCCGGCGATCGAGGCGCGCGATGCTCTCGGGCTGGCCGAAATGCGGCTGATCCCGAACCATATCCCGCCCCACCGCGCCAATCCGTTCTGCTCCAGCGAACAGCGTCTCGCCATGGTCAAACTGGCGGCGGCAGAGAACCACCACTTTGTGGTGGATGAGCGGGAGCTGAGACGGGACAAGCCCTCTTACACCATCGATACCCTGATCGAGCTGCGTCATGAACTGCCCGATACGCCGCTCTGTTTTCTGATGGGGATGGATTCCCTGCTGAGCCTGCCAAGCTGGCACCGCTGGCAGGAGCTGCTCGACTATGCCCATCTGGTGGTGAGCGTGCGGCCGGGCTGGCAACCGGATTATCCGGCCGGGGTGGCACAGCTGCTGGCGCGCCATCACACCGCGGATGCCAACGCGCTGCATCAGCGTCTGGCCGGTCATATCTGGCTGGCGGACAACCAGCCCATCGAACTGTCAGCCACCCGACTGCGAGCCTTGCTGGATGCGGGACAAGACACCCGCTACCTCTTGCCCGAGTCGGTTGCGCACTATATTGATCAACAGGGGCTCTACCGCGCCAACCGCCGCTAGCCCCTGTCGTTATCCCGCCCCACCCGATGGGAAACGGGAGTGACCATGATATAATCCGCCGCCCTGACGCAAACGCTGCGCGCCGGAATACAGGAGAGACTCATTGCAAGGCCAAGAATTGCATGCCTTTATCATCGACAAGATCGATGACATGAAAGGCCGCGACATCATCACCCTCGATGTACGCGGCAAATCCAGCATTACTGACACCATGATCATCTGTTCCGGCAACTCCAGTCGTCACGTCAGCGCCATTGCCCACCATCTGGCCAGCGAGGCCCGCCACGCGGGTCTGGATCTGCTGAGCGTGGAAGGGCAACTGAGCGGTGAATGGGTGCTGGTAGATATGGGCTCGGTGATCGTGCATGTGATGCAGGATGAACACCGTGACTTCTACCAACTGGAAAAGCTGTGGAGCGGTGCCGCTCAAATGAATACGCAATAAGAGCACAAGTGTAACGACCATGAAGATCCAGTTGATTGCGGTGGGCACCAAGATGCCCGCCTGGGTAGAGCATGGCTTCGAAGAGTATCGTCGCCGCTTCCCCAAAGACATGCCGTTTGAACTCGTCGAGATCGGCGCTGGCAAACGGGGCAAAAATGCCGACATTCCCCGCATCCTGCAGAAGGAAGGGGAAGCCATGCTGGCGGCTGCGGGGCGCTCGCGCATCGTTACCCTCGACATTCCGGGCAAGCCCTGGACCACGGAGCAGCTGGCCACCCAGCTGGAGGCGTGGAAACTCGATGGCCGCGATGTGGCCCTGCTGGTCGGCGGACCGGAAGGCTTGTCCCCCGAGTGCAAGGCTGCTGCCGAACAGAGCTGGTCCCTGTCACCGCTCACCCTGCCCCATCCGCTGGTACGGGTACTGGTGGCCGAGAGCCTCTACCGTGCCTGGAGCATAACGACCAATCATCCGTATCATAGAGAGTGAGCCATGCGTCTCTGGAGTCTCACCTCTCATATTCACCCCTATCACAGAGAGTGAACAATGCAGTTCCTGCTCTTATTGCCCCCAAGGGTCTTGAGGTAAAGGCATGCTGAAACAACGCATCGAAATGCGCGATCACAGTGCCGAGGGCAATCTGTTCTTCCGGCGCACCCTGGTAGCCTACATCGGCATCGTCGTGCTGATGCTGGTGCTGCTGGGCAATCTCTATTATCTGCAGGTCGAGTCCTACGACACCTACCAGACGCGTTCCAACTCCAACCGCATCCGGGTAGTGCCGGTGGCGCCACCCCGGGGTCTCATCTACGACACCAACGGCGTGCTGCTGGCGGAGAACCGCCCTGTCTACAGTCTGGAAATCGTCCCGGAAGAGACTAGGGATCTTGAAAAAACCGCTGACCAGCTGATCGCCCTGCTGGGGCTGCCGGAAGGCACCAAAGAGAAGTTTCTGACCGAGGTGAAACGCCAACGTCGCTTCAAGCCGGTCCCTCTCTACGAAAAGCTGACCGAATATCAGGTGGCACTCTTCTCGGTCAACCAGCACAACTATCCGGGAGCCAGTATCGAGGCTTACCTCAAGCGCTACTACCCGTTTGGCGACACCCTGACCCATGCGCTGGGTTATGTGGCCAAGATCAACACCCGCGACGTGGAGCGTCTCGAAAAAGAGGACAAACTCGCCAACTATGCCGCCACCAAGGATATCGGCAAGCAGGGGGTGGAGAAGTATTACGAGGATGAGCTGCACGGGGTGGCGGGTTATCAGGAGGTCGAGGTCAACAACCGCGGCCGGATTGTCCGCACCCTCAAGTTCCAGCCTCCGGTTCCGGGCAAGGATATCTACCTCAATATCGACGTCCGGATGCAGCTCAAGGCCCAGCAACTGCTGGCCGGCCAGCGTGGTGCCATCGTGATGATGAACCCGAAAACCGGTGCCATCCTGGCGCTGGAGTCGAGCCCGAGTTATGACCCCAACCTGTTCGTGACAGGCATATCCAGCGCCAACTACTCGGCACTGCTCAACGATCCGGCACGGCCGCTGGTGAACCGCACCACTCAGGGCATTTATGCCCCTGCCTCCACCGTCAAGCCCATGATGTCCATCATGGGTCTCAACGAGGGGGCCATCACCCCGGGCTACCGCTATTTCGGCGGCCCGAGCTTCTCCATTCCCGGTACCACCAAGAAGTTTCGCGACTGGCGCCGCTGGGGTCATGGCTGGCTCGACGTCTATCGCGCCATCGAGGTCTCGGCAGATACCTACTTCTACGATCTCGCCTATCGGGTCGGCATCGACAAGATCCACAGCTATATGACCAAGTTCGGCTTCGGTCAGTACACCGGGGTCGATCTCTATGAAGAGACCAAGGGTGTCATGCCGTCTCGTGACTGGAAGATGGCCCGCTGGCGCCAGCCCTGGTATCAGGGTGACACCATCTCTGTCGGTATCGGTCAGGGCTACTGGAGCGCCACCCCGCTCCAACTGGCCAAGGCGATCAGCATCCTGACCCAAAACGGCCACGACGTGACGCCGCACTTGCTCAAGAGCACCGCTTCGCAGGCGGGGGTGGTCGATGCCCCGGTCAACCCCAACATCGCCCTCAAGCTCAAGAGCGACAGCTACTGGAAAGTAGCCCAGGACGGCATGTGGCGCGTCAACCATGGCAGTGAAGGCAGTGGCCGTCATGCATTTGCAAAGGCCCCCTACTCGTCAGGTGGTAAATCAGGCACTGCGCAGGTAGTCGGTTTGAAGGAAAATCAGGTCTACAACATCAAGACCGTCAAGGCGGAACATCGCGATAACGCCCTGTTCGTTGCCTATGCCCCCTTTGAGGCGCCCAAAGCGGTCGTCGCACTGGTGCTGGAAAACTCCATTGGTGGTGGTGGTGGCCGGGCTGCATCGCCCATTGCACGCCAGATGCTGGATGCCTATCTGCTGCCCCCAGATCCGCAACTGCCACCGGCACCGGAAAAGCCGTCCCAACCGAGTGAGGTCGCCCCCCATGAGTAATTCAGCCCGCCAGCAGAGTATCTGGTACAAGCTGCATATCGACCTGCCCCTGCTGCTCGGTCTGTTGGCCGTGATGACCCTCTCCATGGTGGTGCTCTACTCCGCCTCCGGTCAGGATATGGACTCCATCGTGCGCCAGCTGGTGCGCGGCGGTCTCGCCTTTGCCCTGATGATCGGCCTGGCCCAGCTGCCCCCCTCCCTCTACGCCCGCTGGTCGGTGCCGCTGTTCGCCGTGGTGGTGCTGATGCTGATTGCGGTGGACGTGTTCGGCCACATCGGCAAGGGGGCCCAGCGCTGGCTCGATCTGGGCTTTATGAAGTTCCAGCCCTCCGAAGTGATGAAGCTCTCCATGCCCATCATGGTGGCGGCCTGGCTCAGTCGCCACTCGCTGCCACCCAAGTTCAGCCATGTGGTGATCGCCCTCATCATGGTGCTGCTGCCCACCCTGCTGATCGCCGCCCAGCCGGACCTTGGCACCTCCATTCTGGTGGCCGCCTCCGGCTTCTTCGTGATCTTTCTGGCGGGGCTCAGCTGGTGGCTGATCGGCTTGGCGGTTCTACTGATGCTGGCCTTTATGCCGGTGCTCTGGTTCTTCCTGATGCACGACTACCAGCGCCAGCGGGTGCTGATGCTGCTCGACCCGGAGAAAGACCCGCTCGGCCGCGGCTACCACATCATCCAGTCCAAGATTGCCATCGGCTCCGGTGGCGTCTTCGGCAAGGGGTGGCTGCAAGGGACCCAGTCCCAGCTGGAGTTCTTGCCCGAGCGCCACACCGACTTCATCTTCGCGGTATTTAGCGAGGAGTTTGGTCTGGTGGGGGTTGCCCTGCTGCTGGTGCTCTACCTCTACGTCATCAGCCGCTGTCTGTTTATCTCGATGCAGGCCCAGAACAGCTTCGAGCGACTGCTGGGCGGCGCCATCACTCTCACCTTCTTCGTCTATGTGTTCGTCAACATGGGCATGGTGAGCGGCATCCTGCCGGTGGTGGGGGTTCCCCTGCCGCTGGTGAGCTATGGCGGCACCTCCATGGTGACCCTGATGGCCGGCTTTGGCATACTGATGTCCATCCAGACTCATAGAAGGCTGCTGGCCTGATGAAACGGGTCGGATTGCTGCTCTCTCTCGCCACCACGATGGCAACCGCCGCCGTGGCGCCGGATCGGTTGGCCCTGCTCGCCGAACAGCAGCAGGTGCCGCTGGCGGAGTTGCAGGCGGCAGTGGCCCGCGCCCAGTTGCGGCAGGAGGTACTAGACACCATCAGCAAGCCGTGGGAGGCCAAACCCTGGCATCGCTACCGGCCGCTGTTTGTTACCCCAGATCGCATCCGTGACGGCCAGCAGTTCTGGCAGCAACATGCCGAGACACTGACCCGCGCGGAGCAGACCTATCGGGTGCCCGCCTCGCTCATCGTGGCCATCATAGGGGTCGAGACCTTCTACGGTCGCCAGATGGGCCGTCATCCGGTGCTCGATAGCCTCTACACCCTGGGGTTCCACTACCCGGAGCGCAGCGACTTCTTTGCCAAGGAGTTTGCCCAGCTGGTGGTGCTGGCCAAAGAGGAAGGGTGGCAACTCGATGCCCTCAAGGGCTCCTATGCCGGCGCCATGGGGATGGGGCAGTTCATGCCCTCCAGCTACCGCCACTATGCCGTCGATTTTGACGGGGATGGCAAGCGGGATCTGTTTGCCAACCCGGTCGATGCCATCGGCAGCGTGGCCAACTATTTTGCCAGCCACCAGTGGCGCTGGGGCGAATCCGTGGTGGAACCAGCCCAGATCGGGCTAATGGCGGTCGAACCTTTGCTGAGATCTGAGCCCGAGCTCACACAACAGTGGTCAGAACTGGCGGCGGCAGGGATTGAGCTCGCCACGCCGCTGGCCCCGCAGACGCCGGTCAAGTTGCTGGCGCTTGCCCAAGCCGATGGACCGGAATACTGGGTCGCACGGCATAACTTTTACGTGATCACCCGCTACAATCGCAGCCCACTCTACGCGATGGCGGTGTATCAACTTAGCCAAGCTATTCAGGAAGCGTATGCATCTTCGTCACAAACTCCTCCCGCTCAGTCTGAGCTTGTTGCTGGCCGCCTGTAGCAGCCAGCCGGAACAGAGCGCCCCTGTCGAGCCGCCTGCACCGGTCAGCAAGCCACCCGTTATCGAGATCCCGCAAGCCACCGGCGCCATCCCACGCCCGGAGCCCCTGAGCGCGAGCGGCAACCGGGACTACTGGATTGGCAAACAGAAAAACGAGGTGTGGCGCGATATCAAGCACTATAGCGAAGAGGGTTCCGCCAGCTGGCTGTCACCGGATCTGGATGGCCAGAATACCGCCAACGGCGATGTGCTGGACAGCAAGCTGTTCAGTGCCGCCCACCGCAACCTGCCCATCCCGAGCTATGTGAGGGTCACCAATCTGGACAACGGGCTGGAGACCATAGTGCGGGTCAACGATCGCGGTCCATTCAACAGCCCGCGCCTGATCGACCTCTCCTACGCAGCGGCCAAGCAGCTGGAGATGGTCGACAGCGGTGAGGCCCGAGTACGGCTGGAGCTGATTAGCGACACCCCGGATCAGATGGTGATCATGGAGCCGATGAAGCCCATCGAAATGACTCCGACCACTCCGGCTGCGGCCTCCAACACGCTGTCGCAAGATGGCTTCCTGGGTGAACCAACCGCACTGGCGATGGCCACTCCCGCTGCCGAACCCGCTCCCGTCAAGGCGCCCGCGACCACGCCCGCCAAAGCGGCACCTGTCAAGCCAGCTCCCGCCAAGACCGCAGCTCCTGCCAGCAGTGGTGATGGCAAGATGATCCAGGTACTGGCCAGCGGCTCCCGGGATCGGGCCGAGGCGATGGGCAAGGTGATGACCCAGCGCCATGGTGTGCCCTACCGGATTGAAGCCCATGGCGCCATCTTCCGGGTCTTGATCGGCCCGGTGGAGGCGGATAAACAAGCCGCACTGCTGGAAAAAGTACGGCAAGGGGGACTGGAACAGGCCTTTATCGTGCCCTGATCCCTCCTCTGACAGCGGCGGTGACCAATCTCCCGGCCCCGCCATCACGTCGCTTTATGGCGTGATGGCAGGGATTGATGGATAAAAAACCAGTCATGATCGCCATGTCGGACTATAACCTGCGGGCGCATCTGGTATAGTTAGGCCCGCATTTTATCCCCATCTGGCTCGCAGGAATTTCAAGATGTCCAAATTTGCCCGTTCAGTTCTTCTGGCCTCACTGATCAGCGTAACCGCTCAGGCCAATACGCCGGTGCCGACACCCACGCCGAACGCCAACCCAGTGGTGGTTCCCGCCGCGCCGGAGATCTCCGCCAAGGCCCATATCCTGATCGACTACTACTCCGGTCAGGTGCTGGCCGAGCAGAACGCCGACGAGCGTCTGCCCCCTGCCAGCCTGACCAAGATGATGACCTCCTACATCGTTGGCGACGAGCTGCACAAGGGGAACATCAAGGGCACCGACATGGTGACCATCAGCCAGAACGCCTGGTCCAAGAACTACTCAGACTCCTCCAAGATGTTTATCGAGGTGGGCAAGCAGGTCTCTGTCGATGACCTGAACAAGGGCATCATCATCCAGTCCGGCAACGATGCCTGCGTCGCCATGGCCGAACATCTGGCCGGCAGTACCGACTCCTTCGCCAGCCTGATGAATGCCTGGGCCGCCAAGCTCGGCATGAAGGACACCCAGTTCAAGAACCCCCACGGTCTGGATGAAGAGGGTCACTACAGTACAGCCCGTGATATGGCCCGCCTGGGTCAGGCACTGATCCATGATCAGCCGGAGGAGTACAAGATCTACTCCCAGAAATCCTTCGTCTTCAACGGTATCACCCAGCACAACCGCAACCGCCTGCTGTGGGATCAATCCCTGCAAGTGGATGGCATCAAGACCGGCCACGTCAGCCAGGTCGGCTATAACCTGGTCTCCTCTGCCACCAACAACGAAGGCATGCGCCTGATCGCCGTGGTACTGGGCGCCAGCAGCGAAGCCTCCCGCGCCGCCGAGAGCAAGAAACTGCTCACCTACGGCTTCCGCTTCTTCCAGAGCCTGACTCCGTACAAGGCAGGCACCGAGCTGGTCACCCAGAAGATCTGGATGGGCGACAAATCTGAAGTGAAACTGGGCGTCGACAAGGATGTCTCCGTGCTGGTCACCCGCGGTCAGGGCAACAACCTCAAGGCAGACTTCCAGCTCGACAGCGAGCTGAAAGCCCCGTTGGCCAAGGGTCAACGCGTTGGTACCGTGTTCCTGAAGCAGGGTGACAAAGAGATCAAGCAGGTACCGCTGGTCGCTCTGGAAGAGGTGCAGGAAGGTGGCTTGATGAGCCGTCTGTGGGACTACCTGGTACTGCTGGTCACCAGCTGGTTCAAGTAATCCGACGCACAATCCTCACCAAACAGCGGCGCCAACAGGCGCCGCTGCTGTCTGCGCCGGACAATGGCAGTGAATAACCCTGTAAACTGCAGGTTCCGCCTTACCCTGATTTGTGGTAAAAAGCAGCACTTCCATCCTTGTCTGACCGCTCCCGGCCTTGATCCCGGAGTGTGCGGCGCCCATATAGGGTTTAGCCGCACCCATACAGACTTGAAATGGCGGCCTCCACGGGCCATCGGCCACTAGCCATCCAAGATGAAGTCATCATGCTGATGACGAAAAAGGTGAGTAAATGAATACCAAGTTTGATGAACTGCTGGAGTTTCCCTGCAAATTCCCGTTCAAGGTACTCGGCATCGCGGATCCTGCGTTGCCGGATATGGTGGTTGAAGTGCTGCAGCAGCATGCTCCGGGCACCTACAGCCCGACCGTCCAGCCCAGCTCCAAGGGCAACTATCACTCGGTTCGCGTGACCGTGACAGCCCAGAGCAAAGAGCACATCGAAGCGATGTACACTGCGCTTGGCAAGATCGAGCTGGTGAAATACGTACTGTAATTTCTCTCTCGCCCCGTTCTGCGGGGCGACTGTTTTTGGCCGCAGCACGCCACGAGGACACCATGTCATCCCAGATCCCCGCTCAGCACAGCCTGATAGTCAGGCAGCTGGGTCGCCGCCCCTACCAGCCGGTATGGGACGCCATGAAAGCCTTCACCGACAACCGCACCAGCGACACCCCGGACGAGTTCTGGGTGGTCGAACATGACCCCGTCTACACCCAGGGGCAGGCCGGCAAGGCCGAACACCTGCTCAATCCGGGCAATATCCCGGTGGTGCAGAGCGATCGCGGCGGTCAGGTGACCTATCACGGCCCGGGCCAGCTGGTGCTCTACGTCCTGGTGGATGTCCGCCGCTGCAAATTCTCGGTGCGCGAGCTGGTGACCGCGCTGGAAACAGCCATCATCAACACCCTGGCCAAAAGCAATATCCAGGCCTATGCCAAGGCAGATGCCCCCGGGGTCTATGTGAAAAATGACCTTGGCATGGAGGCCAAACTGGCCTCGCTGGGACTGCGCATCCGCAAGGGTTGCTCGTTCCACGGGCTGGCCCTCAACATCAACATGGACATGACCCCCTTCCTGCACATCAATCCGTGCGGCTATGCGGGCATGGCCATGACCCAGACCAGCGCCCTGGGCGGCCCGCAGAGCGTGGCCGAGGCGCAATCCATTCTGGTGGCCGAACTGGCCAGCCTGATTGGCTATCAGACAATAACAAACACCGAGAGTGAATCATGAGCAAACCCGTTCGTATGGAGCCGGGCGTCAAGCTGCGCGATGGCGACAAGATGGCCCTGATCCCGGTGAAATTCATGCCGGATCCCAACGAAGAAATCCTTCGCAAGCCGGACTGGATGCGGATCAAACTCCCCCCTTCCAGCCAGAAGATCGAACACATCAAGAGCACCTTGCGCAAGAACAAGCTGCACTCGGTCTGTGAAGAGGCTTCCTGCCCCAACCTGGCGGAGTGTTTCAACCACGGCACGGCCACCTTCATGATCATGGGCGCGATCTGCACCCGTCGCTGCCCCTTCTGCGACGTGGCCCACGGCCGCCCGCTGGCACTCGATCCGGAAGAACCGAAGAAGCTGGCGCTGACCATCAAGGAGATGAACCTCAAGTATGTGGTGATCACCTCGGTGGACCGCGACGATCTGCGCGACGGCGGTGCCCAGCACTTCGCCGACTGCATCCGCGAGATCCGCGAGCACAGCCCGCAGACCCGCATCGAGATCCTGACCCCGGACTTCCGTGGCCGGATGGAGCAGGCCCTTGAGGTGTTCCGCGAAACGCCGCCGGACGTCTTCAACCACAACCTGGAAACTGCGCCGCGCATGTATCGCGTCGCTCGCCCGGGTGCCGACTACAAGTGGTCGCTGGAGCTGCTGCGCCGTATCAAGGAGATGCACCCCCATGTACCGACCAAGTCCGGTCTGATGATGGGCCTTGGCGAGACCAACGAAGAGATCGTCGAGGTGCTCAAGGATCTACGCGCTCACGGCGTCAACATGCTGACCCTGGGTCAGTATCTGCAGCCAAGCCGCCACCACCTGCCGGTCAAGCGCTACGTGCCGCCAGCAGAGTTTGACGAGCTGAAAGATGTCGCCATGGAGCTGGGCTTTACCCACGCCGCCTGCGGTCCTTTCGTGCGCTCCTCCTATCACGCGGATCTGCAAGCCAAGGGCGAAGAGGTTGTGGGTTACAAGGCTAAATAGTACTCTACATCGGTAAATGGGATTAACACTGATGTTTTGTACTGTGAGGTTCAGAAATGGCAGCAAGAAGGATACCCAAGATCAAAGAATTTCCCATGGATGGGAAATTCTGGCGTGTTGATTGGAAAGGAGCTGTGCTCCCAAATCCTGACGTCACTACTGAGCCTCTTTTCCAAATCGTACTCAGTCCGTTCCTTGATAACCCCTTTAAAATGCGAGGAGACAAGCGAGCATCGGTTAGCCAAACTGATGTAGAACATCAGATAGTTGTTAACATAGGTATTGGACAGTTGCCATTGATTGCCACTGGCTCTATATGGATGAATGGTATATGTCAGGATATTCTAGCGGGAAAATATGAAGCAATAAATAATCTGCTAATTTCACCACAGACAACTCAGATAATCACAGCTACACATAAAGAAAATGGAAAAAATATTATTCCATACAAATCCTACCGTATTGGAAAGGCTGGCGCAGGAAGCAAACTGGTAGCAATTGAACGTAATGGAGATCCATTTGCTCTTCTAATCCCTGTAATGGAATTAGTTAGATTTTATTATGCCATCTCAACAAATTTGTCTCATGCATTATTCTTTGGCTCATTACAACATAACCCAGATTCAGTTATAAATCTTAGTCGTACTCATTATCGTGCTGAAGATGATAGGTTTTTCCTTGGTTTGAGACAACATATAACTGATGAAGAAGGATGGATAATTGCTAGAATTCTTCATTCTAAAGAAGCATTTTTAGCTAGCTGTAAAATCCATGATGCTGTATTGAAAAATGCAATAAATCATAATTTTATACATATTGAATCCGATTTTCCGTTTACTGGCCTAACTAATCTTGAGGCTAGAGTAAAATGGATACAACAATCGGAAGACTCCCCATGGCGTTGCCTAGTATTGTCTTTAGAGCGTTGCTCTGCCCCACTCCCATATAGCCACCTAACAGTGATTAGAGATAATGATGGTACTGGAGCAAAAAACGATACCGATCGTCCAGAAGATGAAAAGAAACTATATTCCCGCAAAACAGTAACTTCTACACAAAAATCTGAAGACCCACATCTGCAAAGTGGAACAGATACGAATGCAAGCCTGTCAAATATGCTAATAACTGTTCCAAGCGATCGATTTGGAGCATTAACAGGCCGAAAGCCGGATAAACCTACGAAAGAGGAATGTGAATATCGTAGTGCAGGTACGTCATTACAAGGCTTTCTCATTGACGCTCTCGGTACAGGTCTTGGTGGCTTTGGTTTGGATGAAAAAAATACCCAAAAAGCCAATATTTCTCCTACCTACACACGCAAAAAAGGTGCTAAAGCAAGTTTTGATATCTTAATTTCAGCAGTAGAAGAACTGAATAAATATAATGGAATATCCGCAAGCATTCGCCAAGTAGCCCCCGCATTTGAACACATGCCATTAACAAAATCATCAAAAAGATGGCAATGGGCATATTTGGATTCATCAACCAAAACAAAGCGCGATGTTATAATCGCAGATATTTTATTTAATGGGCAATTTTTTAATCTTATCGAGTTTGAAATGAGAGAAAATGAAAATTTCACAGTCTCGTTGATCTCGTCTGGGGAGCACAAACTCAACGCTGAAGATTTTCATAAAATCCTCTTTCGATGTTCTCTAGCTGAAGGTATTTGGAAGAAGATCAAACTCAATGACCTAGGTATCGATTTGATAAGCCTAAAACACACATGGAGCGATCACAAGTCGTTTTCTGAGGCAATAAACAGACGAATTATTACCATACCATAATTTCCACAATAGTAATTACTGTGGCATCAGCAATGATTAAGGTACGCATAAATATAAAAATCACTATATCAAACTTCTTAGTCTAAATAAGATTATATTGATATTTTTCTTTTTTTGTATTAAATTAATCAATGTTATTATCGTGATGGAGAATCTTAATATGGAAGAAGAATTTAGCAAATATGATCCTGCCGAATACTTGACTAGTGAAGCAGAGATCAATGCTTACCTGAAGGAAGCGATCGAGATTGGAGACTTAGAGTTGATATCTGTTGTACTTAATGACATTGAGAAGATACGTAAAAGTAATTCACATCACCCTTGATTTTTTGACACGACTTAAATTAAGAGTACTTTTACCTATAAAATCTCCCTTCACCTCTCATCAAAATTATTAAGGGCGCAGCGATGTTAAATGCAGATAATTCTCGGGTTAGAATTCTCAGTCTTAACGGAGGGGGGGCTAGGGGGCTTTTTACTATAAGTGTGCTCGCAGAGATAGAACGTATAATCGCATCGAGAACTGGAATCCAAGATGTCAAGGTAGGTGACTATTTTGATCTAATAACAGGAACCTCCATAGGTGGAATATTAGCTCTTGGGCTAGCTACAGGAAAAACAGCAAGAGAACTAGAAGCAGTGTTCTTTGAGCAAGCCCCTAATATTTTTCCGCCACGCTGGGGATGGCTCAATACATTAAGGTCTCTTTTCGCACCGATCTATGATAGTGAGCCCTTGAAAAGAGCTGTAGAAAAGATGATAGGGGCAGATACCGTATTTAATGACCTTAATAGACGAGTAATGATTCCAGCAGTAAACTTATCCACTGGTAAACCCCAATTCTTTAAGACTCCTCATAATCCTAATTTTAACAGAGATGGCATATTAAAATTGATCGATGCGGCGATGGCGACCTCGGCCGCACCAACCTACTTTGCTCCTCACTACTGTGACGATCTTAAAGCATACTTTGCGGATGGTGGCTTGGTCGCAAACAACCCAAGTTATATTGGTTTACTTGAGGTTTTCCGTGATATGAAAACTGATTTTCCCAATGCATCTCACCAGAATGTTCATATTTTAAACATTGGAACTCTTGGCGAAGAATATACAATAAGTCCAAAGGCTCTGGATGCAAAATGGTGGAATGGATATATTGGATTGTGGGGAGCAGGAAAACGATTAGTCCTAACAACAATGACATCAAACCAGTTATTGCATAAAAACATGCTAATACGAGAGTTATTAACTAACTCCGCTAAAGATAATTATGTGTATTTAGATGATACCATACCAAACGAGGCAGCAAGCGATATCACATTAGATAATGCCAGTAAGAGCTCGCTTCGGAATTTATCAAGTAGAGGTAAACAACTGGCGACAGTTGAATTTACCAGTAATATGAAATTGCAATATTTTTTTGATATCCCAGCACTTCCTTTTAATCGTGTGATAATTGAAGGAAACAACTAATGACTTGGAATTTTCACGAGTACTACACCGATAATGAGAACGGCCTTATAGGTAAATTGGTACTCTCACCAAATGAAAAAAAACAACTAATAGATTTACGTCAAGTTATTCGCTGGAGAACCAAAGAGATTTTTGAAGAGGCAAAAATGATTGCTTCTTCAATCTCCACATTAGAAAATATAGAGTACCGGCTTATTAACTCAAAATTAAGCTACCTATCCAAAGTTGAGCGAAATCAAATTGCAAAACTAATTTATGATTTGGATGAGGATGCCCGTCAAGAATTTTTAGGCCTAACTCCACGCTTTTGGACTCAAGGAAGCTTTCAATACGACACTCTCAATCGACCGTTTCATCCAGGCCAAGAAATGGACATTGACGATGGCACCTATATGCCAATGCCAATTTTTGAAGCTGAACCTAAAATAGGCCATTCGTTGCTCATTTTACTAGTTGACTCATCCTTAAAATCACTAGTAGCAGAGCATGATGGTTGGGTTTATGAAGCAAAACAAACTTGCGGCAGAATCAAAATCCCAAGCAACAAAACACATATCGATGTGCCTATGTATGCTATACCGAAAGACCAATTTCTTCAAAAGCAGACCGCTATGGCTAAATGTAGAGCTAGAATCGGTTCTGAAAGTATTTTTGAATCCTACGCGATGGACAGTGATGATACATCTTATGAAGTTGACTCCAAACATGTAAATCTAGCTCTACGTGATGGTAGTAAAAAATGGCTGAACAGTGATCCTAAAATTGTTGAAGACTGGTTTAATAACAGTTGTATTCGTATAGGTGAACACCTTCGAGATGTTTGTCGCTTTATGAAGGCTTGGCGCGATGCTCAATGGGAAGTTGGGGGGCCATCATCAATTAGTCTCATGGCCGCCACTGTAAATGTAATGGATCGAGTGTGGCATGATTCAAAAAATATGGGAGAAACGATGAAGACCGTTGCAAAACACCTCCCAGAAGAGTTTAGGAATGGCATTGAAAGCCCTGATAGTACTGATGAAAAGCCACTGTTTCCACCATTTAATGAACATGGCAACAGGGAGAAAGATATAATGGAAAAATTGAATAAACTACATGGTATTCTTCTTGACGCTGAAGTTGCAGAATCAAAGCAAAATGCTTTATCTAAAATTAATAAGGCATTTGGTAAACGTGTAAGTGATCATAATTTAATTATTTCTGAAGCAGCTTCGCCAGTATTTAGAGAGACGGCAAGTATAGCCACCACACCATCTAAGATTAGTAGTACTATGGTAAGCGGCTAAGTATGAACTCTGAGCTTCATAGTATCTTATTGGGCTGTGGTTTCATATATACCCCAGCCCAACGAATGCCAAAAGATACACTGATATATAATAGAAATAATCGATATGGGTATTACGTTAAAGACTACATCACTGATGTAGGAGTATTCTCTATTGCTTTAGTTTTATCAAATGATCCACATATCAAACTCCCTACAGCTTTTGCAATTCAACGTCCTGACTACTGTCTTGGAAGACTGACGCCTCATATATCCCATGAGGGCATAGTTTGCTATGTCTCACAAATGGAGGCCGACTGGGACCCTAACGATCTAGATGGGTTATATCATGACGTTGATGCACAGATACAGATTACTTTAAACAACGCAATTAGATCATTAATAAATTCACCATCTAATGATATTGAATTAGAGGGAGAGTTTTCTGCCTATTGGAGACCAATAGAAGAACTTTTTATTCTTTCTAAACCTATAAAAAAATCTGTTTTATCCACATGGGTTATAAATTATGAAAACAATACCTACGATGAATATTTGACTGTCGAGAATACCCTTGATAAAAACAATAATGAGCACATAAATTGGCTAAAGCAACGTGGATTGAAACCGGAAGGATTAAAAAAAGGACCAATACCCACTCATTATATTCTTGTCAAACCTACTAAACTCGCAGGTGTAACATGGCCACCTATGAGTTTTTCTAATGTATTGACTTGGCTTTCAGAAGTAGATCATATTGCACGTGATCGAGTAATTGATTGCTTATTATCCAAGGATAAAAAAAGGCATGTCCTATTACTTGACATAGAACACCAAGATACACTTGCTATCTACATCGAGTTAAATTTAGATGCAATAAACATAAAGCGCTATTCTAGAAAAAGTGCTAAGAGTTCATCTTTGAAATATAAAGCATCTCTACTCGGTGGTAAAAATGTTACCTCTGTATTTAAGCGTCTAAGCGTAACAAAGTCAGATAGGGATACATTACTAAGTCGCAATTTACCACGACCAGGTGTAGGTAATTTAAGTAACAAAAGAATAGCACTTATTGGCTGTGGTACAATCGGTGGTTACTTAGCTCAATTACTGTTACGTAGTGGAGCCGGATGTGGTGAAAAACATTTTCATCTATATGATAGTGATCATTTTAGTCCTCATAACTTTGGCCGCCATACTTTAACAGCTAACTATTTTGGCAAGAATAAAGCATTAGCTTTAGCTGAAACATTATATGACACGATACATATCGTTAAAAACATTAAAGGATTTTCGTCACAGTTTCCAATTTTACCGAAAACACTAGCACACTACGATATAATAATTGATGCAACTGGACGGCCACCAGTATCTAAGCGTTTAAGCGCTGTAATTAGGATGATCAATAGTGAATCGAGACCAATTCTTATTCATGCATTAAATGATGGAAATGGACGAGCATCTAAAGTCCTGGTTGATGACGGAAGCTGCTGTTATGGCTGTATGGTTTCCGATCCAGCTACACATCGAAATAATATTGACTTGAGATTTGAAAAAATTGACCAATCATCTGAAATAGATATTAGTTGTGGTAGTACATATGCACCATATGATGCAGCAGTCAGTCATATTACGGCAGCATTAGCACAAGAAGCAGTTCTTAATACTTTAGAAGAAAATGCACCATGGACTTATAATGAACATATGTTCGATGGTTCTCGTTCTAGAAAGCAAAAACGACTTGTCCGTTACAATAATTGCCCCATTTGTCATGAATAAAAATTTAGACTTAATATTTTCAGATAACGGTAATGGTATGATTGTGATAATGAGCAATGTAGTAGAGATATTGTTATCACATCGCCAGCTTACACCTGACAGTTTCGAGGCCGCTGGGGTTATTATTGGAGAACGCAGAGGAATGCATCTAGTAATAAATGACCTTTCTGAACCCGGAGTCGGCGATATTAGACACCGTTACAACGTAGATAGACGAGGACAACATCATCAAGCTAAGGTAATATCAACATTCTCTCAATCCAATGGGCGAAAACAATATTTAGGTGAATGGCATACTCACCCTGAAGATTATCCAACGCCATCCAACACAGATAAATCCTCTTGGGTGCGAAATTTAAAATATGATAAACCAATGATCGTCATCATTGTCGGCCGTTATGATTTATGGGTAGGGAAAATATTTAAAAACTGTCTCGTAAAGCTAACTAAAATTCAAGATAATTAAACATGTAATATCTTTAACAATTTCAATTACGAAAGTTTTTTATTGTATATTCTTTCAATTCACCCTCAAAGTCCTTATACAACATATGTAATGGAATTATTTCCAACTTAACCATGCTCTTTAATTTTCTTCTGTTAGCTGTGAGTGAAAAAGCGATTTCAATTAAAACATGCCGCTCTTGGATTGGTCTTAATTCCAAATTTACTGGACATGACAACATATTCACAATCGTATTCCCCCCCTTATCCGAAATATATTTAGCAAATCCTTCACCATATTTTTTTGAACTGATTAAACGACAGATCTGGTGTAACAAGGCTAAATTGACATAACTTAAAGAACCAGTTGGGTAAAATCCCCGATCGATAGTTTTAAGAAGACTTGTCCATCGATTCTTTACAAATATCGAGGCTATATTTGCACCTTCGACAAAGGTACTACTTAATTTTTTTTCACACTGCCAACAACAGTCTAACGTATCAACATGTGACTTTTTAGGCCTTCCCAATTCAATCCTATGAAACGCAATCGAAGCCCCACAGTGGGGACATCTATCAACCATCATAATCTGATGTTTTGGGCAAAAGGTATAGAATGCCAAACGCCAAGCTAGTCTGAAATATGGTATATCATCCTGAGCTAGGCATTGTGGACAATATTGAATAGCATAGCCAGTATTAAGGCGGTGATGATGCTTTATTGGCATGATCCAACGGAGATAACTTGCCGTATGGAGAATTGGGAATAACCTTTTTTCATAAAGTCTAAAAGTCGTATTTTTGATCTTCTTTATTGGAGTTCCTGCTTTACTACTCATTATTTTAAGCAACCATTCTGGAGCATTTCTATCTATGTCACGGTTCCATATCTGAAAATCGTTTCCGAATGCTTGATCACAAAATGTTTGCACCTTTACGCCATTTGCATGGGCAGTCCGAACGATCAGGCAAGATAAGGATTCTCCTGGCAACGGATGGGGGTGTGCAGGCCAGAGTGTACCCGACAGCATTAACGCACTCCTTCCAACTGGCGTTTACGTTTAGATGGCGGAGTCCAGTCTACTTGTTGGAGAATTTTTGCTGAAATCGTCTCCGCACCTGAATGAATAGCTAGTATACTTGCTTCTGATAGCAAGCGTGACAGTTCACCAATATAACCTTCCGACATGGCATAAAGAGTAGATGCCATATCCTGCTGAGAAAGATTTGAAACCTGTTTCAAAGGAAGCATCCGTTCAAAGCTGGCTAGCAATCTCTGGAAGTCGTGGTCCATTTCCCATCTAGGCAAAGTGATCGGTTCAAACCGGTTTGAAAGCTGAGGGTCTGTTTGCAATGCTCGAAAGGCATCTTTGGTACCAACACCAATGATGCTGATTTGGAGTTCGTTACCCAGATATTTAATTACGTTCAAGAATGCCTTCTGGCGGTTCATATTACCCGCCAAAATATGATGAATTTCGTCGATAATGAGCACTTTCAGACCAACATAACGGAGTAATTTTATTACCTGAAACTGTTTTTTGTCTACTCGCTCGCTGGGGCGATATGGGGCGAATAACAGTTCAAGGATCGCATTATAAAAACGCCCCTCATCAGGTACCGGTGGAGCCTGAACCAGTAGAACGGGAGCCTGAATACCCTCTCCAGATGGATTGTCGATAGCAGGGTGCAAGTTTTTGAAGCGCTGCACTAACATGGTTTTACCATTGTTTGTATCCCCCACGATCAGTAAATTAGGCATCCGATGGGTTCTAGGGTAAATCAGCAGGTCCTCCAGTTTGGCAAGTATCTGTTTTGCTTTTGGATATCCGATCCATCGCTCTGAGCGTATTTTTAGGATCCTGTCTTTATCCGCCAGAGCCAACGCTTCAATAGCTGAAGTATTTAAATGGTTATATATAATCATTACAAATCATCCATTTCATCAAATGGCATAATATCGGATATGACCGAAGTCGAGTCACTCATCACCAAATATTTTGATTCTGGGCTTTCAACTGTGGGGGGCGTGATAAACGGCTTTTCAACCTGTTGGTGATGAGCTCTCCGTTGATTCGCTCGACGAGCAGCCTTGCTTTTAGCTAGCGCTTCGGTTTCGATTTCACGCATTCGGTCATAGGCATCAAAAATATTGCGCTCACTCAGATGACGGCGTTTATCTGAAGTCACTTTATTCTTGGCTTCCCGTAGTTCCCAGATACTGATCGCAGGATGTGAGTTATCCCGGTAAGGGATCGGATAGTAAGTCTGAATTTCAGGATCAAAAAACCAGATAACACTTATGTCCCTAGGGTCACACCGGAAGATGAATTTGCGTTTCCGCTTGCTATCTTTTGGGTCAGGGGCGTTTATCCAATGCCGAAGTACATCATGGTAGTAATGTATTTCTTCTACAACGACACCATAATCCTGAACTGTTCGGAGCTCAAAAGGCATAAAGTCTAATCGTAGCCTGTCTTCATCCGTTATCTTAGGCGGCAGGCCGCATCCCGGCTGATGCTCATCACCTAGAATTCCCTTTTTAAAGGCATCAATGGGTGCAGTACCTAAAGCAGAATGAACTTTCTGGTGGTAGACGTCAGCAATATATATGGACAGCCAAGTTTCAAACTCCGATAAGGTCAACGCGGCATGTTTTTCTGAGTTGTAGTCGCCTTTGGTATGTATGTTTGAGAAGGTTGTACCAGGCAGAGTATGGATCTCTTTTGAAAACGTCCCAAGAGCACGTTCAACATGAGCACCAAAATTTGGTCGGCCCACTGGTCGCCATTCAATGTTGATATTGTACTCATCACAAGCCTTCTGAAGCATTTCCCCCCGAAACTCTTTTGCATTATCAACGTGAATAGTGGTCGGAAGTCCCCACACAGGCCATTCACTTTTTATGCCATTCTGGGCCAACCATTTGTCTTTTGGCAAAATTGAGTGCGCCAGACACAGACCGGTAGATAAAGCACTGGGCGGATCAAACGACACATAGAAACCTGTCACCATACGGCTGTAAACATCAAACGCCAGAGTGATCCAAGGCCGACCAATCGGTTGCCTGTAGTGATCATCTACAAGAATGATATCGAGCTTAGTATGGTCAATCTGCACAACAGACAGCGGCCAATCCGCACCGGGAAAAGAGCCTCTGTGTGGCTTGAATGACAAATCTGCTTTTTTGCGGCCTTCCCGCTTACTGACGACGATCTCAGGCGAGAGAGCCTTAACACGGTTACGTATGGTGTTGTCGTGCGGTGGCTCTACTCCTGCTCCCGTACAACGCTTGATGATTTCATCGCAAAGCTTCTGAATAGACTTTTTCTGTAATGTTAGGAAGTCTGTCGCCATTGATTCTCTAATTATTTCTTCAACCTCCGACGACAGTTTGGTCGTTCCTTTATCCCGGCGTGTTTTAGGTAGCAGAGATGACAGTACGCCGGAGTTCTCGTAGGCCTTAATCCAACCATACAGAGTGTTGGTTGAAATCGAATGCTTCTGGCCGTGTGCTGCTACCAGAGCTCTGGTTCTAGATGGCATATTAAGCAACGGCTTAATGATACTCATACGGGTTCGCGCAATTTCCCAAGCCTTGTCATCAATCAGTGTCAACTCCGGTCGTTTAATGACTTCAGCCTCTGGTGCCTGTAGTTTCGTGATGCTGGCATTTATGACTTCGTGGTTATCTTCAGCAATCAATTCAGCCAATTGCAGAGACAGAAGTTTAACAATCCGAAATGAACGCCCTTGGTAGCTGACCCGCTTACCGGGCTGAAGAACCAATTGTTTATGGCTCATGGATTCAAACTCCAAATGGTACTCGACATGGTGAGAGGTTGATCGAGATCGGTAGCGATCTGGCGGGTTCCTATCAGATACCAGAGCGTAGGCAATAGACGGGCTCTGTTCCATTCATCCTGATATATGTGGGCCAGAAGGTCTTTAGGTGTTGATTGATTCAATGTCTGGATCGCCTCGTCCAGAATATCCATATCAACTTCTGCTACGGGCCCATTCTTAACAAAAGGGAGCAGGAATTTTGCATTCTTCAGTCTGACTTCACGCACTTCTGTTTCAGTGATGAGCTTAAACCTCCATCCTTTGCTACGGGCAAACCGCAAGGCTGCTCTAAACTTGGGTTTCAATTCTGACCAACATTCTTTGAGTTCACTACGATATTTGACTTCATAGAGGGTGGTTGGATGATGAGGGCTGTGGAAGTAGGCCAATACATCCGGGGTATAGATACGTTTCTTATCCAACGCATCAAGCCAATGAACGGTGACAGGCTGCACTTCAAAGCTCGCGACTGCTGGGTCGAATTCCAGCAATGTAAAGAAATCACGTTCGAGTGTTGACTCGAACATAGCCTGTCCAGTGGACTTATGATGAGAGGCCACACCTGTGACATTGCGGTAGTTTTTCGGGATCTTGCGCACCGGCATATATGTCAATCCAATACAAAATAGCATTATAGGTAACGGGCATCAGCCGCCTGATTTATGGGCTGGTACAGAGGAGCGTTGCTCTAACGGCTGACATTGGCTATGAGAGTACAACGAAGCGATGTAAATGACAGAGGTCAAGTAACCTCGCACGATAGAGCGGCCAGTAACCGCCACCCTCGCAATGAGAAAGAGCGCCTATTGGCGCTCTTTCTGTTGGTGTCACTGACCGTTGCAGCTTGATCTACTCATCAGCCGTGGTCGAAGACCCCCTGCTGATGCCAGCGTTGCAACTGGGCCAACACCCGGGTCTCTCGCGCCGTCCACTGGGGACAGGGCCCCGCCAGCTGGGTCTTGTTGGTCTGCAGCGCTTCGTCGAGGCCAAACCAGCCGGGCACGAAGCCAAGGCGGATCTCGTAGGGCTGTGGCTGTGGCTCCACCAGTTGATCACCAATCCGGCACAAGTAGTAGAGCGAGCGGATGCAGTAGGCATCGAACCCCGGCTCGCGGGCGGCGCGGTATTCCCGGGTCTCGCCAAGCAGGGTCCCTACTTCCAGCAACTCGGCACCGCACTCCTCCTTCAGCTCGCGGGCCAGCGCCACATGGTGGTTTTCCCCCGCTTCAATGCCGCCCCCGGGGAACATCAGATCGCCGTTGACCCGGGAGTGGACCAGCAGCAGCTCGTCGCCACGAGGCACCACTGCACGCACCGTGAGGCGCTCCAGAGTACGGCCATCGGTACGTACCTCGCCATGAACGAAAGAGAGATCGAACGGATTGGGCCAGCAGCTGGCCGGAGAAAACGTCGTCATCACTGCCTCAGGGCCGGTAGTTGCCGTGCTGGAGCTGCTCGACAATTTCGGCAGCCCGCACATCGTAACCATCCTGCTCTGTCTTGCTCAGGGTGTGGTAGATGCCAAAACGCTTGGCTGAGACCTCGGGGCTATCCTGAAACGATTCGCTCACCTTGCCCCACAGATAGGCCAGCCCGTACTGCTTCTGGCCCATATAGAGGGTGCTGAGGGAGGTGAGCAGGCGGCTGTTTATCTTGTCACCTTCCCGATAGAGGGAGAGGCCGTGATGCATGATGGAAATAGCTTTCTCGGGGTCGCTCTTGGCGTAGGCTCCGCCAAGGGCCAGCTGAAGTTCCGGTTCGTCGAGCACCTTGTTACCTTCCAGCGCCATAAACTGCTGACGGGCCAGCTCGTTGGTGTTGTTGGTCCAGTGCCAGAGCAGCAAGTAGGGATCCTGCGAGTTGCGGGTGGCCACATCGAGCTGGGCCAACTGTTCGCCAGCCGCCAGCATCCCCTCCACCCGTGGGCTCTTCTGCTCGCGGGCATTCTTATACTCGATGTTGGTAGAGCGCTCGGCACACTTAAGATAGCGCTCAAGGTTGCGCATCAGCTCGTACTTGCGCCGATCCGTTCCCTCCTCCTTGAGATAGAAGCGGCTGCGGATCACATCGGTACGCTCGTAGCGACACCAGCCATCGTCCACCAGATCCTGACAGAGCTCGGCATGGTTGCTGCAGATATTGTGGATCCGATCGTCATTGCAGCCAGCTACGGCAAGGCCGACTGAAAGCATGATGAAGGTCTGTCGCAGGGGGAAATTGGCCATGATTCACATCTTGTTGGTAACGCGGGTTGGTAACAACTGAAGCCTCTGTCGGCCACCACCGGCTAGCAAACCGGTTACATATCCATTACAATGCGCGCGCCATATAAGGCCGCGATTGCAGAATAATATAACGAAATATAGACCCCTACACTGATCTGCATTCGACGAATTTTCTATTTACACCAACAACGTGAAATAAAGGATCTGGTCAATGACCCACGAGCACTACTTGCAAGCGTGGCAGGAGAGCCAGGAGCTCGCCGAAGCCATGCAACCCTTGATTGGTCGCCTCTACCGACAACAAGGGGTCGAGATCACCCTCTACGGCCGCCCACTGCAAAACGCCTCCACCATCGATATCCTCAAGGCCCACCGGGTCGTCCGCCGCCACCAGGGCGCTCCCCTCCCCATCCAGCAAAGCTTCCCCCTTCTTCAGGCCATCGTTGCCCTCAAACCCACCGCTGCCGAGGTAGACCTTGGCAAGCTGGCAGTCGGCTACTGGCAGGATCATCAGGATGAGGCGGGGATCGAGGACTATCTGCAAGCGCGACTGGCACCGGCCCTTGGCCGCAACCAGATGCCGCAGCCGACCGACGTGGTGCTCTACGGCTTTGGCCGTATCGGCCGCCTGCTGGCCCGCCTGCTGATCGAGCGTACCGGCGCCGCCAATCCGCTGCGCCTGCGCGCCATCGTGGTACGCGGTGGTCGCGACGGGGATCTGGAAAAACGCGCCAGCCTGCTGCGCCGCGACTCGGTACACGGTCCCTTCAATGGCTCCATCGAGGTGGATGTGGAGCGCAGCGCCATCATCGCCAACGGCACCTTCATTCAGGTGATCTACGCCAATAGCCCGGCTGACATCGACTACACAGCTTACGGCATTCACGATGCGCTGATCGTCGACAACACCGGGGTCTGGCGCGATGAGGCTGGCCTCTCCGAGCACCTGAAAGCGCGCGGTGCTGGCAAGGTGCTGCTGACCGCCCCCGGCAAGGGGGAGATGAAGAACGTGGTGTTCGGGGTCAACCATGAGGTGATAGGCCCGGATGACAAGATCATCTCCGCCGCCTCCTGCACCACCAACGCCATCACCCCGGTGCTCAAGGTGATGCAGGAGCAGTACGGCATCCGCCACGGCCACGTGGAGACGGTCCACTCCTACACCAACGATCAGAACCTCATCGACAACTATCACAAGGGGGAGCGGCGCGGTCGCAGCGCGGCCCTCAATATGGTGATGACCAGCACCGGCGCCGCCAAGGCGGTGACCAAGGCGCTGCCGGAACTCAAGGGCAAGCTGACCGGCAACGCCATCCGGGTGCCCACACCCAATGTCTCGCTGGCCATCATCAACCTGTCGCTGGAGCAGGCCACCGATCGGGAGAGCCTCAACGCCTATCTGCAGCAGATGGCGTTAAGCTCGGCCCTCCATCGCCAGATCGACTTCAGCGCCAGCACCGAGCTGGTCTCTTCCGACATGGTGGGTTCCCGTTATGCGGGCATCGTCGACTCCCAGGCGACCATCGCCGAGGGGGATCATTGTGTGCTCTACGTATGGTATGACAACGAGTTCGGGTACAGTTGTCAGGTAGTGCGGGTGATGGAGCAGATGGCTGGCGTAGTCCGCCAGGATCTGCCTGCATAGACCGATAGAGTCTACCTGCATGACCCGTCAGATCCCGCAGTTTATGGCTCAATAGTTCAAGGAGAAGGCCGGATGTCGTTTCAACAGGGTGAGTTTTTGCAAGCAATCAGGCAGATGCCCGAAGAGGTGTACGAGCGGCTCAAGACCGCAGTCGAGCTGGGCAAGTGGCCCGATGGCAAGCCCCTCACCGACGAGCAGAAGGCCACCTCCCTGCAAGCCGTGATGGCCTGGCAGGCGATGCACCTCGACAATCCCGAGCACATGAACATCGGCCGTGACGGCGAGATTGTGATGAAGAGCAAGAGCGAGCTCAAGCGTCAGTATCGCGATGAGGAAGAGATAGTGCGGGTCGACCTCAACCACTGAGCCTGACCCGGCAGGCCGCTCGTGGCGGCCACAACAGAGAGGGGAGCCATGATGGCTCCCCTCTTTTTTCCTATCGATGCCGGGTGACTCATCCCCCTCATCCCCAACCCTTCTCCCGCCAGGGGGAGAAGGGAGCAGGCTCGCACCTGCGAACAGTGAACGGGCCACCTGCCAACGCTCTTCATGGCAAGCCTTGCGGCCAACCGCACCTCGAGCTATCCCCTCTCCCGCCGGGAGAGGGTTAGGGTGAGGGCCGCATCGCTTAGGGAGTCAGCTCCCCGCGCAGGGACTGCTGCATCAGCTCGCGAATGCGGTGGGATGGCAAGTCTTGGCTCAGCAGGAAGTGCAGCTTGGTGAGTGCAGCTTCAGCGGTCATGTCAAAGCCCGAGATCACCCCAGCCCGCGACAGGGCGTTGCCGGTGGCATAGCCCCCCATATTGACCTTGCCGTGCAGGCACTGGCTCAGGTTGACGATGATGACGCCGCGGGCCGAAGCCTCGGAGAGCAGCGCCAGCATGGCCGGGTTTTGCGGCGCATTGCCGACCCCGAATGACAGCAGGATCAGCGCCTTCACCGGCTGTTGCAGGATGTTGGCGATCACCTCGCTGGAGATCCCCGGATAGAGGGTCACCACGCCGATGGGCTGGGGGGTGATGTCGTGCAGCACCAGCGGCCGCTCGGAGGGCACGCCCAGCTCGCCCGCCTCCAGCGAGATGGCGATCCCGGCATTGAGCAGCGGCGGATAGTTGGGGGAGTCGAAGGCGTGGAAGCCGTCTGCATGCACCTTCTTGCTGCGGTTGCCGCGATAGAGCTGGTTGTTGAAGAACAGCGTCACCTCGTGGATCGGGTAGTTGGCCGCGATATAGAGGGCGTTGAGCAGATTCTGCTGACCGTCGGAGCGCAACTCGGCCAACGGGATCTGGGAGCCGGTGATGATGACCGGCTTGTGCAGATCTTCCAGCATGAAGGAGAGCGCCGAGGCGGTGAACGACATGGTGTCGGTGCCGTGCAGGATCACGAAACCATCGTATTTCTCGTAGTTGTCGCGAATATCCTCGGCGATGCGCTGCCAATCCGCCGGGGTCATGTCGGAGGAGTCGATGAGGGGCGCATATTCGTGGATATGGTAATCCGGCATCTCGGGGCGGTGGAACTCGGGCATCCGCGCCAGACAGTCTTCCATAAAGCCCGCCATCGGCACGTAGCCGTGATCGGAACGCTGCATCCCAATGGTGCCGCCTGTGTAGGCAATGTAGATAGACTTCTTCACACCCTCTCCTCTTGATGAAGTGAACACCGCCGGAACATGAACCATGTCGGGGTGAACCACAATGTCAACGCCCGCCAGCGCCTCTGCGTGCAGCGGAAACCGGCGAATTATAGAGACTGGCGCCCCAAATGACAGCCGTTCCATGCACCCTTTTCGGCTTTTCTGCCCTCTACCTACATAGTGCTAAATGTCACAATAAACCACTAAAACGAGCATTAATACGACAAAGATGGAATTAAACGATGCTTTTTGCTACAATCCGCCGGATTTTACTAAAATCTCATCTGGATGCCTGAGCATTTCAGGCCCGCACAAGCCCCATCTTTCCTGGGGCGGGGAGATGTTTCCCCTTCTTTGTTGGCGCATGAGCCACACTGTTTTCATCCCGGCTGAATCTGTAAGTCTTTTGCTATGAAAGACACAGCCAATCAACATGGGAGTACTGAATGTTACAACTTGATTCCTACGCAACGCTGGTCGCTGCCACTCTGGTATTGCTGCTTGGCCGGGTGTTGGTTACCCGAGTCGGGCTGCTGCGTACCTTCAACATCCCCAAACCGGTAGCCGGCGGCCTGGTGGTCGCGCTGGTACTGCTGCTGCTGCGCTCCACCCTGCAGATGGAGCTGCAATTTGATACCAGCCTGCAAACCCCGCTGATGCTGGCCTTCTTCGCCTCCATCGGTCTCTCCGCCGATCTCGCCAGCCTGAAACGCGGCGGCAAGGCGGTGGTTACCTTCCTGATGGTGGTCACCGGCCTGCTGCTGGTGCAGAACAGTCTGGGTGTCGGTCTGGCGACCCTGCTCGGTCTGGATCCCCATATGGGGCTGCTGGCCGGCTCCATCACTCTCTCCGGCGGCCACGGCACCGGGGCGGCCTGGAGTGCCACCTTCTCCGAGAAATACGGCGTGCAATCCGCTGCCGAACTCGCCATCGCCTGCGCCACCTTCGGTCTGGTGCTGGGCGGCCTGATCGGCGGCCCGGTGGCTCGCTATCTGGTGAAGAAAGTGCAGGTGCCCGGTGAGGAGCACAATCAGGATGAGGCCCCCCAGGGCTTCGAAATGCCAGATATGGAGCGCCCCCTCACCACTTTCAGCGTTATCGAAACGCTGGCATTGATAGCCATCAGCCTCAAGGGTGGCGAGCTGCTCTCGGCCTCTCTCAAAGGGGGCGCCTTCGAGCTGCCGATCTTTGTCTGCGTGCTGTTTGTCGGCGTGCTGCTGCGCAACGTCCTGACCCTGCTGAACTGGCATGAGGTGAGCGATCGCGAGGTCTCCCTGCTGGGCAACGTCAGCCTGTCGCTGTTCCTCGCCATGGCACTGATGAGCCTGAAATTGTGGGATCTGGCCAGCCTGGCCCTGCCCATCTTCATTCTGCTGGCCGCCCAGACCGTGGCAATGGCGCTCTACGCCATCTTCGTCACCTTCCGGGTCATGGGCAGCAACTATGATGCAGCCGTGCTGGCGGCAGGTCACTGCGGCTTTGGCCTCGGGGCCACCCCGACCGCCATCGCCAACATGCAGGCCATCACCCAGCGCTTCGGTCCCTCCCACCTGGCGTTTCTGGTGGTGCCCATGGTGGGCGCCTTCTTTATCGACATCATCAACGCCATGGTGATCAAGCTGTTTATGGCGATGCCATTCCTGTAATTCCCTTTCCGTCAGACGTATATGATCAGAGCCCACCTTTCGGTGGGCTCTTTGTTTGTTATCGACTCGCCAGGTGACGCAGGCAGAGCCGGGGCTCGTATCCGCCACCAGGGTGACCCGCGAGCAACCCGGAATCCCTATATCCCGCACTTCCCCGAACAACAAAAAGCCCCGCACTCGACAGAGGGCGGGGCTTTTTTATCTCAGCCGGAACAGGCCGAGAGTTGCACCTTACAGGATAAAGGTCGACACCTGCTGGTTAAGGTCAGCTGCCCGTCCCTTGAGACTCTGGGCCTGATCCAGATCGCGCATGGCGGCGGCGGTGATCTCGTCACTCACATCCTTGATGGCGGTGGTGTTCTGGGTGATCTCGCCGGTCACCTGGGTCTGCTCCTCAGCGGCAGTGGCGATCTGGCCCGCCATGTCGGAGATGAGGGAGATGGCACTGGTGATCTCTTCCAGTGCGCGCACCGCCTGATCCGCATCCTGCACGCTGTTGTCCGCCAGCCCCTGACTGGTCTGCATCAGGCTCACCGCGCGGGCGGTGGTCTGTTGCAGGGTCTCGATGGTGGACTGGATCTGCTGGGTGGAGTCCTGAGTACGGCGAGACAGCACCCGCACCTCGTCAGCCACCACCGCAAAACCACGACCCTGCTCACCAGCACGGGCCGCTTCGATGGCCGCGTTCAACGCCAGCAGGTTGGTCTGCTCGGCAATCCCCTGAATGGTGGAGAGAATGCTGGTGATCGCCTGCGCGTGACGGCTCAGCTCGCCGATCACCTCGGTCGCCTGCCCCACCTCTTCAGCCAGACCATTGATGGACTGGCGGGTCTTGTTGACCAGCATCTTGCCCTGCTCACTGCTCTGGGCAGATTGCTGGGCAGCGGCGGCGGTGTTCTCGGCGTTGCCGGCGATCTCCATGGTGGCGCTCGCCATCTCGGTGACCGCAGTGGCGACCATGGTCACCTCCTGCTGCTGACGCTGCAGCTCGTCCACCGCGGCCTGGTTGGTCACCAGACTGCGCTCGGCATCGGCGTTCAACTCGTTGGCCAGCTGACGGATATTGCCGATCAGCTGATGCTGGCTGCCGACGAAACGGTTGAAGCTGTTGGCCAGTTGGCCCACTTCGTCGTTGGCGTCGATCTTGATGCGCTGGGTCAGATCGCCGTTACCATCGGCAATACGAGCCAGTGCCTGGGAGACCTTGGTGAGCGGGCCAAGCAGCATGCTGACCAGCCAGGAGATAGCGAGGATGCTACCCACCAGCACCAGCAGCGCCATGCCCAGCTGGGTCATCAGCAGGGAGGAGAGCGGCGCTTCCAGCGCGGCCTTGTCCAGCACCAGCACCAGTTCCCAATCCGTGTCGGGGATATCGGCCGCCCACAGCAGCTTGTCTCGACCTTCGTTGTCAAAATAAGCTGGCACCAGCTCTTTGCTCGACTTGCTCTGCTCGATCAGCGCGTTGGTCAGATCGTTGTCGATCTCGCTGGCCGGTTTCATCGCCTTGGCAGCATCCTTGTAGGCGATGATGGTGCCATCCTTGTGCATCATGATGGCGAAACCGTCGGCAGGCAGCTGCATCTTGGTCACGTCTTCCACCAGCGAGGCGATGGAGAGGTCACCACCGACGACGCCGCCAGAAACCGGCTGGGCAAGGGTCACCACCATGATGTTGTAAGCCACATCGAGATAGGGTTTGGTGACAATCAGGCCACCTTTGCTCATCGCCTCCTGATACCAGCCGCGGGAGCGCGGGTCGTAGCCATCGCGGTTGATGGAGGGATCGGAGTCATTCATCTTGCCGCTGCTCTCACCGAAATAGGTGAGCTGGAAACGGCCGGAAACTTGTGCCTGTTGCAAGGCATTGAGGGGGTCGGCACCGGCCTTGTTGCCGAGCGCCTGGATCACGTCGCGACGGGCGGCGAGCCAGTCGCTGACACGCTCGGCCTGCTGGGTACCCAGCCGTTGCAACTGCTCCTGGCTGCCTTGCAGCAACAGGGACTTCTGGCTGCTATAGCTCTGCCAGGAGAGCAACAAAATCACCAACGAAAGGGCGATCACCACTGACAACAGTATCTTCTGCTTGAGTGACAGGTTTTTCATCATGTGTTCTTCTTATTGAGGTGAGGAGCGGGTTTTTCCCTGAATTGCACAACACTACACGTAGTCATTAGCGACCCGAATGGCCAAAACTGAACCTGAAAATGGGTCTGCGGGCGATATTTTCTACCGAGGTGGAGAAAAGTGCACCAGAAATTGACGGCATGAGCCGCACAAGCCAAGGCAACCCTGTTTATTCCTTCCACAATTGGCTAGAATATCCCGTTTTTAAATCACATCGACCCTGAGAGTTTTCACGATGTTCGAAGTTAATCCCGTATTAAATAAACTTAAGGAGCTGTCTGAGCGGACCGAGCTTCTTAGGGGGTACCTTTGACTATGACGCCAAGAAAGAGCGTCTAGAAGAGGTCAACGCCGAGCTGGAACAGCCGGACGTATGGAATGAACCCGAGCGCGCACAGGCGCTGGGCAAAGAGCGCGTCGCGCTGGAAAACGTGGTCGGCACCATCGACACCCTGACCCAGGGCGTGGATGACGTCGAGATGCTGGTGAGCCTGGCCGTGGAAGGGGAAGACGAAGAGACCTTCAACGAAGCCATCGCCGAATCCGAACAGCTGGAAGCCAAGCTGGTGGACCTCGAGTTCCGCCGTATGTTCTCCGGCCAGCACGACGGCTCCGACTGCTATATCGATATTCAATCCGGCTCCGGTGGTACCGAAGCGCAGGATTGGGCCAACATGGTGCTGCGCATGTACCTGCGCTGGGGCGATGCCCACGGCTACAAGCCCGAGCTGATTGAATGCTCCGAAGGCGACGTGGCTGGTATCAAATCCGCCACCATCAAGTTCACCGGCGAATATGCATTCGGCTGGCTGCGTACCGAAACCGGCGTACACCGTCTGGTTCGCAAGTCTCCGTTCGATTCCGGTGGCCGCCGTCACACCTCCTTCTGTTCTGTGTTCGTCTACCCCGAGATCGACGACGATATCGATATCGAGATCAACCCGGCGGATCTGCGGATCGACGTCTACCGTGCCTCCGGTGCCGGTGGTCAGCACGTTAACCGAACCGAATCCGCGGTACGTATTACCCACGTTCCGACCGGTGTCGTGGTACAGTGCCAGAACGACCGTTCCCAGCACAAAAACAAAGACCAGTGTATGAAGCAGCTGAAAGCCAAGCTCTACGAGCTGGAAATTCAGAAGCAGAACGCTGAGAAACAAGCCCTGGAAGAGACCAAGTCTGATATCGGTTGGGGCAGCCAGATCCGTTCCTATGTGCTGGATGACTCCCGTATCAAGGATCTGCGCACCGGCGTCGAAACCCGTAATACCCAATCGGTGCTCGACGGTGACTTGGACAAGTTTATCGAAGCCAGCCTGAAATCAGGTCTGTAAACAAGCAGGAATCACCATGTCTGAACAAACCATCACTCCGGAAGTCGACCAAACTCTCGAACTCAACAACGAGATGACCGAGCGTCGTTCCAAGCTGGCCGCCCTGCGCGCCCAGGGTAATCCTTTCCCCAACGACTTCCGTCGCGACAGCCTCTCTGGCGATCTGCACGCAGAGTTCGACGACAAAAGCGCCGAGGAGCTGACGAGCCTGGGTAAACGGGTGAAGATTGCCGGTCGCATCATGACCCGCCGGATCATGGGCAAGGCTTCTTTCGCCACCCTGCAGGACATGGCCGGCAAGATCCAGGTCTACGTCACCCGTGACGACCTGCCGGAAGGTTTCTACAACGAGCAGTTCAAGAAGTGGGATCTGGGCGACATCGTGGGTGTCGAAGGTACCCTGTTCAAGACCCAGACCGGTGAGCTCTCCGTTCACGTTTCCGATATCCGCCTGCTGACCAAGGCACTGCGTCCGCTGCCCGAGAAGCACAAGGGCCTGACCGACCAGGAAGCTCGCTGCCGCCAGCGCTACCTGGATCTGATCGCCAACGAAGAGTCCCGCAAGACCTTCATGATCCGCACCCAGGTGGTTGCCGGTATCCGCAAGTTCTTCAACGAAAAGCGCTTCATGGAAGTGGAAACCCCGATGATGCAAGTCATCCCTGGTGGTGCCTCCGCGCGTCCGTTCGTCACTCACCACAATGCGCTGGACATCGACATGTACCTGCGTATCGCTCCGGAGCTCTATCTGAAGCGTCTGGTGGTCGGTGGTTTCGAGCGTGTCTACGAGATCAACCGCAACTTCCGTAACGAAGGTATCTCGGTTCGTCACAACCCCGAGTTCACCATGATCGAGTTCTACATGGCCTACGCCGACTACATCGATCTGATGGACCTGACCGAAGAGCTGCTGCGCACCCTGGCGCAAGACATTCTGGGCAACACCAAGATCCGTTACGCCAAAGAGGGCGAAGAGGGCCTGACCATCGATTTCGGTCAGCCGTTCCAGCGCCTCACCATGGTCGAGTCCATCCTGAAGTTCAACCCGGACGTAACTCTGGACGATCTGGCTACCCTGGAGAGCGCCAAGGCCGTTGCCAAGCGTCTGCACATCGAGCTGATGAAGGGATGGGAGCTGGGCCACGTGATCACCGCGATCTTCGAAGAGACCGTGGAGCACATGCTGCTGCAACCGACCTTCATCACCGAGTACCCGGCTGCCGTTTCTCCGCTGGCTCGCCGCAACGACGTGAACCCGGACGTAACCGACCGCTTCGAATTCTTCATCGGTGGCCGCGAGCTGGCCAACGGCTTCTCCGAGCTGAACGATGCAGAAGATCAGGCCAAGCGCTTCCAGGATCAGGTTGATCAGAAAGAAGCTGGCGACGACGAAGCCATGTTCTACGACGCAGACTTCGTCACCGCACTGGAACACGGCCTGCCGCCGACGGCCGGTCAGGGTATCGGTATCGACCGTCTGGTCATGCTGTTCACCAACAGCCACACCATCCGTGACGTTATTCTGTTCCCTGCCCTGCGTCCGCAGAAGTAAGGCCCACAGAAGCCAGCTAAATCCCTTGGGTCAATCCCGAGCGTGATAGCCCATAAAAACGCCCCGCGACTGCGGGGCGTTTTTTTATAATGCTCACAACAATTGACGAATGCTTACCGCTTATGAGGCTGGCGGTAGCAGCCACTCTCCCTGCCACAAGGTGACGGCCTGACCGGCCATCAGTACCCGCGCCTCCTGCAGTTCAAGCCGCAACTCACCACCACGGGCCGAAATCTGACGGGCCCGCAGTTGCCGTTTACCAAGCCGTTCGGCCCAGAAGGGCACCAGAGCGCAGTGGTTGGAACCAGTGACCGGATCCTCATCGACGCCCACCCAAGGGGCGAAATAGCGGGAGACAAAGTCATGGTTCGGGTCGTTTGAGGGCGCCGTCACTATCACCCCCCGTCCCGGCAAAGCACGCAGAGCATGAAAATCTGGCAAAAGCGCACGGATTTCCTCTTCACTTGCCAGTTCCAGCAAGAACTTGGCCCCGGCCGCCAGGGTTTGTCTTGGTTGGCAGCCGAGCGCGGCAGCATAGGCGAGGTCCAGAGTCAGTGGAGTCAATGCGACACGCGGAAAATCGAGCCAAATCCACTCATCTTCGCGCTGGGCCAGCAGCTCACCACTACGGGTCTCGAAGCGGATAGTCTCGTGTGCAGCTACCGCCCCTGTCTGCCACAACACATGAGCAGCCGCCAAGGTGCCATGACCGCAGAGATCAACCTCGACTTTCGGCGTGAACCAGCGCAACTGATAATGGGCTCTGCCAAGTTGTACCAGAAAGGCTGTCTCGGAGAGGTTGAACTCGGCCGCCATCGCCAGCTGGCTGGCATCCGGCAGGGCGGGTCCCAATACAACCACTGCGGGGTTGCCACCAAGGGGCTGCCGACTGAACGCATTGACATGAAACAATCTGATATTGGACATGGCACTTCCTGTGTTATCAAGTGGCTCTCATTTAACGCCCTTTATACCACGCCCCTCTTTTGCTGCGGGAACAGGCGTACCTCTGCCCCTTTAATGCATTAATAGAATAAAGAAGACATTTTTATTCTTTGTTGTTATCCAACACGCCCTTTAATCTGGCCAAAAATCAGACCATGGAAGACGCGTGTGATGCAATTGAAGGATTCCCCATTCAACCTCTCCCCCCTCTCTGACGAGCAGCAACGTCAGCTGGGCCAGGTACTCTCGACTCTCAATACCCAGCAACTGGCTTGGGTGAGCGGATATCTCTACGGCCTCTCCCAGACCGGTCACCAGAACGTTGCTGCCAGCGCCGCCGTGGCTGCGCCCAGCGGCAGCCTGACCATTCTCTACGGCTCCCAGACCGGCAACGCCAAAGGGGTCGCCACTGCCATCAAGGCGCAGGCCGAGGCCCGAGGCCTCCCCGTCACCCTAGCGTCGATGGTCGACTACAAACCCAAGCAGCTCAAGAAAGAGAGCCACCTGCTGGTGGTAGTGAGCACTTACGGGGAGGGTGAACCGCCGGAGAGCGCCGTCGATCTGTTCGAGCAGCTTAAAAAAGGCAAGATTGGCAAGCTGGACGGGCTCAAGTTCGCGGTACTGGGGCTGGGTGACAGCTCCTACGAATTTTTCTGCCAGACCGGCAAAGATTTTGACGACTTCCTCGCCAAAGCAGGGGCCAAGCGGGTTTATGAGCTCGCCAGCCTCGATGTGGATTATCAGGATGCAGCCAAGAGCTGGAGCGAACAGGCGCTCAACGCCATTGCCACGACCCTCTCTACCGGAGCGGCCAGCAGCAGCGTGACAAGCGCGGTGCAGCAGGCGGTTGGCCACAGCCAATACAGCAAGGAGAATCCCTTCCCTGCCCGCCTGTCGGTCAATCAGAAGATCACCGGCCGGGATTCCACCAAGGATATCCGCCATATCGAGATCAATCTGGCCGACTCCGGCCTCACCTATCAGCCGGGGGATGCCCTCGGTGTCTGGTTCGACAATGACGCCGAACTGGTGGGCGAAGTGCTGGCCCTGACCGGCCTCTCTGGCGATGAAGCCACGGCCCACGGCACCTTGCGCGCAGCCCTGACCAGTCACTTCGAACTGACCCGGCTGCACGGCGGCTTTATCACAGGGCTCGCTGATATATCGGACAACGCAGCGCTGAAAGATCTGGCGGGCGACAAGGCCCAGGTCAATGCACTGGTGGCCTCCGCCCAGGTGGTGGATGTGCTCAAACGCTTCCCGACCGCCCTCACAGCCGAGCTGCTGGTCAGCCTGCTGCGCCCCCTCACCCCGCGCCTCTATTCCATCGCCTCCGCCCAAAGCGAGGTGGAAGAGGAGGTACACCTGACCGTCGGCGTGGTGCGCTACCCACAGGAAGATGGCACCGTGCGCTCTGGCGCAGCCTCCTCCTATCTGGCGGATCGGCTGATTGAGGATGGCGAGGTACGGGTATTCGTCGAGCACAACGACAACTTCCGCCTGCCGCAAAACCCCGACACCCCCGTCATCATGGTGGGGCCGGGCACCGGCATCGCCCCGTTCCGCGCCTTTATGCAGGAACGGGAAGCTCAGGGCGCGGAAGGCAAGAACTGGCTCTTCTTCGGCAACCCCCACTTTACCCAGGATTTCCTCTATCAGGTGGAGTGGCAGCGTTATGTGAAATCGGGGCTGCTGTCGAAGATCTCGCTAGCCTTCAGCCGGGATCAGGCCAACAAGATTTATGTGCAGGATCGCCTGCGTGAAGCGGGCCAGGAGCTCTACCTGTGGCTGGAAGCAGGTGCTCACGTCTATGTGTGTGGCGACGCCAACAAGATGGCCAAGGATGTGCAGGAGGCCCTGCTGGAAGTGATTGCCGAACACGGCCACAAGAGCCGTGAGGAAGCAGAAGAGTATTTGAGCGAATTGCGTCGTGCCAAACGTTATCAAAGGGATGTCTATTGATGAGCAAACAACCTCTTTCTCACCCAAAAGCGGGACCGGTCGAAGGGCCGCTGGCCGACAACGAGCGCCTCAAGCGCGAGAGCAACTTCCTGCGCGGCACCATTGAGCAGGATCTGCAGGACCCGCTCACCGGCGGCTTCAACGGCGACAACTTCCAGCTTATCCGCTTTCACGGCATGTATCAGCAGGATGACCGTGACATCCGCCCGGAGCGCGCTGCCCAGAAGCTGGAGCCGCTGCACAACGTCATGTTGCGTGCCCGCCTGCCGGGTGGGATCATCACCCCGGCCCAGTGGCAGATCATCGACAAGTTCGCCGAAGAGCACAGCCTCTACGGCAGCATACGCCTGACCACCCGTCAGACCTTCCAGTTCCACGGGGTATTGAAGCGCGACATCAAGCTGATGCACCAGACCCTTCACAGCACCGGCATCGACTCCATCGCCACCGCCGGCGACGTGAACCGCAACGTGCTATGCACCAGCAACCCGGTGGAGTCCGAGCTGCATCAGGAAGCCTACGAGTGGGCCAAGAAGATCTCCGAGCATCTGCTGCCCAAGACCCGCGCCTACGTGGAAATCTGGCTGGACGGTGAAAAACTGGGGCAGGATGAGGAGCCGATCCTGGGTTCCAACTACCTGCCGCGCAAATTCAAGACGACCGTGGTGATCCCGCCCCACAACGACGTGGATATCCACGCCAACGATCTCAACTTCGTGGCGATTGCCGAACACGGCAAGCTGGTAGGCTTCAACGTGCTGGTGGGCGGCGGCCTGGCCATGACCCACGGCGACACCAGCACCTACCCGCGCAAGGCGAGCGATTTTGGCTTTATTCCGCTCTCTCACGTGCTGGAGGTGGCCGCCGCCGTCGTCAGCACCCAGCGCGACTGGGGTAACCGGGTTAACCGCAAGAACGCCAAGACCAAGTACACCCTAGAGCGTGTCGGCGTCGAAGCGTTCAAGGCCGAGGTGGAGAGCCGAGCTGGCATCCAGTTCGGACCGGTTCGCCCCTATGAGTTCACCAGCCGGGGCGATCGCTTCGGTTGGGTCGAGGGGATCGACGGCAAGCACCACCTCACCCTGTTTATCGAGAATGGCCGCCTGCTGGACTTCCCGGGCAAGCCGCTCAAAACCGGCATGCTGGAGATCGCCAAGGTGCATCAGGGGGATTTTCGCCTGACCGCCAACCAAAACCTGATCATCGCCGGGGTGCCTGCCAGCGAGAAGGCCCGCATCGAAGGGCTGGCACGCCAATACGGCCTGCTGGATGACGGCGTGAGCGAGCAGCGCAAGCAGTCCATGGCTTGTGTGGCCCTGCCTACCTGCCCGCTGGCGATGGCCGAGGCGGAGCGCATGCTGCCGGCGTTTGTCACCGACATCGAGGGCTTGCTCACCAAACATGGGCTGGCGGATGACGCCATCATCTTCCGGGTCACCGGTTGCCCCAACGGCTGCGGCCGCGCCATGCTGGCGGAAGTAGGTCTGGTGGGCAAGGCGCCGGGCCGCTACAACCTGCATCTGGGGGGCAATCTGGAGGGGACCCGCATTCCGCGCCTGCACCTCGAGAACATCACCGAGCCGCAGATTTTGGCCGAACTCGACGCGTTGATCGGCCGCTGGGCCACCGAGCGAAATCAGGGTGAGTGCTTCGGCGACTTCGTGATCCGGGTTGGGGTAATTGCCCCCGTTATCGACTCTGCGAGAGACTTCTATGCCGCTTAATGTCACTGAAGATGGCCGCCTTGACCTGCAGGCACTGCTGGCCCTCGGCCGTGAAGAGCAGGCCGAGGCGCTGGCGCCCCTCAACCGCGAGCTGGATACCATGAGCGCCCCCGAGCGGGTGCGCTGGGCCCTGGCCAATCTGCCGGGGGAGCATGTGCTCTCCTCCAGCTTCGGCATTCAGGCGGCGCTGATGCTCCATCTGGTGAGCCGCGAGCGGGCCGATGTGCCGGTGGTGCTGACCGATACCGGTTATCTCTTCCCCGAGACCTACCGCTTTATCGACGAGCTGACCGAGCGCCTCGCGCTAAATCTCAAGATCTATCGGGCCGAGCTCAGCCCCGCCTGGCAGGAGGCGCGATTTGGTCTCTTGTGGGAGCAGGGGGTAGAGGGCATCACCCGCTACAACCAGCTCAACAAGGTGGAGCCGATGGACCGCGCCCTGCGTGAGCTGGGGGCCCAGACCTGGTTCTCCGGCCTGCGCCGGGAGCAGTCCGGCAGCCGTGGCAAGCTGCCGGTGTTGGGCATCCAGCGCGGCCGCTATAAGTTCCTGCCGGTGATCGACTGGAGCAACAAGGATGTCTTCTACTACTTCAAGGAGTTCGACCTCCCCTACCACCCGCTGTGGGAGCAGGGTTATCTCTCGGTGGGCGATATCCACACCACCGCCAAGTGGGAGCCGGGCATGAGCGAGGAGCAGACCCGCTTCTTCGGCCTCAAGCGCGAGTGCGGTTTGCACGAGGAAAATGGCGAGAACGACGGCTCAGGCATCTGAGCCAAGCTGTCCACCCGCACGGCTTTCATAAAAAAACGCCCGGCAACAGCCGGGCGTTTTAATTTGCGCAAAAGGGTGGCATTCCACCCCTCATTACTTGGCGGCGCGCGCCTGGGTCAGCCAGTCGTTCACCAGCACCTCGTGGCCCTTGAGCCAGGCGTCGGCGTGACGCTCCACATCCGCCGGCTTGTTCTGCCCCTTGTTCATCAGGCCGTTCTGCACGTTGATGTCATTGAGCGGAAGCTTGACGATGGAGAACAGCCTGGCGGCTGCCGGGTTGGCCTCGGCGAACTGCTTGTTGGCCACTATATGCATGGTGTTGACCGGGAAGCCATAGTTCTTGCCGTTCGGCAGCCGGGTCTTGGCCGCATCAGGGCCGTCGGCGGGCACCTCCAGCCACACCACGTCCTTGCCCGGCACCAGCTCGCTGCTGAGCCAGTAGGGGGTCCAGGTGTAGTAGAGCACCGGCTTGCCGGCCTGGTAACGGGCACGGGTATCGGCGATCAGCGCCGCGTAGTTGCCCTGCTTGTGAGTGACGGTCGGGGTCAGGCCAAACCCGGCCAGATGACGGTTGATCGCCTCTTCGCAGCCCCAGCCCGGATTGCAACCCACTAGGTCGGCCTTGCCGTCGCCATCGCCGTCAAACAGCGCCGCCAGCTTGGGATCCTTGAGCTGACCCAGATTGGTGATGCCGTAGCGAGTCGCGGTCTGCTTGTCGATGAGATAGCCCTGGGCGGCCCCGGCCACATAGGTGCCCTCACGGAAGAACACCTTGTCGCCGCCAGCCTGCTCATACTTGTTGTTTTGCAGCGGTATCCAGTTGAAGGCGAGGAAGGTGCCATCCCCCTGCGCCACCGAGGCGTAGGCCACGTTGTAATCCACCTCCTGGGCCGGCTGGACGTCATAGCCGAGGCGCGCCATCAGCTTGCTGACCAACAGGGTCTGAAAACTCTCCTCCGGCAACGAGCTCTGCAGGGGCTGGACGCGCACTCCCTCCCCCGGCAGCTCGGTGCTGGCCATGGCGAACGGGCCGAGCAGTTGGGAGCTCAACAGCAGGGAACCCAGGGTCAGCGTCTTGGTAATGAGCCTCATGCATTTACTCCTTTGTAATCGATAGACTTGTCGCGGCCGAGCAGGCGCAGCAGCAGGGCGGCGGGGCCGCGCTGATACCAGCGGCCGGTACGACTGCGATCCGGCTGTCCCATCGCCTGGGTCAGGCGGTCGAGCACGATGGCCAGCAATACGATGCCGAGGCCGCCGATGGAGGCGAGCCCCATGTCGAGCCGGCCGATGCCGCGCAGCACCATCTGGCCGAGGCCCCCCACCGCAATCATGGAGGCGATCACCACCATGGAGAGTGCCAGCATCAGGGTCTGGTTGACCCCGGCCATGATGGTGGGCATGGCGAGCGGCAGTTGTACCTTGAACAGCAGCTGAGAGGGGCTGGCACCGAACGAGTGGGCCGCCTCAACCAGATCCGCAGGCACCTGGCGAATGCCCAGCATGGTCAGCCGGATCATCGGCGGCAGCGCGAAGATGACGGTCACCACCACCCCGGGCACGTTGCCGATACCGAACAGCATGACGATGGGGATGAGGTAGACGAAGGCCGGGGTAGTCTGCATCGCATCCAGCAGCGGCCGTGTCCAGCGCGACAGTCGCTCGCTCCTCGCCAGCAGGATGCCGACCGGCAGCCCGATCAGCACGCAGAAGAACAGCGAGGTCAGCACCAGCGACAGGGTCACCATGGCATCGGACCAGGCGCCGATAAGGCCCACCACCACTAGCGAGAACAGGGTTCCCAGCGCCATGCGAGCGTTCACCAGTTGCCAGGCGATCAGGGTCAGCAGACCGATCATCAGGGTGGAAGGTACCGTCTGCAGCAGATGGGTCATGCCGCCCAGCGCCAGCTCCACCGGTGCACGGATCAGCTGAAACACGGGACGCAGGTTGTCCACCAGCCAGCCGATGCCATCCTCGACCCAGCTGTCCAGTGGCACCAACGCCTGCTGGAAGGGATCCAGCCAGTCGACGGCAGCTGTGGTATCCACCGTCTCGATCTGGTTCTGCCAGTCGGTGGCGGCGGTGGCGGTATCACTCCAGGGATCGGCCACCTCGGTGGCACTAGAAGCCGTGGCGCCCCAAGGGTCGGCCGCCACCTCATCGGCACGCAGGGCGGGGCTCGCCAGCAGCACCAGGGCCAGCAGCCCGCTCAGTAAAAAATTGGGATTCATCAGCTTCATGCCGGGGTACTCCTGTCCAGAGTGTTCAGCAGGTTGGCCTTGGAGATGAGGCCCAGATAAGTGCCATCCTCCTCGACCACGGGCACCTGACAGGGGGCGGCCGCCACCTGGCTGATCAGTTCGTTGAGGGCGGTGTCCGCCATAATGGGCCGGATGTCCGCCAGCAGCGCCTGCTCCAGGCTGCCTTTGGCCCTGACTGCATGACCGAGCGACTCCACCGAGACGACCCCGATGAAGCGACGCCGGCGATCCACCACGTAACCGAACTCCCGCTCCTGCTCCTTGAGCTGGCGCAGGGCGTTGCCCGGCCCGTCGGTGGTGTGCTTCTTGATGAGCGGCATCTGCTTGCGGCTGGCCACGTCGCGGGCGCTGAACACGTTGGCCAGATCCACCCCGCGAAAGAAGGCGCGCACATAGTCATTGGCGGGCTGGTTGAGGATCTCGTCCGGGGTGCCGACCTGCACCAGCTGGCCGTCCTGCATGATGGCGATGCGATCGCCGATACGCATCGCCTCGTCCAGATCGTGAGAGATGAAGACGATGGTGCGCTGCTGGCTGGCCTGCAGCTTGAGCAGCTCGTCCTGCATCTCGGTGCGGATCAGCGGATCCAGCGCCGAAAAAGCCTCGTCCATCAGCAGGATGTCAGGGTCGTTGGCGAGTGCGCGGGCCAGGCCGACCCGCTGCTTCATGCCGCCGGAGAGGGCATCGGGGAAGGCATCGATCCACTGACCCAACCCCACCTGATGGAGCGCCTGGCGGGCGCTCTGCTGGCGCTCCGCCAGCGGCACACCGGCCAGCTCCAGCCCGAAGGCGGTGTTTTCCAGCACGCTCAGGTGCGGCATCAGGGCGAAGGACTGGAATACCATGCTGATCTTCTTGCGCCGCACCTGACGCAGCTCGCCGTCGGAGATGGCGGCGATGTCCTCGCCATCGATCAGTACCTGGCCGCGGGTCGGCTCGATCAGCCGGTTGAAGAGACGCACCAGGGTGGATTTGCCCGAGCCGGAGAGGCCCATCACCACGAAGATCTCCCCTTCGTCGATGGCCAGATTGACATCCTGGACCCCCAGGGTCTGCCCGGTTTTTTGCAGGATGCTGGCGCGGTCATGCCCTTTCGCCAGCAATTTGAACGCTTTTTCCGGCTGATCGCCGAAGATTTTGTAGAGTGATTTAACCTCGAGTTTGACTGTCATACTGTCCTTTTTTCATGGTCGACATCTTGGTGATTAACCTGCCGAACGCGAGCCAACTGCTTTTTACACTAAGCAATAAACACCCAAAACAAAAGGACCAATAGAGTCCCCAAAGGCAAACCACAAAATAAACAATTGATTTTAAAAAGTTATTTTTATCAATAAAAACCGAACAAAGCCTGGTCTTATCCATAAAATCTTCCATATAAAACGAAGATGCACCGGGAAAAATCATTCAAAAACAATCAAAAAAGCGCAAGAAAATGCAGGTTAATGACGGTAACTGTGTGACGCGCCATCCAGATAATCAACAGCGACCAAATGATTACACATCTAACTATTTATTGGTCACAATGAGGACAGATTGGGGGACAAGAAAAGGAGCAGAGGAGGGGCAGAGCAGAGGATGAAGGTGCGTTCACACGCCGCGATGAGATCGCCCTGCCACCTCTGGACAATCGGCCTGCTGGCACGGAGCTTCTGGCAAATAGCCCGTACGAAAAAAGCCCCTTGTGCAACACAAGGGGCTATCAGCCAGAGCGGTAACGCCGCCCGTCAACGCCGCTGCCAGGTTTCGAAACAGTAGAAGTGGGGATTCTTCTCGTCAGGCTGATGTGACTCGCGCTCGATGCACGACCAGTCGCCCTCGTCGAAGGCCGGAAAGCGGGTATCACCCTCCACCGCCAGATCGATGCGGGTCAGATAGAGCCTGTCGGCCCGTGGCAGCAGCTGGCCGTAGAGATGACCGCCTCCGATCACCATCAGCTCGGCCACGTCACTGCCGGCCAGCAGCGCCAGCGCCGCGTCCACCGAGTCGATCACCTCCACGCCGTCGGCCCGGTAGTCGGGGTTGCGGCTGATCACCAGATTGCGCCGTCCGGGTAGCGGTCGACCGATGGATTCGAAGGTTTTGCGCCCCATCAATACCGGTTTACCGAGGGTGACACGCTTGAAGTGGGCCAGATCGGCAGGCAGATGCCAGGGCATCTGGTTGTCCTTGCCGATCACCCTGTCGTGGGCCATGGCGGCAATCATGGAAATCTTCATGGGGCCTCTCACCGTCTGTCAGATTATGGGGCGGTTACGGTACACGACCAGAGAGGGGATCGCCAAACCGAAACTGAGGGCACCGACGATAAAGAGCGCCTTGAGGCCGTTCTCCACCGCACTCTGGATCAACTCCATGGTCACGCCGTTGATGTTGAGCTCTACCACCGCAATCATGGTCTTGAAGGCATAACTGCCCGGGATCATCGGAATGATGGAGGCAACGCTGAACACCGGACGCGGCGCCAGCAGACGGCGCGACCAGTAGACGCAGACAAAGCCGACCGTGGTGGCCGCCGCCAGCGTCGCCCACTCGATGGGCATACCATAGTGGATCAGCAAGGTACGCAGGCTGTGGGCCAGCGCGCCGCCCATGGCGCAGTACTTCAGCATCCGTGGTGGCACATTGAACAGCATGGCAAACCCCACCGCCGGAATGGAGGACCAGAAGGCATCCTTGGCCAGTAGCCAGAGCAAATCCATCATACTTTCCACCCCCAGATACCGGTGACCGACATGGCCAAAATGATACCTATGGCGGCGCTGATAGTCAGCAGGGTCGCGGTCCCCCAACGGGCCAGCCCCATGTTGAAGTAGCCCTTCACCATGTCTGAGACCGCATTGATCAGCGGAAAGCCCGGCACCAGCAGCAGCACGCTGGCCGCCATGGCGAGATAAGGCTGGTCACCCCAGTTAAAGAAGGTGGCGCTGGAGGAGAGCAAGGTGGCGATAAAGCCGGTAGCGGCAAAGTTGATGAGCGGGCTATGGTGATGGCGGGCCATCAGCTGGCGCACCCGCATCGCCACGGCAGACGAGAAACAGGTCACCAGGAAGATGGGCCAGTCACCGCCAAACAGCAGGCTAAAGGCACCACATGAGAGCCCCACCATGGGGACCACCAGCCAGGGGTGATAGTGAAAGGGGACGATGGCCTCGAGGCGCTGGCGCACTTCACGGGCACCGATCAGCTCTTTCTCCGCCATGATGCAGATCCGCTGGATCTCGCACACCACCTGCATGTTGATGCCATGTTCGCGCACCCGCCGGGTAGTGGTAACACAGCCCCCCTGATAGAGGCTGGTGAGCACGATGGCACTGGAAGAGATGGCCATTTCGACACTCTCCAACCCCAGCGCCATCCCCAGTCGCACCGTGGTCTGTTCGATGATCCGGCTCTCCGCCCCGAACTGGGCCAACAACTGACCCACCTTGACGATAATGCGGGTGATCTCTGTCTGTTGCTCCCGCGACAACACCCGTCTTGGTGTGATACTTCTCATAATCCCTTCGAGTCGTAGCAATAAAAATTTCGGCCATATTAGCCTAACTTTTACCGTTATTCATCCACCTCAATCACAACCTGACTAATAATTTATTACAAGAAGGAGAAAAGAGATTACATCACAAATACATTACGACTAACATTAAAAACCATAACAATCAGGTCGTCAGCAATTCCCTTTATTATGACCTCACCGATTTGGCTGAAATATCAACCAAGGAGTTTCTTGCAGATTATTTACGACGTCGATAGTCCGCCAGACGGATTATTTTACCACTGCCATCGTTTTCAGGCGGAGGCTCTCCCTCTTCTCTGAACTGGATCATTTCGCTGCGCATCAGATAAAAGGATTCCCGCATCATGTTGGCAATCCGGATACAGCTGTCTAGATTGTTTTTAGCCAGCCGACGCTGACCATCAATCTTGAACTGCAATCCGCGCAGACGGCGCTGCTGATCGGGGCTCGCACGGGCCATCAACTGGTCGATCTGCTGCTCCAGGATCGCATCCAGCCGGGAAGGCTCTCTCGCGGCCAACTCCTTCAGGGTGTCAAAATCAGGCAACTCCATATGCCCTCCTCGGCGACTCTTGCTGGCTCCACAACTTGAGGAATCAGCCATATAAAACTTTATATACGACCGAGCGGCAAAGAGCTCACCACACCACTCAGGTAATCGTTATTAAAATGGCAACCATGATGAAAATCATCCATTGAAATAACATGCAGAAACAAACATTTGCTTAAAAAAGAAAGAGCATGCAAAACACTTAGACATTTTAGGCTGCTTTTTTATGTTTTTTATTTCCAATAAAAGTCGGGATAAATTAATTTTGCTTCATTCGACTCTTTATCATCCATAAAATGACCAGTAGCTCCTTCCGACGATTTAACATATCTCACTGATTATGTTATTTTAATTGCCACTTTTATCGGACATTCAAGAGCAGACCATGAGCAAGGCAAAAATCGGTATCGTCACCGTCAGCGATCGCGCCAGCGCGGGCATCTATGAAGACCTCTCCGGCAAGGCCATCATCAACACCCTGAACGCCTATCTGACCTCGGAGTGGGAACCTGTCTATCAGGTGATCCCCGATGAACAGGATCAGATTGAAGCGACCCTGATCCGGCTGGCGGATGAAGAGCAGTGTTGTCTCATCGTCACCACAGGCGGCACCGGCCCGGCCAAGCGGGATGTCACGCCGGAAGCGACCGAAGCGGTGTGTGATCGCATGATGCCGGGCTTTGGCGAGCTGATGCGGGCCGAATCCCTCAAGTTTGTGCCGACCGCCATTCTGTCGCGCCAGACTGCCGGGCTGCGCGACGATACCCTGATCGTCAATCTGCCGGGCAAGCCCAAATCGATCCGCGAGTGTCTGGATGCAGTATTCCCCGCCATCCCCTACTGCATCGATTTGATGGAAGGGCCGTATCTTGAGTGCGATGAAACTGTCATCAAGCCATTTCGGCCGAAAAAATAGCAAAGCCGACCATAAAAAATAATGGCGAGCCACGGCTCGCCATTATTTTTAGCTCATCTGTTCGTGCAGACAAAATGCATCGATTATTTACGGCCGAATACTTTTACGCCCGCTTTGCTGCGCTCTGAATTACCGTACACTTCGATCTTTTTCACACAACGACGCGAACCCAGTGATTTCCACTCGGTCTCTTTATCACTGCTCATCTCCCGATCGAAGCGAATGGTTTTGGTACGATCACCACCATAGGTCACCACCACCCGATCCAGGGTCAAATCACGTTCCGCCTTCACCTTGATATATTTGGTCTGACGGCAAATCACCAAAGGAATTGTCGCACCATGATCACCGGCCCCCAGCAAAATAGTCCGCCCCAGCGTGAACTGATCATCGCCAGCATGGCTGGCTGACGCCACCACCAGCAAGACACCACCCAGCAGGGTGCGCGCGGAAAAACGGGAATTCCAGATAGACATCAGGGACATAACACCTCCAATAAAAAACGGAGTGCAATAATACGGACCGAACCATAACGGAAGCTGTACCCGAACGCGCATTTGCGGCGAAAGAGGGGCGATTGCCTGAGAAAATGAAGGAATTTGCCGGTAAAAATGTGAAGGGCCGCATATTGCGGCCCTGACTGCATATGAGCGCTCAACGCTCCATGATCTGGGTCACATCTTCTTTATTAATCATCACCTCACGCCCTTCATGATCGTAATAGCGATACATACCGGTACTCTCGTCCAGCTTGGGCTTGCTCTCTGTGGTGATCATCTTGCCATCCTTGGTGCTCATGATGTATTGGGAGCTGCATGCTACCAGCCCCAGGGCGCACACCAGGATCATCATCAGTTTTTTCATAGGCGCACTCTTCTCCTTTCACCCTCACCACGAGGGTGTCATATCCAGCCTACTCCAATCCGGCAGGCAGTCGGAAACTTGCACAATAAAGTGAGATCACCATCAAAAATCAGTTACTTGCGACCACCCGGTTTGCCACTGCTACCGGTACCGGAACCACAGCCAAGTGCCAGCCGATCTGCCGCGGCTCTGGCCTGCACCAGACCATAGCCATAGCTGTTGTCCCGTCCGACAGCCCCCTGATCCTGGGCGCTGCTGCGCAGGGTCTGGCGCAGTTGATCATTGCTGCACTCCAGCCGCTGTGACCAGGCCAGGGTGGCGACCCCGACCACATGAGGGGTCGCCATCGAGGTACCGCTGTAGCTGGCGTAACCACTCGGCACGGTCGACAGCACAGCAACACCGGGGGCCGCCAGCTCCACCTGATCGTTGCGTTGCGAGAAATAAGCCAACTGCTTGCTGCCATCGATAGCAGCCACGCTCACCACACTGCTGTAAGAGGCGGGATAGGACTTGCTGGTGTTGCCCGCATTGCCCGCCGCCGCCACACTCAACACATTCTGGCTGTAAGCCTGATTGAACGCCTGCTCTTCCGTCTTGCTGGGCACATTGCCCCCTAGGCTCATGTTGATGACCATGCGAGTAAAGCCACGACTGCTCATCCCCTGCTTGCAGGCATTGAGAGCCCCCACCAGGTTGGAGGTATAGGCCCAGCCGTTGGCGCCAAACACCTTGATGATGTGCAGCGGGACACTCTGATTCGGCAAGACACCGACCACGCCCATGTCGTTCCCCCCAATGGCGGCTATGGTGCCTGCCACGTGGGTGCCGTGACCGTTTTCGTCACTGCTCCAGCTGCCTGTACCTGCGTTGTCACTACCCTGCACCTGCGCCCCATGGGGCAGATCCGGGTGATTGCCGCTATAGCCAGAGTCAATGATACACACCAGCACCTCTCCGGCCATACCATCGCTCAGTTGTGGCGCCTGTACCATGGGAATGCCATAAGGCAGGGTCTCGGCACTGGCATAACGCTTGGCATCCGGCTCCACCCACAGCACGTTGGGGTTGCGCGCCAGCGCTGTCGCTGCAGCAGCTGGCAACCAGAGCGCCAGCGCATGCTGCTCGGGCAGTTGCAGGGCCAGCTCGCCCCCCATCCCTTTGCTTTGGGCCAGCACAGCGGCCTCCGCCCCCGGCTTGAGTTGCACCAGATAACGAGCCCGTTCGGCAGCCATTACCCCCTGTGCCAGTACGCCTGCCACCAGCAGGCCTGTCCATATCCGTCTCATCAGTCACTCCTTCCATCGACCTGATAGCCACCAGCAAAGTGTAGTGGCAGGCTGGCGCAGGTCCGAGCGGATACAAAAAGGCCGGACATCTGTCCGGCCTCTTCTTTCAAGCGCAAGCGCGCAATCATGACTTGGCGGGCTGGCGCTCACCGGTCACGGTCGGGTTCTTGGGATCGGAACTCCACTCATACCAACCGCCGTCGTAGACGCTGATCCGTTTCCAGTCCATCAGCCAGGCGTAGAAGAAGGCCTCGGAGGCGCGCCAGCCGGTACCGCAGTAGAATGCGGCCTGCTGAGTTGGCTCGATGTTCCACTGGTCCCACATGGCGAGGATCTCGCGGGCCGGCTTCATGGTGCCGTCCGGGTTGTGGAAGTCGCTCATGCTGTTGGCATCCACCCCACCGTGACCCCACTTGGCCCCCGGAATATCGCCCTTCGGCTTGATGTAGCTGTAACCTGAGGTGTTGCCGACAAACTCGTCCCAGGTACGCACGCTGACCAGGGCGCTATCGGGCTTCTTGAGCAGCTCTTTCGCCTGACTTAGCGTGGTGTAGTACTCGGGGTGAGCGGGAATGGCCACGCCAAACTCCTTCACCGGCTCATATTTGTTGGGCAGGCCGGTTTCGGTGCGCAGGTGCTGGATAAACCAGGCATCCAGACCACCGTCCAGCAGGCGCACATCTTCCACCCCCGCATACATCATCAGATGCGCGGCACGGGCAGCCGCCATGGTGTTGCGACCATAGAGGATGACGGTGGTGTCGTGACGGATGCCGTTATCCAGCAGCAGCTTCTTGAGCGCTTCGTCAGAGACCTTGTTCCACAGCGGCTCCTCTTCGAGGCTGTTGGTATCGATATAACCGGCCCCCGGGATGTGGCTGATGAGGTAGGCCTTGGGTGAACCCCAATCCACTTCAAACAGCTTCCAGTCACCCTTGGGCGCCGCGGCAACCGGCTTGCCCTCCTGCAGGTCCGCCAACCAGCGCGGATAGACCAGCTGCTGCCAGCGTGCCAGCGACTCGCGCGGTGCAACTTGCCACCCTTGCAGCTCGAACAGCTGCTTGATCCCCTGCTTGCGCAGCAAACGGGCCACCTCGGCCACTTCGCGGGACGCACCGTAGAGGGCAACCGGACGATCGGCCTTCAGACCCTTGATCTCGAGCGCCTTTGGCCACTCTTCATCGCTGTATTTCCACTCGGCTGAGAGGTTCTCGGCGCCCGCCACATGGCCGCCCTGCTTCTCCCCTTCCATCGGCCACCCCTGATAGAAGTAGCTGGCGCGGGTATCCAGGATGACAGCCTGTTTGGCCTTGGCATCGGCCAGCGAGAGCGGTGGCAACTCCCCTGCCACGGCGGGCAGGGCACACCAGAGCAGTAAGGTCGCCAGCGCGGCCTGCAGGAAGCGAAGATGTCGTTTCATGGTGATTTCTCGATTCATAGTGAACAAGGTTAAAAAATGGAGCGACCCAGCCGCTCGGCCAGCAGCTCCAGCGCCGCCGTGCCCGCCAGCGAGTTGCCGGCTTTGTTGAGCTCGGGCGACCAGACACAGACGCAGAGCTCGCCCGGGATCAGGGCGATGATACCGCCGCCGACCCCCGATTTGCCCGGCATGCCGACCCGATAGGCAAAATCGCCCGCCTCGTCATAGAGGCCGCAGGTGGCGAGCAGGGCGTTGACCTGTTTAGTCGTGCGGGCAGGCAGCAGCGGCACGCTCTCGCCCAGTGGCACACCACGGTTGGCCAGATAGATGAATGCCCGCGCCAGATCGACGCAGCTCATGCGAATGGCACAGGCATTGAAATAGCTTTGCAGCACCTTGTCCACTTCGTTTTCGAAGTTGCCATAGGCCTTCATCAGATAGGCGATGGCGGCGTTGCGGGCAGAGTGCTGATATTCGGAGCGGGCGACCACCTGATCCGCCATGATGGCCGGATTGCCGGAAAGACGGCGCACCAGCTCGAGGGTACGTTGACGCGGCGCAGTGAGGCGGGTCTCAAGCAGATCGCTCACCACCAGCGCCCCGGCATTGATAAAGGGGTTGCGGGGTATCCCCTGCTCGAACTCGAGCTGTACCAGCGAGTTGAAGGGCTGGCCGGAGGGCTCCTTGCCCACCCGGGCCCAGATCTCCTCCTCCTGATAGAGGGTGAGTGCCAAGGTCAAACTCAGGGCCTTGGAGATACTCTGGATGGAGAAGGGTTCAAAAGCGTCACCGGCGGTGAACAGCTCCCCCTCAACGGTACAGACTGCGATACCGAGCCGATCGGCCGGCACCTGAGCCAGTGCCGGAATGTAGTCGGCCACCTTGCCTTGTCCCAGCAACGGGCGCACCTCTTCGAGGATGCTGGCCAGTAATTCGGATGACAACACCATAAGCAATAAGCGATTCCATGACTAAAACAGCGGTGGAGATCCCATCCCCACTGACAAAAATCCCGCCAGCGGCGGGATTTTTCAGTTACCCACAACAAGGCGCCAGATGCGGCAGCCTTGTATCAGGCCGGTTCACCGTACCAGAGGTCGAACAGCTCGGTAACGACCACGGCTTCCATCCCCTTGCCTTCCAGCCAGGATTTGACGGCGGCGCGGTCTTCTTCGGTACATTTGCCCAGTTGCTGGGTGCAGATCATCCCTTCCCAGGCCAGGTGACCGGAGCCGGCAAAAGCCAGTTTACGGGGTTCAACAACCTCATCGATCATCGCATCGACTACCGCATCGATGGTCTCTTCGGCAGTGCCGACCGGGAAGTTGAAACTGATGTCGAAACCCATTTCCTGGAATTCATCGACGCGCAGTTTCTTGCGCAGGCGGCGGCTACGATTGGCCATGATAGCTCCTCAAGTTAGTTGATACGCTAGGTGTGTTGACGTGCCAGCTTAGCTGACACGCTTGAAAATCAGATCCCAAACCCCGTGGCCGAGACGGTGGCCACGTTGTTCAAATTTGGTCAGCGGACGCCAGTCCGGACGGGGCACCCAGTTGCCGGTGGCGGAGGTGTTCTCGTAACCCTCGGCGGCGCTCATCACTTCCAGCATGTGCTCGGCATAGTTTTCCCAGTCGGTCGCCATGTGGAACACGCCACCGATGGCCAGCTTTTGACGAATATCCTGGGCAAACGCAGGCTGTACGATGCGGCGCTTGTGGTGACGGCTCTTGTGCCAGGGATCCGGGAAGAAGAGCTGCAGGCAGGAGAGTGAACCGTTCGGGATCATGTGCTCCAGCACTTCCACCGCATCGTGGCAGATCACTTTCAGATTGGTGACGCCCGCTTCCTGAGCGGTACCCAGACAGGCACCCACGCCCGGGGAGTGCACTTCGATGCCGATGAAGTTCTTCTCGGGGGCATTCTTGGCCATCTCAACCAGAGAGGCGCCCATGCCAAAGCCGATCTCCAGCACCACTGGTGCTTCACGGCCAAACAGCGCGACCAGATCGAGCTGCTTTGGCTCAAAATCGATGCCCATGACCGGCCAAAGCTCTTCTAGGGCCTTCTCCTGCCCTTTGGTCAGGCGGCCTTCGCGACGGACAAAGCTGCGGATCTTGCGCATGAATTTGCCGTCTTCGTTAAATACATCTTGGGTCACAGGCATAATGGTCTCGTTATTTCATCAATCCGGGTAATACATCTTGTGTTCGATCCCGAGCGGGACCGCTCGCGGCTCGGCATTTCATCGACCCGCGAAAACAGGGGAGCGAATTATCCCAAGATAGGCCCAAGGCGCAAGTGTTTCGCGAAACAAATCCCTCATCTCTCTCCATTTCATTGACAACAGTTGACAAATGCCGACCCGTTCACAGAATCGGTCACGCGTCGAGTACATGCTGCCTGCGCAAATAAAACCATACACAACAAAGGATTGCAGTATGAAATACAGAGCATTGGCGTTTGCCATCACCACTTTGCTTGCGGGATGCGACACATCAACAAATGACTCACAAACCCCTGCTGCCGCCGAGCAGGCCTATGAGTATCTGGTGCAGTTGAGCTCAACCGCAGAAGGGATTGGCGCGCGCCCCACGGGGACAGAGGCAGAAACTCGTGCCGCGGCATGGATCCAGGACCATCTGACCGGTTGGGGCTACGATGTGCAACGCCAACCCTTCACCTACACCAAAAGCGGCGCCAGTAAAAACTCCCAAAACCTGATCGCTGAGCTCAAGGGCACAAGTGACAAGGTGATCCTGATCGGCGCCCACTACGACAGTACGGGCGACAAGAAAGGTTCTGAAGGAGCCACCGACAACGGCGCTGGCGTAGCAGCCCTGCTGGCAGTGGCTGAGGCGCTTAAAGGACAAACCTTGCCCTACACGGTTCGCTTTGCATTCTTCGGGGCGGAGGAGAACGGTCTCAACGGCTCCAAAGCCTATGCCGCCAGCCTCGACAGCACCGCCGTCGCCAAGCTGCTGGCGATGGTGAACTACGACACCATCGCCGGGGGCGACATCGTCTACGTCCACTCAGCCCACTCGGACGTCGCCGAATACAACTGCACAGATCCGAGCCGCTACAGCTTCGATCCCAAGGTGCGGGATCGCCTGCTTACCCTCTCCAAACAGACTGCGACCCCGTTTGCCATTCATCCCAGCTACAGCGGTTATCCGGAAGGGGAGACTGGCAGCTGGTCAGATCACGCTCCCTTTGCCTGCCTGGGGGTGCCGATCGCCTACGTTGAAGCGACCAACTTCACCATCAACGGCGCTGATGGCTATGACGGCTACTCCCAAAGCACCAATCCAGCGCTGTGGGACTGCTATGACGCCACCACCAAGAGCGCCTGCGATCGTGACAGCGAAACCCAGTGGGGAAAAATCTGGCACACCCAGTACGACCGCCTCGACAAGATGGCGGAACTATTCCCTGGCAGAGTAGAAAGCCAACTTGGCGCCAACACCGACCTGATGATCCGCTTCCTCAAGGAACCGGGTTTGTAAGGTCAGTTGCTTGTCCACAAAACAAGATCGCCCTAACTCATTTCAATTCATGGGAGCCACACGGGCAGGTAAAATTCGGGCAGGTGCCAAACCTGCCCTTTTTTGGCGATTTTTGTGACAATCATTGCCTCATTTCTGAAATCTGATACAAACGGATAACCTGGCGGTCGAATGGAGCGACCGCCCACATGCCGAGAGAATTGTCTATGCAGCCGTTTTTTGCCCAGCGCTTCGAGAAGGTTGAACCTTCCTTTATCCGTGAAATCCTCAAAGTTGCCGCCAATCCGGAGATCATCTCCTTCGCCGGTGGCCTGCCCAATCCCCACCTGTTTCCGGTCAAGGCGATCGATCAGGCCTGTCAGGATGTGCTGCGCGAACAGGGGGCTGCTGCCCTGCAATATGCGGCGACCGAAGGCTTCGCCCCGCTGCGCCAATATATTGCCGACCGCTATCTGGCCCGCCACGGCATGCAGATCAATCCGGACAACATCCTCATCACCAGCGGCTCCCAGCAGGCGCTGGATCTGCTGGGCAAGGTGCTGATCGACGAGGGTCAGGATCTCATCATCGAAGAGCCGGGTTACCTTGGCGCTATTCAGGCCTTTTCTGTCTACCAGCCCACCTTCAAGCCGATCACCCTTGAAGAAGAGGGTCTGGATCTGGCGGCGCTGGATGCGCTGCTGGCAAGCGGATCCAATGCCAAGCTGCTCTACGGCGTGCCCAACTTCCAGAACCCGAGCGGTGTCTCCTACAACCGTGCCAACCGCGAGGCACTGGCCGAGCGACTGGTGCGCCACGAGCTGTTGATGGTGGAAGATGATCCCTACGGCGAGCTGCGCTTCGAAGGGGAGCATCTGCCCCCCATTGCCAAGCTGGCACCAAACAATACCGTGCTGCTCGGCTCGTTTTCCAAAACCGTGGTGCCCGCCTTCCGTCTGGGCTGGATGCTGGTGCCGGAGTGGCTACGCAAGAAGGTGACCATCGCCAAGCAGGCCACCGATCTGCACAGCAACGCCTTCAGCCAGCAGGTGCTGCACCGCTTCCTGACCGACAATTCACTGGATGCCCATCTGGAGAAGATCAAGGAGGTCTATGGTCGCCAGCGTGCTGCCATGGAGGCTGCACTGGCCCGTCACTGCCCGCCCGGCGTCAGCTACACCAGACCGGAAGGGGGCATGTTCCTCTGGCTGACTCTGCCAGCCCACATCAGCGCCATGGCCCTGTTTGATGAGGCGATCAAGGAGAAGGTAGCCTTCGTGCCCGGCGCCCCCTTCTATGTACGCCCCGAAATCAAGAACACCCTGCGCCTGAGCTTCTCCTGCGTCGATGAGGCGACCATCGAGGAGGGGGTCAAGCGGCTGGCCTGCGCCCTCCAACGGATGCACTGAACGCCCAAGCCAAACCGTATTAACAAAAAACCAGCGAGCGCTCGCTGGTTTTTTTTATGCTCCCCATTCACCCGTTCAGCCAAACAGGGTCTTGCAAAACTGCTTCATCGGAATGGGGCGGCCGTAGCGATATCCTTGCAGATAGTCAACGTGGCGAGCCCGCAGGTAGTCCGCCTGCGACTGCTTCTCGACCCCCTCCGCGATCAGGATCAATTCAAGTCGCTTCGCCAGATCAATCACGTTTTCAACGATATGGCTGGAGAGTGCATCCGTACCGATCATCTCTACAAAGCTCCGGTCAATCTTGATTGCATCGACCTGAAACTGCTGCAGATAGGTGAGACTGGAGTGACCGGTGCCAAAGTCATCGATAGCGATCAACACGCCCAGTTTGCGCAACTCGGCAAACATCCGGGCGGTTGTCTCATCAGCCACCAGCAGCTCCCGCTCCGTCAGCTCCAACCCCAAATCAACGGGATTGTCCTTAAACGCGTCGAGAAAGGCCTTGCAGTCAGCCAACAGGTCGAGATCCTGGAAGTGCTTGGCGCTGATATTGAAGCAAAAATGAAACTTTGCCGGCAGCTTGCGGGCATAAGGGGAGAAGTGGTCACGCACCTCGGCCATCAACAGGCTGGTCATGGGCACGATCAGGCCGCTATCTTCCGCCAGCGGGATAAAGCGATCCGGCGAGATCATCCCCTGCTTGGGATGCTGCCAGCGCATCAGCACCTCACAGCCACGCCACTGCTCATCCTCACCGGAGACCACCGGCTGCAGGTAGGGGATAAACTCCTCCTCGATCAACGCCCGCTTGAGCTCCTCCGCTGGTGAGCTGCTACGCCCCATCAGCCTGAAGGTGCCGAATCCAATCAGCAGCGCCAGCAGTGGAGAGAGGATCAAGGTATCTCTGGAGTAGCGCCATGCGTGGCTCAAGTAATCATGCACCGTGATCCGGGTGACGACCTGATAGGGGAAATCGGCCGAAGCGAGGGCAATATAACCCTCTTCTGCCGGAGAGGGCGCCGCCCCGAACTGACCTGAGCCAAACAGTGCCCTCTGCCCCACCACCAGAGCCATCGGGGAGTTCTTGCTGGAGATCTCCAGGGTATTGCGCAGGTAGTAGCCATCCACACCGATCAGCACACTCCCCTTGTCCGTTTCGTGGCGCAGCACGATCAGGGGGCGATCCGGTGTGACCTCATTGCCTGGCAGCAGTTGCAGCCTGCCATCCACATAACTGTCAGGGTTGAAGGGGCCATCGTAGTCACCATAGAGCGAGGTGCAATAGATACGATTTCCTATAGCCAGATTGGCAGAGCGGACATCAGGCACAGTGGCCACCTGTTCGCGCAGCAGTTGTGCCGCCTCCTTGCAGGAGTGACCAAGCATCCCCTCCACATTGATGGCCGCTTGCCGGGCATGGCCGATGGAGCGATCAAACATCATCCGGGCATGCTGCAAGCGTGAATCGGAATCATGCTCTATCTCGGTCACAGTCTGCCAGATAACGGCAACAACCCCCAGCAGCAGGATCCCGCCCCCCATCAGTAGTGCCACCAGAATCCTCGAGTAAAGCTGGCGAAGTTTCAAACGACGAAATGGCATGGCGGCCTCTTTGATGCTCGGATGGTGGGTGACAGCCCCGGTGGACAGGCGAAAGGGTCGCCATAATAGCGATTGAACAACAAATGTCCACCCGACAAAAATCAATCAATTCAAACTATTGTTCAACAATATGTCGCAAGAAGAGGATAGAGTTAACATCAGTCGAATGAACAAAACGTGTCAAACTCGTCCACTTGTTGAAGGAGGACGACGCCATTAGAGTAGAGCAAACGGCAGCAGGAGCGTGCAACGATGAAGATTCTGATTACCGGAGGAACCGGCTTTATCGGCCGCAAGCTGGTTGCCCATCTCAAGGTCAATCACGAGGTCGTGGTATTGAGCAGGCAGGGGAGCCGCGCCTACTCCCTGCTCGGTCACGATATCAAGGTATTGGATAACCTTGACCGGCTCGATGACCTCAATGACGTGGACGCAGTGATCAATCTGGCGGGTGAACCCATCGCCGCCGGACGCTGGAGCGAATCGCGTAAACAGCTGCTCTGCGACAGCCGCTGGCTGCTGACCGAGCAGCTGGTGGATCTCATCAAGCTCTCCACAACGCCGCCCAAGGTGCTGATCAACGCCTCCGCCATCGGCTGGTATGGCAGACAGGGCACCGAAACCCTCGACGAGCAGTGCCGCTCTCCCAACGACGAGTTCACCCACCAACTCTGCCAACAGTGGGAGACCCTGGCACTGGAAGCACAAAGCAAGCAGACCCGGGTCTGTATCGTGCGGATCGGGCTGGTGCTCGGCATGGATGGGGGAGCGCTACCCAAAATGCTCCCCCCATACCGACTCGGACTCGGCGGCCCCATGGGGTCGGGCAGCCAGATGATGAGCTGGATCCATGTGCAGGATCTGGTGCGCGCCATCCTGTTCATACTGGAGCACGAAGAGTGCAGCGGCATCTTCAACGGAACCGCCCCCCATCCGGTCAGCAACCGGGAGTTCAGTGAGACTCTGGCCGCGACCCTGCACCGTCCACACCTCTTCTTCGTCCCGGCGCCGCTGTTGCAACTGGTGATGGGGGAGGCGGCAGATCTGCTGCTGACCGGACAAAAGGTGATACCAACAAGGCTGCAACAGGCCGGTTTTCACTTCAGCTATCCCGAGCTGCCGAGCGCCCTCGCCAATCTGCTGCGCGAGCCCCGCTAACTCACACCTGTTCGCTGCGTCCACTCGTCAGCACCTCGCATAGCAAGCAGCCCGACCAAGGCCGGGCTGCTTGCTTATTGCGGCTGCGCTATTGCACCTTGTGTGTATCGGCTCGCGCTGGCGGGATTACAACAGTCCCTGACCCAGCCCCCGCAGCCGATCGCTCAGGGTGCCAGCCAGCAGCTGGCGCTGCATCCCCTGCCCCGCCAGCGTCACCAACAGCGCCCCCTGAGTCGGCAGACCGAGCCAGATGGCCCAGTGGAACTGCCACAACCCCTCGAACCACCACCACTGCAGGCCAAAGGAACAGAGCTCCACCACCATGGCGGCGCAGAGCCCCGCCAGCGCACCACTGGCCACCAGCTCCCAACGCAGCATCTTTTTCAGCAGTTCGCTGCTGGCACCCAGGGTGCGCATCAGCAGCAGTTCGCGCCGACGCTGAGCCATGCTGGCCTGGGTCTGGGTCAGCAGCACCAGCAGCGCGGCCACTGTCACCAGCCCCAGCATCAGCGCCAGTGCCCGGCTCACCTGCTCCGATACCTGAGTGAGCCGCGCAATCAGGTCATCCACATCGATAAGGCTCACCGTGGGGTGACGGCGGATCAACTCCACCTCGGCAGTGCGCCCCGCCTCGGGCAGCCGGTAGCTGCCAAGCCAGGTACGGGAGAAGGGTGCCAGCAGATCCTCGGAGAAGATCATGTAGAAGTTGGGCCGCATATTGTCCCACTTGATGCTGCGCAGACTGGTGACCCTGGCGCCGAAGCTGCGCCCCTCGATGGTAAAGGCGAGCATGTCCCCCAGCTTGATATCGAGTCGCTTGGCCAACTCGCTATCCACCGACACCTCGCCGGACCCGGCAAGCCACTTCCCGGCCACCAGCTTGTTGTCGGTTGGCAGGGTAGCCGTGGTGGTGAAGTTGAGCTCCCGATCTACCCCCTCGCGGCCACTGCTGGCCCCCTCGCCCACCGCCTCACCGGCAATATGGGTCAGCCTGCCGCGCACCATGGGATAGAAATCGGAGGTGGTGGCCCCGGCCGCCGCCAGTTCGCTCAGGATCCCCTCCCGTTCGTTCTCGGCCACATTGACCAGAAAACGGTTGGGCGCATCGACGGGGAGACGGGCCGAAAACTCATCCAGCAGATCGACCCTGGCTGCCCAGAGCAAGCCAAACAGCATCAATGCCAGCGCAAAGCCAGCCAACTGAAACAGGCCGCTGCTGCGCTCGCGCGACAGGTGGGCCAGCGCCAGCCGCAAGGCATGAGGCCCGCTCACTTTCGTCCCCAGCCGCAACATCAGCGCCGCCAGCAGGGCCAACAGCCCCATCAGCAAACCCATGCCCCCCACCAGCCCCAGCGCCAGCCGCACATCGGCGGTAAAGCCCCAGACCAGCGCAAACAGCCCGAACAGGCCGACCGGCAGGGCCAGCCAGGGGGGAATCCCCGCCTCCAGCTCCCGGCGCAATACCCGCAGCGGCGGCACCTTCAGCAGCCGCAAGAAGGGCACAAAAGCGAGCAGCAGGGTGATAAAGAGCGCCACCGCCACCCCCAGCACAAAGGGGCGCCAAGAGGGGGGCGGCAGATCCGGCGGCAGCAGGTCCCCCAGCAGTTGCAAGGTGATCCACTGCATGGCAGTGCCCGCCACCAGACCCAGCAACGCGCCGATCAGCGTCAACGACAGCAGCAGGGTTCCCATCAGTTGCCAGAGCGAGCGACGGGATGCCCCCAGGGTTTTGAGCAGCGCCACCATATTGGTCTGGCGCTCGGCAAAGTGGCGCACAGCGATCCCCATCGCCAACGCCCCCAGCAATACCCCGCTTAGGGAAGCAAGCCGGAAGAAACGCTCGGCATTGGCCAGCGAGCGGCCGACACGGGATTCGCTGTCATCCGGTTTGATCCACTTCTGTCCGGCCTGCAACTGCGGCAATAGCCACTGTTCGTAACGAGCAAGCGACTCTCGCGGCCCCTTGAACAGATAGCGCCACTGCTGGCGGCTGCCGGGGAGCAGAGCGCCGGTCGCCTCGATATCAGCGCTATGGATCAGTGCACGCGGCGCCAGCAAGAAGGGGCTGAAACCCTGATCCGGTTCCTCGCCAAGCAGACCGGCCACCTTGAGCACCGTATTGCCCACCTCCAGCTCATCCCCCGTTTTGGCCTTAAGCAGCTGCATCACCCGGGCGGAGAGCCAGATCTCGCCGGGGGCCGGGGCGCGGGCAGGTTCCAGAGTGAGCTTGCCATAGAAGGGAAAACCATCGGGCACCGCCCGAATGGAGGCGAGCTGCAACGCATCGCCATGAAACAGCATGCTGTTGAAGCTGACGGTGATCTGCACCGCCAAGCCATCCTGTTTCGCTCGTTCCAGCCAACCATCCGGCAGGGCGGCGGCGGTGCGCAGCACCCGATCCGCTCCGATAAAGTCGCGGCCAGACGCCTTGAGTCCGGCATCGAGCCGATCCGCCACCAATGCCACACTCAAGACACACGCCACGCTAAGCGCAAGCGCCAGCACAAACCAGCGCAGCTCGCCGCTGAAACCTTCCCGGCGCAGCAGTCGCCATCCCAATCGCCACGGCATCATCCCTTGCATCTCCCGCCTGACCCGCAGCTCACCCCGTTACACCACATCATGGGCCACCTCGAGATCCAGTCTGCCCGCCGTCATGACCAGTTGCCGCTGGCAACGCTCGGCCAGCTGATGATCATGGGTCACTACCACTAGCGTGGTGCCGTGCTTGCGATTGAGTTCAAACAGCAGCTCGATCACCTTCTCGCCGGTCTTGCTGTCGAGGTTGCCGGTCGGCTCGTCTGCCAGCAGCAGGCTGGGACGGGTCATAAAGGCGCGAGCGATGGCCACTCGCTGCTGCTCGCCGCCAGAGAGCCGTGGCGGCAGATGGTGCAACCGCTCGCCAAGCCCGACAGCCGCCAACAGCTCGCGGGCCCTCGGCTCGCAGTGGCGCTCGCCACGCAGCTCGGCAGGCAGCATCACATTCTCCAGCGCAGTCATGGTCGGGAGCAGCAGGAACGACTGGAACACAAAGCCGATCTGCTCGGCGCGCAACCGGGCCCGCCCCTCCTCATCCAGCTCGCCCAGGGATTTGCCGAGGATTTCGATATCCCCCTGACTCGGCAGATCGAGCCCGGCCAGCAGCCCCAGCAGGGTGGACTTGCCGGAGCCGGAGGCACCGACCAGAGCCACCGTCTCGCCACTATTGACTTGCAGATCGATCCCTTCAAGGATGGTGAGGCTTTCCTGGCCGAGGCGAACCGATTTGCCGAGGCCCTTGACGACAATAATGGGGGTTGAACTCATGCTCTGTATCCTTTGTTCCAATCCCTTGATGACAATCCATAGCGGGAGTTGAATTGATGGTGCGTATTCTGTTTGCCTTGTTTGTTGGCCTCGGCAGCCTGCTCTCGTCGGCTCAGGCCCAGACCCTACTGGTGCTGGGTGACAGTCTGAGCGCCGGCTATCAAATGCAGGCTGAGCAGAGCTGGCCTGCCCTGCTCAACCAGAAATGGCAGGAGGAGGGGGGCAAACACACCCTGCTCAATGCCAGCATCAGCGGTGAAACGACACAAGGGGCGCTGGCCCGTCTGCCTGCGCTGCTGAAGGAGCACAAGCCAGACTGGCTTCTGATCGAACTGGGGGGCAACGATGGCCTGCGTGGCTTCGCGCCGACCATTACCCGCCAGAATCTGGCCAGCATGATCGCGCTCGCCAAGGAGCAGCAGACCCGTGTGGTGTTGACCCAAATCCAGCTGCCCCGCAACTACGGTGCCCGCTATCTGCGCCAGTTCGAACAGATCTTTCCCGAGTTGGCCCAGGCTAACGATCTGCCCCTGCTGCCCTTCTTCATGGATGATATTGCGCTGCGCCCTGAACTTATGATGAACGATGGTATTCATCCCACCCCTGCGGCCCAGCCCAAGATCCGCGACAAGGTAGCCGGTTTTATTGAGCCCCTTATGGAGCCATAAGAAACATCTCCCCCTGTTTAACTCAGCAGCAGGCTGTTCATCAGGGCCCGCAGTTTGAGTGGTTTGACCGGTTTGCTGATGTAGCCATACCCCCGCTCGCGGATCTGCGCCTGCAACTCGCTCTTGCGATCGGCACTGATGATGATGCCTCCCAGCTCGTCGCCACACACCCGTTGCAGGGCAGCGAGCGCCTCCAACCCGGTCTTGCCATCGTCGAGGTGGTAGTCAGAGAGCACCAGTCTCGGTACAAACCCCTCCGCCACCAGCGCCTCGGCTTCGGCCAGATCGACGGCGCAGCGCACCTCGCAGCCCCAACGGCCGAGCAGGGTGCTCATGGCGGTCAGAATGTCCCGCTCGTTGTCGATACAGAGCACGGCCACCCCCTCCAGCTGGCTGTCGCGCGCCACCGGCGCCGCCAGCTGATGGGCCGTGACCGGCCGGGTCGCCAGATTGAGGGTCACCGCAAAGACCGATCCCTTGCCCGGCCAGCTCTGCAATGTGAGCTGATGACCGAGCACCTGCGAGATGCCACGGGCGATGGCGAGCCCCAGACCCAGCCCCTGCTCCTTGGCGGTGCGGGAGTGATCGAGGCGGGAGAACTCGTCAAAAATAGCCTCCTGCTTGTCCTGCGGGATGCCGGGGCCGTTGTCCCATACCTCGATGCGGATCTTCTCCCCCATCCGGCGACAACCGAGCAGCACCCGGCCACCCGGGTTGTAGCGAAACGCATTGGTGAGGAAGTTCTGCAGCACCCGACGCAGCAGCCGCACATCGCTGTGTACCGCATGCTTGCTCTCCACCACCGAGAAGTGGATCCCCCCCGCCTGCGCCAGCACGCCAAACTCCGCCTTGAGGTTGTCGAGCAGATCGCGCAGGGCAAAGTCGAGCTTCTTGGCCTTGAACTTGCCCGCTTCGAGCCGCGAGATATCGAGCAGATCGGTGATGAGATCCTCGGTCGCCCCCAGCGCATCGTCGATATGGCGGGCGATGCGGGCCTGCTCGCCAGCATCTGGCAACATCTCCAGCAGGGAGGAGGTAAACAGCTTGGCAGCATTGAGGGGCTGGGTCAGATCGTGGCTGACCGCCGCCAGAAAACGGCTCTTGGATTGATTGGCCCGCTCCACCTGCTGGTTCACCAGCAGCAGCTGGCGGTTGAGTTCGGAGAGCTCACGGGTGCGCTCGGCCACCCGTGCCTCCAGATGTTCGTTCGCTTCGCGCAGCACCCGCTCCGCATCGCGAAACGGGGTGATGTCGGTAAAGGTCATGACGAAACCACCGGCGGGCATGGGGTTGCCCTGCATCTCGATCACCCGCCCGTCCGGGCGCTCCCGCGCCGAGATATGGGCGCTGCCGCGTTTCATAAAGGCGACGCGCCGCGCCACGTGATCCTCGATATCGCCGGGGCCGCAAAGCCCCTGCTGCGCGTTGTAGCGGATGATCTCTTCAATGGGGCGCCCAGCCTGAATAAGCCCCGGCGGATAGTGGAACAGCTCGATGTAGCGGCGGTTCCAGGCCACCAGCCGAAGCTCCCTATCCACCACCGAGATCCCCTGCCCGATATGCTCGATCGCCCCCTGCAACAAGCCTCGGTTGAAGCGAAACACGTCGGAGGCCTCATCGACTATGGTGGCGATCTCCTCGAGCTGCATGTTGCGCCCCTGCAGGGCAGAGGCAAGCACCAGCCGTGCCGACGAGGTGCCAAACACCCCCGCCAGCAGCCGTTCGGTGTGGGCAATCAGCTCGGCCGAGGCCTGCATCTGCGGAGCAAGGGTGCCGCCCCGCTCACCGGCGAAGCGACCAAAAGCGCGCTTGACCCGGCTTGAGCCGACAAAACGAGCCGCCAGCATCTCCAGCTCCTTGACCGAGACCCGCGCCTGATAGAGGGCGGCGGTATCGCGGCTCGGCTTGCCGACAAAGTTGGCCGCCTGCAGCCGCTCGCTCACCGCAGGGCGCGACAGAAGCGAGCCTGCCACATAGCCGAGCAGGTTGAAGAGCAGGCTCAGGAAGATGCACCAGGCCCCGAGACTCAGCTCGCGAAACGCGGGCCAGTCCGGTGGCGCCAGCAGCTCGGCCAGCGGTGAACCGGCCAGCAGCCCGCTCTCCACCAGCAGAGTCACGAACCAGAGGCTCACTCCGAGGCTCAACCCAAGATAGACCCCCTTGCGATTGCCGTGGCGCCAGTAGAGACCGAGCAGCAGAGCCGGCGCAAACTGGGCCACCGCGCCAAAGGAGAGGTAACCGATGCGCGACAAGCTGGTGAGATCGCCGAGCCATAGGTAGAGCCCCCAGGCCGCCAGCAAGATCAGCAGGATGGCGCCACGGCGCACCTGCAACAGCAGCCGTACCAGCCGCTCGTCGCGTCCCTGCCGCCAGAAGCGGCGCAGCAGCACCGGCAGCACCAGATCGTTGCTCACCATTATCGCCAGTGCGATGGTGCAGACGATCACCATGCCGGTGGCCGCCGAGGTGCCGCCGAGAAACGCCAGCATCGCCATGCCATCGAACCCGAGGGCCATCGGCAGACTGATCACATAGGTATCGGAGGCCATGTCGGCCCCGACCCACTGCTTGCCCGCCAGCGCCAACGGCCAGATAAAGAGCCCCATAACGAACAGGTAGAGCGGGAAGATCCAGCGCGCCCAGTGCAGATCCTGCCCCTGATTGTTCTCCACCACAGTCACATGAAACTGGCGCGGCAGGCAGATGACGGCGCACATGGCCACCAGGGTGTAGATGGCGAGCTCCAGCAGGTTGCCGGGGCTCACCGCCATCACCTGCGCAAAGAAGTCGCGGGTCACCTGTTCGTGAGCCTCGCCCGGTTTGCTCAGGATCAGCCAGAGGGCGAAGCCCCCCACCGCGATAAAGGCCAGCAATTTGACCACCGACTCGAAGGCGATGGCCACCACCATCCCCCTGTGGTGCTCGGTGGCATCGAGATGGCGAGTACCGAACAGGATGCTGAACAGCGCCAGCAGCAGAGTGACCCCGAGCGCCAACTCGCTGGTATTGCTGGTCGGGCTGATGCCGCCGCTGTTGACCATCAGCAGATCCAGCCCGGTGACGATGGCTTTGAGCTGCAACACCAGATAGGGGAGGATCCCCATGATGGCGATGAGGGCGATCACCATGGCGAGCCGCTGGGATTTGCCGTAACGAGCGGCGATAAAGTCGGCGATGGAAGTGATGTGTTCCCGTTTGGCTACCAGAATAAGGCGGGCCAGCAGCCGCCAGCCAAACAGAAAGACCAGCATGGGGCCAAGGTAGATGGGCACCGGCGACCAGGGCGATTCACTCGCCTGCCCCACTGTGCCGAAGAAGGTCCAGGAGGTGCAGTAGACCGCCAGCGACAGGCTGTAGAGCAGCGGTTGTCCCTTGAGACGGTGCCGTTTGTGCTTGTCTGCCACGAAGGCGATCAGAAACAGCAGCCCCAGATAGGTGAGCGACAATCCGATCAGCAACCATCCCTGGTGCATCGATAACTCCTTGTCCATGTTGAGTTTTTGTATACAACCTCGCCAGTCTAGAGAGGCTGCAGCCAAAAGTCATCCCCTTCGGACAGATTGAAATTATCGTTTTTCAATAAGTTTAGCCTTGACTCTATATCGCAAAACGATAAACACTAGCGTCTGTTTATTGATAAACAATAATTTCATGCGCGCACGCTCCATCTTTTTTCTCTTTCAAGCAAGAGGTGAAACGATGAAACACCATACGCTCGGACACATCAGCGACCTTATCGAATGGTGCCTGCTGCTGACCCTGCTGGCAGCACCGTTCATGGCCCTAATCTTTCTGTCACATTCCATCTGGAGATAAACGATGAAACACAACAAGCTCGAACGAATGAGCGGCCTAATCGAGTGGGTTCTGCTATTTGCACTGGTGGCCACCCCACTTATGACCGTCATGGGAGCCTGGTCACACCTGTTGGGTGGCAACGACTATCTGCATCAGGAGCTGGTCGATGCCCTGGCAGTGAATGACGGTTCCACACTCAGTAATGTCCCACTGAACATGCCCTCACCAGTAGTGACCACTACGGCCCCCTCGATTGCCGACTACCCCCTCAATATGGGTACCCGCCTGCTGGCGACCTTGGTCATGCTGCTGCCTGATGTAGTTTTCATGCTCATCCTGTGGCAACTGCTCCAGCTGTTTCGTGGCTATCGATGCGCCATGCTGTTCACCTTCGACCAGATCCGTCGTTACAAAATGATCGGACTGCTGCTGTGTGCCAGTTTCATCGCCGAGATCATCACCACGCCACTGCTGGATATAGCGCTCACTCTGCAAGGCCCTGAACTGCACGGCACCATCAATATCAGCTCCTCAAACTTTCAGTTGCTGCTGGCCGGATTGATCGTCTCGGCGCTGGCACTGGTCATGCGCGAGGCCAAACTGCTGGCCGATGAACAGCAACTGACGGTGTGAGGAACATATGCCCATTATCATCCGCCTCGATGCCCTGCTGGCCGAGCGCAAAATGACCGCCCGCGAGCTGGCCCAGCGCATCGACATCACCGAGGCCAATCTCTCGATCCTCAAGAATGGCCACGCCAAGGCGGTGCGCTTCTCCACTCTGGAGGCCATCTGCCGTGAACTCAATTGCCAGCCCGGCGATCTGCTGGGCTACGAGCAGGAGCACTAACCCCTTATGAGTCGTCATATCACCCTGTTTGCCCTGTGGCTGCTGCCGCTGTGGGCCTGCGCTGGCAATGACGCGAGCGGCCCCCGCTATCTTATCGAGCGGGGCGCCAGCGCCAATGTGCTGCAAGTGCGCCTCACCATGCAGGGCAAGCCCCCTTTTACCCTGCTCCCCGCTCGTCAGTTGCCGGGCAGTGCCACGCCGGTTTCCCCCGCGCTGGTCTGCCTTGCAGACAACCAGCCGGTTGCCCTCAACCAGCCCTTCTCCTGCAAAGAGGTTGGCTGGCAGATCACGCTCACACCGGCTCCGACAGTGGGTGCGGATGCCTCGGCCCAACAGTCGCTTCTGTTCGCTCCCAACCAGTGGCTATTGACCGAATGGGGTAACTTTGTGCGCCAGCAGGGGAGTCGCCAAGGGAAGGTGTGTCTGCCGGATGGCAGCTGCCAACCGTTGCCGGATGTCAACCAGCCACCGCTGATCCTGCCATTTGGTCTGCAAACTGTGCCCGTCACCAAGCCGGATCCGCGGCTGGTGCTGAGCCATGACGAGACCGCCAACCAGCTCGATCTGCCGGCCTTGCAGCAACAACTGAATGAGATCATCGACTATCTGGCCTTTCAGCTCGACGTGGCCCCGCCCACTCACCCGTGGCAACTGGTGTGGCTGGGGCGAGATGTGGCGACCCGCTCCCTTGGCGGCGCAGCCGGGGTTCAGGTGTTTGTCGCCAACTACCCCACCGAGGCTGGCAAACCGACGCCACAGGCCCCCTTGCGCCTGCTGCGCACCTCGGCCCACGAGGCGGTACATATCCTCAGCGCTCGCCGCGCAACTCCACAGCCCACCTGGATCAACGAGAGCCTCGCCGAATACCTTGCCATCAAAGCGCTGCGCCGCTTTCGGCTGCATCAAGTCACGGCGGTCAACGAGCTGGCCGAGCGGGGCAAACTGCTACCCCATAGCGAGAGCGGCCTCTATCGGGCAGCTCGCGAGGTGCTGGCGGGCGATCGCTCCTACTACCCGCTCTTTTACGTCAAGGGGAGCGCCTTCTGGGAAGCGCTGGAGCGGGAGTTGCAACACAATGACGTGACGCTGGCGCAACTGCTGCCCCAACTGGGCTGGCTGCCGGATGGCCGCTTTGATGCTGCATCCAATGAGCTGCTTGCCGGCACCATCGGCTCGGATACCTGGCGCCGTCTCAGCCGCCTCTATCTTGGCGAGCAGCAGTAGCGCCACAAACCGCACTAACGAAAAAGGGAGAGCCGTGGCTCTCCCTTTTGTTAGGTGAAATAGACAAATATCAGGCTGGAGCACTCTCCTGCGCAGACGGCGCAAAGGGGCGCAGCCGCAGGAAGAAGACCGGCAAGACCACCAGCACCATCAGGAAGAAGATGCCACCGCCGAGAGGCTCGAACAGCACGCCGCAGAGCGCCATCAGGGCCGCCACCGTCATGCCGAGGCCAAGGGCCGCATAGAGCGCCTGAGTCGGGATCAACTGCTCGGCCGGTAGCTGACGGGTCATAAAGCGCACCGCCCCCAGATGGCTCATACCGAACGTCACCGAGTGGAGCAACTGCCCCAGTACCAGCACCCACAACTCGGTCGAGGCACCCAGCAATACCCAGCGCACCACACAACCGATGGCACCGGCGATAAAGAGACTCTGGGCGCCAAAGCGTTGCAGGAAACGCTTGTCGGCGGCAAACATACAGATCTCCGCCACCACCCCGAGCGCCCAGAGATAGCCGATGATGGTGCCGCTATATCCTTGTGCCTTCCAGTAGATGGCGCTGAAACCGTAATAAGCGGCGTGGCTCCCCTGCAGCAGCGCTGTCAGCAACAGGAAGCGGCGCACCGACGCGCTGCGCAGGGTTGCCAGCAAGGACGCCTTGGCCCGCTCGCCCTGACTATCCTGTGGCGCCGGATAAAGCGGCAGCCAGCTGAGCAGCAGCATCAGCACCAGCCCCGCCACCATGGTGTGCAAAATCCAGTCACTACCGAAGTTGCCCACCAACGCCCCCACCAGGGTCGAGGCGACAATAAATGCAAAGGAGCCGCACAGCCGCACCTTGCCGTAATCGAGGTGCGCCTGCACCACCATGCGGGTCGCCAGCGCCTCCCCCACTGGCATCAGGGTCGGATAGATAAAGTTCGCCAGCAGGGTCAAGCTCACCAGCCACCAGAGGTTATGACTGAGGTAGAAACCGAGAAAGGCCAGCAGACTGAGCAGGGAGAGCAACCGGGTAACCGGCAGCAGATGGCCCGCCCCCTTGATCTGCCCCATCACCATCAGGTTGCCGGCAAAGCGGATCGCCATCCCCGCCCCCAGCAGGAGACCAATCATCTCGGCGCTGACGCCCACCCCCTCCAGCCAGAGCGACCAGAACGGCAAGTAAGCACCGTAGACAAAATAGAAGGCGCCGAAAAAGAGCGCTAACCAGGAAAACGCGGGCATAGATCCTCTGCAACCGGATGACGGGAGCAGAATGATAACCCATCCGCCCCCATAGATCCCGATGGAAACCCCGCGAAGAAAACGAAAAAACTTCAATAAAATTGAACTATTACCGAAGGTACAGGGTCTACTTGGTAACACCTCCTCCTGGTTAGTGTTGCAATCCTTCCACCCGCCCATGGCGGGTTTCTTTTTTGTCCCCTAATCAATTTTCTTCATCACTAGGATCTGCATCTCGCATTCAAACTGCGTTGTTGCCTAAATCGATGCAGTTTGAAGGGAACTTACTGAGGACTCGGTGATCTGATCACCACCATCCTCTTCAAATCTGCATCATGGGCTCGTCGCTTCACCCCATCAGCAACTGGCCTCAATACAACAAGTCTTTGATTAACCGTGGTTCCCTCACCTTCTGGGTTGATGCTGGCGCCATGGATAACTGGTTCCACCACGACCATCATGGGCGCCGGGGCCGCAGTCAGCTCTACACCGACCAGACCATCTGTACCTTCCTGATGCTCAAGGGGATTTTTAACCTCACTCTGCGGGCCACTCAGGGACTACTCGATTCTCTGTTCGAGTTGATGAACATACCGCTTTGTGCCCCGATTACAGTTGTGTAAGCAGCGGGCCCGCACGGTGACGGTGGCTTATCGACAGCCCCCAAAAGGACGTATTACCGATTTGGTTATCGACTCAACCGGGCTGAAGGTATTTGGTGAAGGCGAGTGGAAGGTCAGAAAACACGGCGCCGAGAAGCGGCGAGTCTGGCGCAAGTTGCATCTGGCAGTAGACCCGGCCACTCACGATATCGTGGCGGCGGAAATCTCGCTGGAGAATGTCCATGATGTCGAGGTGTTGCCCACCTTGCTCAACCCTCTGCGGCGTAAGCTGGGACATGTTTATGCGGATGGCGCCTATGACAGCAAAGCCAGCCATCAGCTTATCTTGCGCAAAGGGGCAACAGCCTGTATCCCACCTCGCAAAAGCGCGGGGTTATGGAAAAAAGGACACGCAAGAAATGACGCGGTGCTGGTGATGCGCAAGGAAGGGCTGGCGCACTGGAAGAAGATATCGGGGTATCACCGTCGCTCACTGGCAGAAACAGTGATGTATCGGTTTAAGCTGTTGCTGGCGGGGAAAATCAGTCTGCGGAACTACAACGGCCAAGTGGGAGAAGTCATGGCTTATGTAAGCGCCATAAATAAACTGAATACCCTTGGTCTACCTGTCAGAAAGCCCCGAGTGTAGCGGTAACCATGAGCTGGTGAAGTCATGACTTGCTCGTTGATTTGGGCAACAACGCCTAAAAAAGGCCATATAAAATATGACCTCAGTCTCTATAAATTCCATTTATATACTACGAGTAATCTACAATACCCATGTCATAATTCATTTTATATTCTCGAACAATTTAACACTTTCCACTACCTGGCTAACGGTCATCTTTGACTTTTCAACAAACGCTGGCCAATTATATGATTTTGTGACAACATCCCATGAATAATATTCATGGCCGGAATCGACAACCCTGATTTTTATAATACTCCAACTTTCATCTTCACAATGTGATTTTTTATCATAATCACTTTGTGTAAAGCATGCTTTTATCCGCTCTTGTGAATAAAATGGGACATCTGATACAACTGGATTATATGAATTATCGCCATTAAGCATGAAAAAATCTGCTACTTGCTCAATTCTACCGCCTCCAGAGTAGGCAGCACTCCATTTTGTTACCAATGCTATTGCATTTTTTGTTTTACTTACTGGGTATAAAGCAGGAAATATTTCAGTTCCATCAAAAGTTAAATCTTCATCACCCAACTCATTACTTTTATTTACTTTACTAAAATCCCATTCATTTACGACCCGATACTTTCCATTTTTAAGTTGCATTTGGGTAAGTTTAGGCCCTGGTCCAGTAGCATATAATCCAACAGACTCTCCATTAAGCGCCCATATTTTCACTCCTTTTTTACAAAGGTCAGTATGACTGCATACTAATGCATAGTCACTACTTTTAATACTTAAAGCTGTAAAGGGAGATGGCTTTATTTCATTAGCGATAACGCTGCTCGAGAAAAAAAACACAAAAAACATGTGGAAGATATATTTCATAGCATCACCTATCATTGTTTTACTTTATCACGGAGAGACGTAATTCTTTTCTCTATGGCAATAACTGTCTTTTTATCATTCTTAGCCTTATATAAGGCCAAGGCTCGCTGATAAGCATTTAAAGCCTCTCCGCTATTTTTCCCTGTACCTTTAACATTGATTAACTCAGGGTCATGATATCGTCCCCAACTATATGCATAAACACGATAATTATAAATCTCACTATTTGAGAACGAAAACATCCCATTCTTTATCTTTGATGACATATGTTGTGCGTTTAATATAGCAACAATATCATTAAACTTACTCAATCTATCGAGGTAACCATTAAAGCCACCATTAATAAGTGCAACAACCATGTTAAAATCATCACACTTTGCATACTTTGACACATTTTTATATACATTGTAAAACCAAAAGGCCGACTTTATGCAATGAGGGAACTTTTCAAGTTTTTCCCTAGCAGTATCACTTGATGTATAATCTTCCCCTGTGTAACTTTCATATTTTGCATATATTTCCTGCCAAGTGATTTGAATAAAACCTCGACCAAACCATGGTGAATATGGTTGACTTGAACCACCATACTCAACCGTTTGTATAAAACCATCACTCTCATGATAACATTGAGCAAGAAAATGGGCTTTTTCTCTGCATGTGGACATATTGAACCTTTTGAAGCCAGCATTTATCTCTGGCAAATATAGTTCTAATCTTTTCTTATCTATCTTAGGTGCGATCTGGGCAAGTTCATCAATAGTAATGTCACGTTCGCATGCACAACCAGTATATTTATCTTCAATAAGTCTCATCATCCCAGCAGGATGAATAAACCAAGGTTTGGTATCACCCAATATGTTACTGGCATCGTCCATCCACGCCATATTGTTGTGTACCTGCATGGCATATTCATAGAGCTTTGGCTGCTTAGCCAACTCCTGTTTTAAGCGCGGCCACTCCTGGCTTGGCTTTACCCATTCACTTTTGTGCTTGATAAACAACATCCGCAACTTGCCCGCCAACTCCTCATCGGCCAGCGCGGCCTTGATATCATTGCCGCTCAGGGTGCCATCGTTGTCCCTGTCTGTCACCAGCTTGTCATAGAGGGTACTAAAAAATTTGCTCGCCTCTTTCTGCTGCTGATCTTCACTCTCGGTATCTGCCTTGTCCAAAAAGCCATCTTCATCGCTGCTGCCATCGACCAGTTTGACGCCCAGCTTGTGCCAGTCATGCTGGCTGATGACTTCGACATCACCGCCCTGCAACACAAACTCGCCAGCCAACTCCCCGTCCGCAGCAGTCCTCTCACGCACCTTCACAAAATTGTTGGCACCATGAGTGACAATATCAGACTCTTTCACCGCCAACGGTAAGACCTGCGGCCCAAAATTAGCAACCTCGTGAAAACCATGCTGGCTATCGTTGGTGAGGCGATAGGTGGTCACTTCTTTTTTTACTAGCAGGTAGCCTTGGCCACCGGTTACTCGCGCCTTGTTATTGATGCAATCTTCAAGCGCCTGTTTGTCGCTCTCTGACACAAACACCTCAAAGTGCACGGCTTTGCTGTCGGCGTCTTTCTCGAAACCGCTGGCACCGGCAGTGGCTAGCTCATGCTCCCCCCAATGACCGATGATCTCTCCGGCCTGCACCGGTATCGGATTTGCGCTGCGGTTAACAACCGGCGCATCGTCTTTGAATTCGACTGGGGTACTCGGTTCTGCGGTCAGTCCGGCCCCCATCTTGCTTTTTGCCAACCAGCCAACGGCACCTTTGCCAGCATTGGTCATCACCTGATTGGCACTGTCTTTGACTGTGCCGCTGCCCGTCTTGAACACCTGTACTTTACGAAACTCTGTCGTGCCGCCATTGAGGTTCACCATCTGTGGTGGCTCAGTGGATACCACCACCTCACTGCCAGCAGGCAGCCCCATGCTACCCACTGTGGTGTCAGCAGTTTTACGTAACCATGTATTACTCGGGACCTTGTGGCGGGCCGGTTTGCCTTCTGGTGGGGTCATCCACGTCGGCTTTTGCGGATATTCATGCTGTAACTGGCTCTGTGCGATATAGAACGGGCTGTTCGGTTCATCGACGTAGTGCACCAGAAAATAATTGTGGGCTTCATCCCTGTGGTTGAGCAGGTTGCTCGGGGTTTGCTGGAGCAACTTCACCTCAGCACCTGTTTTGGCATACACAGGACTACTGCCCGACAGTCGGCGTGTCAGCTTTAGGGGGTCTCCCTGCGCCACCGGTTCATAGGTGGAGACACCCGAGCCCTTGACGGTAACTCGCGCCGCCTCGGGACTGTTGTAGCTGTTCTCGCAGGCGATGTGCATGTAGAGGCTGTAGAACGTCAGGCGATTCTTGTTCTGCTCTCCGCCTTCGTAGCGATGACGAACCAGACAAAACGAAGGGGAGGTATGTAGCTCAATATCGTCTCCTGGCTTTCCTGCTTCGGGGCTGCGGGTTGCCTTGGCCGGTTTGGTCGCCAGTCGGTAGGCCACAATCTCCCCGTCAGCAATCGCGCGCACTGCTCCGCTCGGGTGCCAGCCTCCGCTTTTACTGAAATGGATACCACCGTGCCAAATGCGGTTACGGCCTATCGGGAAGGTACCGCTCTTGAGACCATTGATCTTCTTGATAAATTCATCGAGGGATGCAATCTCGCTGGAGCCATTTTCACCCGCCAGTTGCATGGGATAGACGATTTTCATCTTTGTCATTCAATCCTAAGTTATTCGTCGAACATCAAGCAGAGGGCTGATAATCGCTATCGGGCTCCAGCACCTTGAGCAACGCCTCCATCGCCTTCTCGGTGGCAATCGCCTTGACCAGTTCAACCAATTCCGGGGCTTTGACCACCTCAACCCCTTTGGGAGTAACGGGAGCCTGACCTGCCCAGCCAGAGCCTGCTCCCGGGCTGCCGCCGGCATTGAGTTTGATGGCGGGGCCGACTAGCTTGATGCCGCTCGGGTCAACTTTCACAAAACTACCGCCGCCCTTGAGGGTGATCTCAGAGCCCGCCTCCAGCACCAGCTTGTCACCCACCTTGATATGCACCTCTTCACCCGCATCCACCAAGAGGGATTGACCCAGCTTCTGGTGCAGGGAGGTATCCACCGTCAGCGAATAGTCCGCCTTGATGTGCTCCCGTTTTTCGCCTTCGACTGTCAGGTGGTCATTACCGAGGCTGGGCGGAGCGCCATCCTTGCCCGGCACTTTTCTGATGCGGGTTACCCGATCAAAGTCGATGTCGGTGTGCTGGTCGTGCTTGATGCGCCAAGCGGCATCGTTTTCGATAAGCACGTTCAGGTCTTTCTGACCGTGGATGTAAATCTCTTCCTGCCCCGCCTGGTCTTCAAAACGCAGCTCGTTGAAGCCCTCGCCCTTGTGGGTTTCGGTGCGCAGCGCGGTGCGGGTCTTGTTAGCCGGTAAGTCGTAAGGTGGCCGGTTGGTGGCGTGGTAGGTACGGCCCGTCACGATAGGCTGGTCGGGGTCACCTTCGAGGAATGAAACGATAACCTCATGACCGATGCGGGGGATGGCCATCATGCCGTATTGGCCGCCGGCCCAGCCTTGGGATACTCGTACCCAGCAGGAGCTCTGGTCGTTGGAGCTGCCATATCTGTCCCACGGGAATTGCAGTTTGACCCTGCCGTGCTCGTCGCAGTAAATCTCCTCCCCATCGGGACCCACCACCATGGCGATTTGTGGGCCATCCACCATCGGCTTGTGGGGCGCCTCGGGGCTGCCGATTCGCGCCCGCCAAGTGGTGCTCGCCTTCACCACGCCAAATTCGTTGTGGTAGACAGTCGGGCCACTGCCGCCCTCTTCTTCCAGCGCTTGCGGTTGTTCACCGATGTGGCGGATATGGACGATTTGCCAGTTGGTGTTAAGGCTGCCGTTCGGATGTTCGGTGAGTGAGAAGTGTTGACCTGGTAGCAATGCGGCGCTGTTGGATTTGCCACTGCCCGCCACCGCATCATTGCGCAACGCATCGAGCCGGTGTTGGGCAAAGGCCTTGCCGCTCGGGTCCTGCTTGTAGCGGCCCGGATAGTCAAAGTGCTGATAGGTATCGCGCTGATGCTCCAGCTCTGCACCCATTTTCTTGTGGGAGAGGCCATAGGCCGGCGTCTTGAAGCTGTAGTCCTTGAGCTCTACATCACTTGGCCGTACCGCCTCGCGGTAGTGGAACTGGCGCACGTAAGGACCTTGTTCCAACGAGCGGTTGCCGAGGTTGAAGAAGAGCTCGGGGCCAGCGGTCAGGGCTGCCGCATCGTCGGCAAAGACGATGCGGTGCTTGCCTGCTTCAAACTCGTGGAAGTAGAACAGCCCCTCTTCGGCTGCAAGGCGATTAAGGAAGTCGAGGTCGGTCTCCCGATACTGCACGCAATATTCCCGCTGGGCGTGCTCGTTCTTGAGCGCAAAGGCGTAGTCGGTAATGCCATGCTCTTGCAGCAAGATACTGAGGATTTCATCGGGCTTTTGCGCCTGAAAGATGCGGGAGTTTTGGCGCAGGTCCAGTCGCCACAGGGCCGGTTTGACTTGCAGCTGATAGCGGGTGCGGCGAAAGCCGCTGTCCCCTTGGGCAAACTCGCTCACCACCCCGCATACCCTTCGCTGCAGTTCGCCGTTGTACCACACCATCAGCTCGCAGGGCTGGTCCAGCACGGCGCCAAAGTCGACATCAGGCTGGCTGCTGGCCACCTCCAGCTGCAAGTTGAACGGCCGGTTCAGCCCCTCATCCAGCTGGAAACTGGCCACCACAAAGGTGCTCTCGGGCAACGCCCCCACCTTGACGGTAAATTGCAATCCGGTTTGATTAGCCATGGCTTTCCCCTCTTGTCACGGCCAAGCAGTGCCTGAGCCCTTGCCAACTCTCGCGCCCATACACGCCCTCGCCGCGCAGCCACGCTACCGCCCTCTCCGGTGCCGCAAGGGCCACCAAAGATAAAGGGGTTAACAGGTTACGAGCGGTTCGGGTCTGCATCACAGGACACCCTTTAGTGCTTTGCCATCCCTCCGCACTCACCGGCAGGGCATCAAACCCCGGCAGGGGGATGGCAAAACAGAAAAGCTCCAGCCAACCCGTTGGCCAGGCTGGAGAAAATGCACAGTACAAGAAGCCGGTTGAACAACCGGCTCAAAGACACATTACTACTTACAAGGAATACCAAAGTACCGAAGCAAGGCTTACGCCTCGATGGGGGCGCGCCAGTCGTCCGCACCGGAAGTACCGGCAACAGTATGTTCCCAGTCAATCTTGCGGTAAGCCATGGAGACCTGGATAAGCTGGGTGAAGTCAGACTTCGCCGGGTCCTGGCAGTGCGGCATCTGGCAGTCGATGTCAACGATGGTGGCATCGGTCAGCACGGTAGAGAAGAAGTGCTCCTGCTTGCCTTCAACGGAGGTACGGTACCACTTCAGGGTCACTTTCGGCAGCATCTCGCCGGACGCCAGTGCGTTATACATCAGCGGCACAGCTTTGTTCAGCGCAACGGTGAACTTGAACGGCTTGTGGACACGCTGACCGGCAGGCTGACCGGATTGCGGGTCGGTCGGGACGGTGACAACGTGCTGGAACTCTTGTACCAGCATCTCGTCTTCGTGGCCTTGTACGAAGATGTTGCCGACGGAATCGGAGGTGAAGGCACCGGCGGTGATATTGCCCTGGGTTTTACCTTCGATGCTGATATAACATGGAGTTGGCATGGGTATGCTCCTAAATAGATTGGTTAAACGAGATAGCACTCGACCAACCTTTAGCAGCGACCATGCCACTTATTTTTATTCTTATTTTTCAATTAGTTAAATAAAAGACAATTCTCGCACGATTCCTTCATATGCAATAAATTGCGCAACATCATCAAACTCACTGGCAAAACTGTCATTTCAAGTGATTTTATCTGTGTAATGAGCAATTTTTTGCGTTAGACAGCATCATGTACTGTCATCATCCACATTTTCAATCTGTGCCGTGTCAATGTTCAGTCTGACAATACCCTGCATCAGCGCCCATGATATCGCCTGATTTTTGCTGCTTGCCCCCAGCTTCTCCGCTATCCGTTCAAGATGGAAAGTGACGGTTCTGGGCTTGATCCCCAGGATCTGGGCAATATCACTCACTTGCTTGCCTTCGGCAGCCCACTGGCACACCTCCAGTTCCCGTAGGGTCAGTTCTTCCTGAGGAAGCTTCACGGCAAGACAAACACGGGCCACAGCCTCGAAGACATGCACCGCCAGCCAGCTTAAAAAGGGAGCAGCCGTCAGCCACTGATGCTCAGTTCGTGTAGTGCGTGTGATCAATGACAACAAGCCAACATGGCCATTCGGCCCGTGCCAGGGAATCGTGATCCCGTCGCGCAATCCCATCTCATGGGCCTGCAACATCACCTCAAGCCCCGCCATATCTTGTTCATCGCAACACTCGGTGATCAGGTTGGCCCAGAGGATAGGGGTACTCTGGCTCATCCCTTTGCGTACAACGGGATCTACCGTAAAGAAACGCTTTTTGTCATAGGTCTGTACCCATTCGGCAGGACAGCCGTTGAAAATCCTCACGTCAGGTCGCTGAATCGAACTGGGAAAGATGAATCCCAGCCGGAAGTGGTCAAAACCCATCTGCTGGCTAAGGGTACGCAGCAGGGCCACTATGGTCTGCTCGTCAGAGGCCTCATTGAAGCGGGTAATCAGCTCAAGAGCGTCGGCGGTGTCGAGGAAAAAGTTCGATGTCGAAGTCAAAAGCTAGGCACACCCGTTGTAAAGAATTACTAAATGTCATTAACAATAAATCATATAGCATAATATCTCGCCAACACAAAGAAAAAGGCGAAGCCAATGAATAACATGGTGTGAGCGGGTCACCTCACACCTGGCTACATGTATAAAAAATCCCCGCCTGTCAGGGCGGGGATCCGGTGCGGGCAACAGCCCGAGATCACTGCGTGTGTTGTCTTTTTAGAATACGTATTTGACCCGTGCACTCAGGTTGCGGCCCGGTTCGGTCATCATGCTGTTATCGGAGCCCTCGGCACGACCGGCGATGCGCTCGTAGCTGGTGTACTCCTTGTCAAACAGGTTGAAGACCCCGACGTTGAGCTGCAGGTCGGTCATCGGGTTGAACTGGGCGTACATATCCACCACACCCCAACCGGCGCTCTTCACGTAATCGTTGCCTTTGCTGTCTTTACGGACTTTGTCCATGTCGTCAGCAAAGCGCAGCGCGGTATTGAAGTTCCACTGGGACTGTTCCAGACGCACACCGACCGAGCCGTTGAGCGGGCTCAAGCTGTTGATGTAGTTGCCATCCCCATCCTTGCCTTCGATGTAGGCGAGGTTGCCCCAGACATTGACGATGTCGTTGAGCCAGTAATCCGCCTTGGCTTCGACCCCTTTGGTGGTCGCCTTGCTCAGGTTCTGGTACTGGTAGACGGCGGTGCGCCCCTCTTTGCCCACTTCCACCATCTCGATGAAGTCTTCGAACTTGTTGTAGAAGCTGGCTACTTCATAGCTGAAGCCGTTGCTGCTGCCACGCACGCCAAGATCGATGCCGTCGCTGCTCTCCGGATTGAGGTTCGGGTTGGGCTCGATGCGATAGCCGTAAGCCTGATGGTTCAGGGTGGAGAAGGCGCTGTCATACATGGGGGCCTTGAAGCCGTGGCTGTACTGGGCGAACAGGTTGGCCGCCTCGTGGGCCTTGAACACCAGACCCAGCTTGGGTGACAACTCCCCTTCCGAGAACTTGTGCAGCTTGTCGCCTGTGTAGGCCGGATCGTTGTCCGGAGTCATCCGGTAGTAGTCATAACGGGCACCTGGGGTCAGCACCCAGCGCTCGCCAAACTTGATCTCGTCAAAGGCCCACAGGGCGCTGCGCTCGCTGGTGGTAGCCGGGAAACTCAGCTCGTTGTAGCCGACAAAATCACCGGGGGTCGTCGGCCCCTTGTAACGGGTACGTTCGTTGTCGGTGTGCTCGTATTCAGCCCCCCAGGCCAGGCGGTGGTTGGCGACCGCCTTGTGGAACTGCAGCTGGGCGCCGATGTTCTTCTGATCGAACACGTTGTGATCCAGCGAGTTTTTGGTCACATAGGGGTTGCCGGGGCTGACCGGATACTTGGATGAGGCGTACTGATCCAGCGTCTGTTTGGTGCGGGCGAAGTAGACCTTGCTATCCATCCGATCAGCCCAGCCTTGATTCAGCGCGATGCCGTGATCCAGCACCAAAGAGAGGTTGTCGGTCTGCTTGTCGGTGATGGGCTGATCAAAGACACGGGCAGTACCGGTACCGACCTTGTTGAGCTTGACCGCATCCGGCTCCTCGCCATCGGTCAGGTAGTCAACGGTCAGCTTGAGGAACTGCTCATCGGAGAGGTTCCACTTGCTCTTGAGCAGCAGGGCGTGGGTACCGATATCGAAGTCGTTTTTGGTGGAGTCGAAATTCTGGGTCACACCGCCATCGCGCCAGGTGTAGCGCAGCAGGTTCTCCACTTCACCAGTGCGCAAGGCGCCGGTAAAGCCCGCCATCTTCTGGTGGCTGCTGGAGGCGTAACCGCTGGTCACATCCAGATAACTATCCTTGCCCTTGAGGAAGTCGCTGGCATCCTTGGTGGTGATGGCAATCACGCCACCCAGCGCATCGGAGCCGTAGGCGGCAGACGCCGGCCCCTTTGCCACTTCTACCTGCTTGATCATGTCGGTATCGAAGTAGCTCTGGCCAACACCGCCCTTGCTGTAAGCATCGTTCTGGCGCACACCGTCGCGCACCACCTTGACCCGGTTTTCACCCATGCCGCGGATGATGAAGGTCTGCGCATCCCCCTGACCGCCGAGCACGGTCACACCGGGTTCGTAGCGGAACAGGTCGGCGACGTTGGTGACGACCTGCTCTTCAATCTGCTTGGCGGTGATCACCGAGATGGGGCCGGAGACATCTTCCAGTTTTTGCTCCATCCGTGAGCCGCTGACGACCACGACTTCATCCGCCTTCTGGGTGGCAGCAAAGACCTGGGAGGAGAGACCGGCCGCCACGGCGAGGGCAACCAGAGAGAGTGCGTTATGATGGGTCACAGCGAATCCTTATTGAGAACTGTTATCAAACAGGCCGCATATTACCCGGCTCTCGACAAAGATCAACAAGAAACGAAATCATTCTCATTTGTTTTGAACCAAATTGGTTTTACACTGTCGCCCTGTGTTGCCCTTATTCTCTATTAGCCCCCGAGATGCACCGGCATCCGGGCATATCAGCCGTGAGATCCCATGATTAGACGACTTCCCCTGCTCGCCCTGCCGCTGCTACTGGCAGCCTGTGCCACCCCAACCCAGCCAAACGTGTCATCACAGTTGCAGACGCTCTATGACTACCGGCTAAGTAGCGAGGGAGATGCAGACCTGACGCTGGAGCAAGCAATCGCGCGCATTGCCGACGCCGACATCATTCTGGTGGGCGAGCTGCACAGCCATCCTGCCGTGCATCTGTTGCAATCGCGCCTGCTGAGCGGGCTCTACACCGCAGGTCAGCAGCACGGTCGGCCATTGGCCCTCTCCATGGAGCAGTTCAGCCGCGCCGATCAGAAGACGCTGGATGCCTATCTGGCGAATCAGATTGGTGAAGCGGCCTTGATCCGCGAAGGCAACGCCTGGCCCAACTATCCGAGCGACTACCGCCCGCTGGTAGAGTTTGCCAAGGCTCACCGGATGCCGGTGATCGCCGCCAACGCCCCCAAGCCGCTGGTGAGCTGTGTCGGTCAGGAGGGGGCTGAGTGGCTCGACAAACTGCCAGCCACACGTCGCAGCCAGCTGGCCCGCCAGCTGACGCTGGGGGATGACCCCTATCGCCAGAAATTTATGGCCTCCATGCACCACGGCGATGCCGACAGCAACGCCCGCCGCTTCGCAGCCCAGACCAGCTGGGATGACACCATGGCCGAGAGCATGGTGGATTATCTCGCCAAGCACCCGGGCCAGCAGATCATGCATATCGCCGGCAATTTCCACGTCGAGGGGGGGCTTGGGCTCGCCAGTCGCATCGCCAGCCGCAATCCGGCCCTCAAGGTAGCGCTGGTCGTCCCCCGTACAGATGAGACCTCTGTTGCAGATCCCGCAGCCGATGTGCAGGTAACCATCATGCCGCTGCCTAAGCGCTGGCAAAACAGTGACGAGATGAAGCAAGATATGGGCGCGCTGCATCAATCCCGCAGTCGTGACTGCAGCCAGTGGCTGCAACCCTAATCTTCCAGGAAACGGCGGGTAAAATATGGATGTGTTACTGATCATCGATGTGCAGCAAGGCTTGTTCAACGAGCCCCGTTACCGCCAGGAGCAGGTGCTGGCCAATATCAATCGGGCTGCGGCCCATGTCAGGCAGCAACAGGGACGGGTCATCTATATCCAGCATGACTCGCCCCCCGGTACCGAACTGGAACCGGGCACCCCGGGTTGGCAGTTGCACAGTGCGCTGCAACCGGCCAAGGGAGAGAGCCGGGTGCGCAAAACGGCCTGTGACAGCTTTCTCGATACCGAGCTTGCCTTCCTGCTGGCCGAGCAGCCGGTCGATCGACTGATCCTCTGTGGCTGCGCCACCGATTTTTGCGTCGACACCACGGTGCGCAGTGCCGCCTCCCATGGGTACGAGGTGCTGGTATTAAGCGATGGTCACACCACCGCCGATCGCCCCCACCTGAGCGCAGCCCAGATCACCGAGCACCATCACTGGATGTGGCGCCACCTCAGCCTGCCGGAGGGGCGCAGTGTGACCCTGCTCACCACCGACGAGCTGCTGGCAGTAACACCCGCCCTGCAGCCATGCTAATCTGCGAGCCTCGCCTCGTTTCTCACTGGAGTCTGTCGTGCGCCTGTTGTCTGCCACCCTGTTGTTGATTGTTCCCCTGCTGTCGGCCTGCTCCAGCTTGCCCGGACAGAAGTATGACGGGCCGGAACCTCTGTTTCTGACCCACATCAACGAGGAGGGGAGCAAGCGGTTCACCTTTGAAGCAGCCCCCAACGACACCTTGCCGCGCGGCCTCTCGGCGGCCCAGAGCCAGCGCCTGCTGGAGCAGCGGGAGGCGTTGCAGGAGAACCTGCTGACCGAGACCCTGGCGACCAAGCCGTATTGCCGCCAGGGCTACATAGTGCTGAGCCAGACCTCCTGGAAGGTGCGGGGGGAGTGCAACGAAACGGCCACCGACGCCGATCGTCGCGCTTTTCCCAACAAGGCCAGCTGGCAGGATTGAACTGGCGGATAAGATAACGCAATAAAAACGGGCAGCCCAGTGGCTGCCCGTTTTGTTATAACGGCTGTCGTGGTCGACAGGGATTATCAGACCGGCGCATCGGCCGGGCTGGTGAGCTCGGCACCGTTGTCGATGCGCTTGTGCCCTTCCACCAGATGGACGAAATCCACCAGCTCGTCACCGGAGACCGCGAACGCCTGGCCGAAGCCCTTGACGAACAGCCCCTGCTCCGGCTTGAGGCGGAACAGTTTGAAATCCTTGAGGTTGGAGAGACCCTTGATGATCTCGCCAAAACGCCCCTCCAGTGCTGCGACCGCCTTGCTCCAGCGAGCGTCGTCACGGGCCACCACTTCGGCTACCGCATCGAAGGTCAAGCGCTTGCGGGCAAACAGCTCGCGGGCACCGCTCTCATCCTCGATCAGCATCAGGGATACTCGCGGCACCTGTTGCAGGTTGCGGGCGTGGCGAGCGATCTCGGAGATCAGCACATAGTAGCCATCTTCCTGCAGCACAAACGGGGCATAGCTGGCGTTGGGATTGCCTTCGCCATCGACGGTGGCGAGCTGCAGGGTACGGCAGCTGTCGCGAAACTCGCGGATCTCCGGTTGCAGGCGGTTCTGCAGACGCTCCTGACGTTCACTCATGCTTTGACTTCCTCTTGAGAGTTGTGGCGCAGCGCCATGAAACGGGTAACCTGATCGGCCAGCAGCTGGCGTTTCTCGTCGCGACCCAGATAGACCTTGAAAATGCAGCGGCCGGAGTGACCGAAGAACTGGAAGGAGTGCCCCTCCTTGCCCATGAACAGCTTGCTGACCAGCGCAATCCCCGCCACGTTGTCGAGCTTGAGGTGACCATGCAGCTCACCGTCGCGGCCCATCAGGTTGTAGTAGCCGCGTGCGTCCTTGCCTTTCGGGAAGGGGGCTTTTACCTCGAAGATGGAGCCTTCAGATTCGACGATGGTGGTCACCGGGCCCCAGTCGGCCAGATCTTCCAGCAGACCTTGTGCGCGATCGGCGGACAGCAGGGTCACCAGCTCGGCGGGCAGATGGCGAACCACCTCCCATTCGCTGATGGCAAGCTGGGCCGCCAGGGTGGACGGATGAGCGCCGGGATCCTGCTCCAGCAGCGCGTGAATGCGTTGTGCAATGCTCATGTTTTCTCCCTCTGCGGGACCAGGTCGTCCCGCTGTTTATCATGGCGGCTACTCTAATAAAGCACCGGAATCAATGCAATTGATAATTGCTATCATTATCAGTGCATTTTTTCTAAAGCCTTGATATTCTCGGCGGCACACCCGTTTCATTCACCCCTTCGGAGGTTAGCATGGGCCGTCGTCTTGCCCTCGCCATCACCCTGCTCTGCAGTTCACTATCCCCCTTCTCTGCCGTTGCCGCCGACGGACAGAAAGAGCGTATCGTCAGTATCGGCCCGGCCACCACAGAACTCATTCTGGCCCTTGGCGGTGAATCGAGCCTGATCGCCACCGATGTCAGCAGCCCCTTGCCAAAAGGGTTGCCCAAGGTGGGCTATCACCGGGCGCTGGCCGCCGAAGGGATCCTGAGCCTCTCCCCCACCCGACTGGTGGGCAGCGACGAGATGGGCCCGGCCCCGACCCTGGATCAGCTACGTCGTGCCGGGGTCAAGGTGGAGGTGCTGGATACCGCGCCGACCCTCGCCAACCTCAACCAGCGTATCGACACCCTCGCCAGCCTGCTGGGCGACAAAGCCGCTGGCGATCGCCTGAAGGCAGAGATCCAGGCTCAGACCGATCAGCTGGCGGCGCAAGCCAAACAGAACAAGCCGCTCAAGGTCGCCTTCCTGCTGCTGCACAAGGGGCAACCCACCAGCATCGCCGGGGGGGACACCACCGCCAGCGCGCTGATTTCGCTGGCAGGCGGCATCAATCCGGTCGCCGAGTTGCGCAACTACAAGCCGGTATCCGCCGAATCCCTCATCGAGATGCAGCCCGATCTGGTACTGGTCAGCGGTCGTGACTGGCAGCAATATGCCGACCCGGCCAAGGTGCTGGCAGAAGTGCCCGCCCTGGCCGCCACCCCGGCTGGTAAGCGTAACGCCATTCACGCCATCGACGGCCACGCCCTGCAAGGGGGCCTGAGCCTCAACTCCCTGCAACAGGCGAACCAGATCGCCCAGTGGATCAAGCAGGGGTCATGATGCGGTTACCCCTCTCCTGGCTGCTGGCCTTCACCACGGCCGCACTGGCGCTGTTGCTGCTCGGTTCGCTGGCAACCGGCCCCATGACCCTCACCCTGGGCGAGAGTCTACGGGCGCTGTTTGCCGGGCAGGAGAGCGGGATTGAGTCGCACAAACTGCTGATCGTGCAGGAAATTCGCCTGCCTCGTACCCTGCTCTGCATCGCAGTGGGGGGGATCCTCGGGCTCTGTGGCGCCGTGATGCAGGGGCTGTTTCGCAACCCCCTGGCTGACCCCGGCATCATAGGTGTCTCCGGCGGTGCGGCACTCGGTGCGGCGCTCGCCATCGTGCTGCTGGCCCCCCTCGGCCAGCAGCTGCAAGCCACCATCGGGGTTGGTCTGCTGCCGCTGCTCGCCTTTCTCGGCGGCGCGCTCACCACCACCCTGGTCTATCTGCTCGGCACCCGTGAGGGGGGCACCTCGGTCACCGTCATGCTACTGGCCGGGGTCGCCATCACGGCGCTCTCCGGCGCGGTGATCGGCCTGCTCACCTATCTGGCGGACGATCAGATGCTGCGCAACCTGAGCCTGTGGCAGATGGGAACGCTGGCGGCAGGCAAACCGGCCGATGTGGCGCTGGCCCTGCTCACCCTGGCGGCCCTGCTGTGGCTCTTTATGCGCGATGCCAATCCCCTCAATGCCCTGCTGCTGGGTGAAGGGGAGGCTCGTCATCTTGGGGTCAATGTGCAATCCCTCAAACGTCGCCTGATTCTGCTCACCGCCGCGGGCGTCGGGGTGGCGGTGGCGGTATCGGGGATGATCGGCTTCGTCGGGCTGGTAGTGCCCCATCTGGTGCGCCTGCTGGCGGGCCCCAACCACGTCAGGTTGCTGCCGCTCTCGGCCCTGCTTGGCGCCGCCCTGCTGCTGGCAGCCGATATGCTGGCACGCACCCTGCTGGCCCCGGCCGAGCTGCCGGTGGGCATCATCACCGCCCTGCTCGGCGCTCCCTTCTTCATCTGGCTGCTGGTAAAAGGCCGCCGCGCCCTGTGATACGGACTGTTATGCAACCACTCTCATCCTCACTCTCCTCCCCCCTGTTGAGCTGCACCAGACTCAGCCTGCGCCGTGGCCAGCGCCAGATCCTGGATGGGCTCGATCTTAGTCTCGAGAGCGGCACTCTCACCGCGCTGCTCGGCCCCAACGGGGCGGGCAAGAGCTCGCTGCTCAAGTGCCTGACCGGCGAGCTGGAATATGAGGGTTCCATCACCCTGTTTGGCGCAGATCGCCAGCAGTGGAACAGCAGCCAGCTGGCCCACCGACTCGGGGTATTGCCGCAAAGCTCCTCCCTCAACTTCCCCTTTCTCTGCGAGGAAGTGGTCGCCATGGGGCGCTTGCCCCACAGTGAACCGGCGGCGCGGCGTGACGAGATAGTAGCAGCGGCCATGACCCATGCCGGGGTCGAGCATCTGGCCAAGCGGCTCTATCCCGGGCTCTCTGGCGGCGAGCGGCAGCGGGTGCAGTTTGCCCGGGTGCTGGCGCAGATCTGGCAGGCCCCCTCCCCGACCGAGCAGGCCGAGCAACCCCGCTTGCTGCTGCTCGACGAACCCACCTCGGCGCTGGATCTGAAATACCAGCATCAGCTGCTCACCATGGCGCGCGCCCTCGCCAGCCGCAATACAGCTGTGCTGGTGGTGCTGCACGACCTCAATCTGGCGGCGCGCTATGCCGATCGGCTGGTGATGCTGGAGCGGGGCAAACTGATGGCCGATGGCACGCCTGCCGAGGTGCTGACCCCTGAGCTCATCGCCCGTCTCTATGACTATCCGGCACAGGTGATCCACCACCCCGAGAGCGGCCTGCCGATGGTGGTGTGACAAATTCAGAGTGCGGTAATGGTTGGCAGCGCGCGCTATTCATCCCGAAAACTGCAGCGTATAAACCGGTTTTTCACACCCCATGTCGCCCTGCTAACATTCATCATCGCCAGATATGTGGTGTGAATATCCTCACACTTTGCTCAGGCAAAACCCCCGCAGCATCACCGTCTACTTATAATGGCGCCGCCTCACAGAAGGCATAACTCATTGATGCTACGGAATAATTACAATGAAAAATATCAACAAAACCCTACTGGCTGCCGCCATCTCCCTCGGGATGCTGGCTGGCTGCAACAGCGACAACGACTCAAAGGCAGCTGATCCCATGGTTCGTTTTGCCACCTTCAACCTCTCTTTTGATCGCACTGCCGCCGGTATGCTGACCGGTGAGCTGGCGCTGACCCGCACCGAGCAGGATGCCCTGCTGGCCCGCCTCGCCGAAGGGAGCCTGAGCGGCGCCACTGAAACCAAAGCCAAGAACGTGCAGCAGATCCGCAACGTGGCGGAGATCATCCAGCGCACCCGCCCGGATGTGTTCCTGCTCAACGAGTTCGACAACGACGGCAAAGGCGAGAGCACCGCCGATCTGAAAGCCTTCAACGACAACTATCTGGCCCATGCCCAGCATGCCGAAGTGACGGCCATTAGCTATCCGGTGATGCAGAACTTCGCCACCAACACCGGCCTGATGAGCGGTTATGACCTCAATCTGGATGGCAAGGTCAACAGCGGCCCCGACGATGCCTGGGGCTTTGGCAACTACCACGGCCAGTACGCCTTTGCGGTGATGTCCAAATACCCCATCGACACCAAGCAGATCCGCACCTTCCAGAACTTCAAGTGGAAGGATATGCCGGGCGAGCAAAACCCCATCATCGATGACTGCAACAATCCCAAGGTCAAGATCCCGGCCGGCCGCCAGTGTGGTGATGCCTGGTATTCAGACGCAGCCTGGCAGCAGTACCCGCTCTCCTCCAAGAACCATGCCGATGTGCCGGTACGGATCAAGACCGAGAAGGGGGAAGAGGTGATCCACTTCCTGATCTCCCACCCGACCCCGCCAATCTTTGCCAATGCGGCGCGCCACACAGTCAAACACAACCGCGCCGAGATCGCCTTCTGGAATGACTACGTCAAGGGTCTCAACTACATGACCGATGACAAGGGCACCAAGGGTGGGCTGGCCAAAAACGCCAAGTTTGTTATCGCGGGTGATCTCAACGCCGATCCGCTCACCGGTGACGGCGACCTGACCGCCATTCAGGATCTGCTAAACAACCCGCTGATGAATCAGGCCATCACCAATGGCACCCTGATCCCGGTCAGCGAAGGGGGCCCGGAGTGTGTCAGCAAGGGGACCGACTGCAAACGCAACCTCACTCGCCCCAACCCGGAACGCATCACCAACTCCAGCGTGCTGCAGCTGGATCACGTCATCCCCTCCGCCAACCTCAACGCGGTCAAGAGCGGCGTCTTCTGGCCTGCCAGCTTCGAGGCCGGTTATCACCTGGTCTATGATGCGAAACTCGGCATCGCCAAGGGAGTCAGCTCGGATCACCGCATGGTGTGGGTCGATCTCAAACTCGACTAACTCTGCCATGACCCCGCTGCGGCGGGGTCTTTTATTGGCAATGGGTGGCGAGCTGACCACGGCTCATTAATCCACCGCTTGGCATGGCATCACTCATCCATAGCCGTTGAATAGGCCCCCCGATCACAGAACCGCCGCGCCAATGGTGGTAGCATGCCTGCTCTTGCCATCCGGCCGCACGGCGGATCCGGTGGCCCTCCCTCCTCCGCTTTCACTTTTTGAGGAACGATTTGATGGAACTGCTTCTGCTTAGCAACGGTAAAGCCAACGAATTTCCGGGTCTGCTCGGCTGGGCCCGAGATCGGGTTCAAAGCCTGCTCGCGCGCAAACAGGTCAAGCGCATCCTGCTCATCCCCTACGCGGTGATCCGCAGCGACTGGGATGCCCGTGCCAACGAACTTACCGAGAGCCTCGGGATCGAGACCATCAGCATTCACCACTTCGATGATCCGGTCGATGCCGTCAATCAGGCAGACGCCATCTTTATCAGCGGCGGCAACACCTGGCGCCTGAATCAGCTGCTGCATGAAAATGGCCTGATCGTGCCGATCCAGCGCGCCGTGCGTGAGCGGGGCGTCCCGTATGTGGGCTGGAGCGCCGGTTGCAACGTGGCGACCCCGAGCATCCGCACCACCAACGACATGCCGGTCTGCAACGCCGCCGTGCTGCCCGCGCTGGGCCTGTTCCCGCTGCAAATCAACCCGCACTATCTGGATGCCAGCATCAGCGGACACATGGGCGAAACCCGCGACGAGCGTCTGGCCGAGTTCTGCGCCATCAACCCGAGCGAATACGTGGTGGCCCTGCGCGAAGCGAGTCTGCTGCAGATCAGCGGCGATACCGTTGAGTACTGGAGCGCCCGCGAGCAGGACTTCAAGATCTTCAAACATGGCCAGGAGCCGCAAGCCTTTATGGACGCGAGCCCCTTGGCCGAGCTGACCCCCTTCAAGGTGCGCTGAGCTACTAAGAGCGCTTCACCACTGGCAGGCGGATAGCTCGCGAAACCGCAAAAACGAAAAAAGAGGGATGGCTCAATGCCATCCCTCTTTTTTATCGTCATCTTTCAGCTGGTTGCAGCCTGATTACTCACCCTGCAGGGTCACCAGCACCTTGCGGGCACCGCCATCGACGCGATGTTCGCCAAGCCAGATCCCCTGCCAGGTGCCGAGCGCCAACTGACCGTCACGGATCGGCAGTAGCAGGCTCACCCCGAGCAGGGAGGATTTGATGTGGGCGGGCATGTCATCCGCCCCCTCATAGGTGTGGCGATAGTAGGGGGCATCTTCCGGCGCCAGCCGGTGCAGATGGGCCTCCATATCGCTGCGCACACTGGGGTCGCAATTCTCGTTGAGGGTGAGCGAGGCGGAAGTATGTTGCAGTAGCAGGTGGGCCATGCCGATCCGGTAATCCGCCAGCATCGGCAGCTTGGCCACCAGCTCGTCAGTCACCAGATGAAAGCCCCGCGAACGGGGCTTCAACGTCAGCAGGCACTGCTGCCACATCAGACATACTCCATAAAGACGCGGGAGGTGAGTTTGGTGATGAGTTCGTAGGGGATGGTGCCAATCTCGTCAGCCACCCGCTCTACCGGCAACCCCTCGCCCCACAGCACCGCCTCATCGCCGGCCTTGTCGGTGGCGCCGGGCCCAAGATCCACCGTGCTCATATCCATGGAGACACGCCCCACCAGCGGCACGATGCGGCCGTTGATCAGCACCGAAGTGCCATTGGGCGCCATGCGCGGATAACCGTCACCGTAGCCGATGGCGATCACCCCGAGCCGGGTATCGCGATCCGCCACCCAGTTGGCGCCATAGCCCACCGGCTCGCCCGCCTTGTGATCCCGCACCGCAATCAGCTGGGTCTTCAAGGTCATCACCGGCTGCAGGTCGTAATCGGCCGCCACCGTGTTGGGGAAGGGCGACACGCCATAGAGGATGACACCGGGGCGAACCCAGTCGCAGTGGGAGTCTGGCCAGGCCAGAATGCCCGCCGAGTTGGCCATGGCTCGCTCACCCAGGAGCGGCGCGGTCAACTTGCTGAACAAGTCGATCTGCTCGCGGGTGGTGGGCTGCTCCAGCTCATCGGAACGGCTGAAGTGAGTCATGATGTTGAACGGCTGCACCACGTTCTTGCACTTGCCGAGGCGCTCGATAAAGGCGGGCATCTCGTCGGCACGCACCCCGAGCCGGTGCATGCCGGTGTCGAGCTTGAGCCAGGCCACCACCGGGGCTGGCAGCTCGGCCTGCTCCAGCGCTTCGAGCTGTTCCCAGGTGTGAACCGCCGTCTGCAGATTGTTGGCCGCCAGCACCGGCAGGTCGTCGGCGGAGAAGAAGCCCTCCAGCAGCACGATGGGCTTGACCACGGCGCAGGAGCGCAGCATCAGCGCCTCTTCGATACGGGCCACCGCATAGGCATCCGCATCCACCAGGGTGCGGGCGACCGGCAGCAGTCCGTGGCCATAGGCGTTGGCCTTGACCACAGCGATGATCTTGCAAGCGGGAGCGTGGCGCTTGACCACGGCGAGGTTGTGGCGCAAGGCCGCAGTGTTGATTTGGGCAGTAGCCGCTTTCATGGTTTTCCCTTACGAGGGCACAAATGGTCTCCCCCTCATCGGGCAGAAGACCGCCACTCACTTATCGTCGTCGAAGGCCGGACCGGCATAATTGTCGAACCGGGAAAACAGGCTCTGAGCGGCAGCCAATGACTGGCTATCGATCAGGGCAGTCGTGGTAATGACGAAACCGCCATCACCTTGGGTTTACATCAATAATCGTCGTCAAACGCCGGGCCGGCGTAGTTGTCGAACCGCGAGAACTGACCCTGGAAGGTGAGGCGCACCCGGCCGATGGGGCCGTTACGCTGCTTGCCGATAATGATCTCGGCAATCCCCTTGTCAGGGCTGTCATCGTGATAAACCTCATCACGATAGATAAACATGATCAAGTCCGCATCCTGCTCGATGGAGCCCGATTCACGAAGGTCCGAGTTGACCGGGCGCTTGTCGGCCCGCTGTTCCAGGCTTCGGTTCAACTGGGAGAGCGCCACCACCGGGCACTGCAGCTCTTTCGCCAGCGCCTTGAGGGAGCGGGAGATTTCACCGATCTCCAGAGTCCGGTTGTCGGAGAGGCTGGGAACCCGCATCAGCTGCAGGTAGTCCACCATGATCATGCTGATGCCGCCATTGTCCCGCGCCACCCGCCGAGCGCGGGAGCGCACTTCGGTCGGGGTCAGGCCGGAGGAGTCATCGATATACATCTTGCCCTTCTCCAGCAGCAATCCCATGGTGGAGGAGAGACGGGCCCAATCCTCGTCGTCGAGCTGACCGGTACGCACCTTGGTCTGGTCGATACGCCCCACCGAGGCGAGCATACGCATGATGATCTGCTCGGAGGGCATCTCCAGCGAGAAGATAAGCACCGGCTTGTCGGCGGTGAGGGCCGCATGCTCACAGAGGTTCATGGCAAAGGTGGTCTTGCCCATGGAGGGACGGGCGGCGACGATGACCAGATCCGAGCGCTGCAGGCCGGCGGTCATCTTGTCGAGATCGTTGTAGCCCGAGGAGACACCGGTCACCCCGTTGTGCGGGGTCTTGAACAGCTCTTCAATCTTGTCGACGGTCTGCTCGAGGATCAGCTTGAGCGGCTGGGGGCCTTCGTTGGCGCTGGTGCGCTGCTCGGCGATCTGGAATACCTTGCTCTCGGCCAGATCGAGCAGATCGTTGGAGGTACGGCCCTGCGGCTCGTAACCCGCTTCGACGATCTCGTTGGCGACCGAAATCATCTCCCGCACCACCGCCCGCTCGCGCACGATTTCGGCGTAGGCGTTGATGTTGGCGGCACTCGGGGTGTTCTTGGCGATCTCCACCAGATAGGCGAAACCGCCCGCCTCTTCCAGCTGTTCGGAGCGTTCCAGCTCCTCCTGCAGGGTGATGAGGTCAATGGGGTTGCCCGCGTTGGAGAGGCGGGTCATGGCCTGGAAGATCAACCGGTGCGGACGGCTGTAGAAATCCTGATCGATAACCCGTTCGGCAACCCGATCCCAGGCATCGTTATCCAGCATCAGGCCGCCCAGTACGGACTGTTCGGCCTCAAAAGAGTGGGGAGGAACTTTCAGCTGTTGTGTCTTGGCGTCTTTTTTCGCCGTCACTTGCTCTGCCATACACATAAAAACCGCAGCGGGAAGGGGACGGGAATTTTACAAAAGAAAGCCAACTACGGCGAGCCCTATCTGGCGGCTCATACCATCATAAAGGGCCAAACCAGAGTCTGCTCTACCTTGACCATTTTGATTTTGCTTCGCATTTTGCGCTCCTTGCGACTCAATCTTCTGCTTTTCATCCGGTTTACTCCTCTTGTTTGACGCCGCATCGCGGCAACCTCGTTCATGAATAATTCATGCCAGAGGTGATATTGATGAATACAAGCTGCGACACAATTAGGGACAGGCAGCCTGCCATGCGCCTTGCTGAGCTTGCCAAAGCGGAGCATGCCCCACCCACAGACGAGAGTGAAAAGAGTCAAAATGAAAAAGATGCTGACCCTGTTTGCCGTGATCCTGGCCATTGGCCTGGGGGCACCTCACGCCGAAGCCAAGAAGTTTGGCGGCGGCAAATCCTTTGGTAAAAGTTACAAAACTGCGCCGGCCCAGCCTGCGGCCAAACCGGTCGACAACAAGAATCCGACACTGAATGCCCAGACTCCGCCGAAAAAGAGCGGCATGATGGGCGGCCTGCTGGGCGGCCTGCTGGCCGGTGGCCTGTTTGCCTACCTGCTGGGCAGCGGTGCCTTTGAAGGTCTGCAAGGAATGGACTTCCTGCTGATCGCTCTGCTGGCGCTGGGTGCCGTCTTCCTGATCCGTACCCTGCGCAAGGGCAAGGTCACGACGCCACAGCCACAACAGGCGGCCTATGCGGGCTATCAGCCACCGCAATCTGCGGCCCCGCAGCAGTTTGAGCAGAGCAACAGCGCACCGCAAGCCACCGGCTTTGCCGACAGCGACGTGCCGTTCCGCCTGCCGCCGGGCTTTGACATGAACAGCTTCTTGGCCGGTGCCCGCGATCACTATCGCACCCTGCAAGATGCGTGGAACAAGAACGATCTGGAAAAAGTGCGCGAATACGTCAGCCCCGAGCTGTTTGAACAGCTCAAAGCCGAGCGCGCCGAACTGACTGGCGACCAGCATACCGAAGTGATGTATGTGGATACCCAGCTGGTACGCGCCGACTACGGCAGCGACTGGGCCCAGGTTAGCGTGCGCTTCAGCGGCCGCTACATGGACCGTCAGGAGCAGGTCGAAGAAGACATCAAGGAGGTGTGGCACCTCGAGCGCGATCTGGCCAAGAACAATGCCCCCTGGCATATCGTCGGTATCGAGCAGCTGTAAGGTTTAGATTGTCACTACGCAAGAGGCGGCCCATGGGCCGCCTCTTTTCATTTCATCCCCTCACCTGACCTCCTACAGGCGATGGCTATCGTCATTGATAATTGAAGAGTTGTGACCAATCCCCAGATGACATGTCACCACGCACATAACGACAAAGGGCAGCCACCGGCTGCCCTTTCGGATCACATCTGGAGGCTATGCGCCCCGCTGACGAATCAGTTGCACCCTTCGGTAGAGGCTGAGTTCAGGTAGCTCACCTCATTGCCTGGCTGATAATCGGCCACGTTGATGGTCTTCTTGATCTCGATGTACTCCTTCAGCACGGCAGCATCGACCAACCCGGCGTTGATGGTATCGATCTTCGGATAGCCGTCACCACCGGAGGCGCTGAAGCTCGGGATCGCGAAGCTGTAGGTTGCTGCCGGATCAAACGCCTTGCCACCGATACTGGTGATATTGACGCTCTTGGCCTGGCAATCCACCGCCATGTTGATACCGCCAAACTGGGCATAACCACCGGTATTGCGGGTCTTGCTTGCCACCTGGCCCAGATAGGTCGCCAGCTCGCTTCCCTTCATGACAGCCTTGTTGACCGTGTTGCCAAACGGGTGCACCAGCAGCACGCTGCGGTAGGTGATATCACCGGCCGGGATGCTGTCGCGCACACCGCCTGAGTTGACGATACCAAAGTCGACACCCAGCTTGCTGCTGGTCGCCGTGGTGATGAGGCGACCCAGGTTGGTCTGCTTGTTGCGAACCGAGTTGCGATCACCAACCAGCAAGCCATCTGCCGAGCCAATGACGACATTCAGCTCTTGCTGACCTTTCTCCTGGTAACCCAGCAGGGTGTTATACAGCTCGGGATCCTTGGTGATCTCGTCCTGTACGAACTGCATCTTGGCCGGGTCCTTGGTTACGGCGCCGTTGGCATCGATCGCTTCTCCCTTGGCGTTGCGCTTGATCAGGTTGACCGGGATCAGGTCATAGCTGGTCAGGGTCAATTTGCCATTCTGGTACTCAAACTGGGCACGGCCCACATACTTGCCCCACTCGTGGGCCTGCATGATCCAGGTGCCGTTTTGCTGGTCCGGTTGGCAGTTATCACCCGGTTTGAAATTGGCGTACTTGTTGGTGGTACCCGGTTCCATACAGACCGGATTCTGGGAGTGGCCACCAATGATGGCATCCAGAGTCCCTGCCGGCAGTGCACGAGCCATCTCTACATCGCCCGGCGCATTGCTGCCGTGCTGACCATTCTCGTAATGGCCCATGTGAGTGATGGCGAAGACCAGATTGGCCTCCTTGTTGCTGCGTATCTGCTGGCCCAGTTTGGCCGCCTCGCTGGTCGGATCGCGGAACTCCAGGGTCTGCACGTTGTTGGGGTCAACCAGCTGGGCGGTATCTTCGGTGGTCAGGCCCAGTACGGCGACCTTGAGACCGCTCTCCAGCTTGAACACCTTGTAGGGGTCAAAGTAGTGTTTGCCGCTGGCCTTGTCATAGATGTTGGCCGAGAGCATGGGGAACTGGGCCCACTTGCGCTGCTTCTCCAGTACGCTGAGGGGATTGTCGAATTCATGGTTGCCCACCGCCATGGCATCGTAGCGAATGTTGTTCATCGCCATGAAGTCAGGCTCGGCGTCCTGCAAATCGGACTCCGGCACCCCGGTATTCACATCACCACCGGAAAGAACCAGTACGTCACTGCCAGCAGCCTTGGCATCGGCACGCAGCTGCTCGACCAGAGTCTTCTGGGCAGCCATACCATACTCATTTTCAGCGTTGTGCCAGAAACGGCCGTGGGTATCGTTGGTGTGCAGGATGGTCAGTTTGCAGACATTTTCGGTGCAGGGTGCAACGGTGTCATTGCTCGAGGTATTACAGCCAGTCAGTGCAGCAAGCACGGCCAGTGCCACGCCACCTTTGATAAAGTTATTATTCATTTCCATATCACCTTGATTGTTTTGTTATTTATCAACCCTGTCCAGCGGGTCGGGCGCCAATATAACAAACAACAGATGACCGTTTTTCATCGATGACTCACAAATTCTGCTAATTGTGATCTTCGGCCCAACATCCGGCTTCCTGCTGATTTATCAGGTTTTTTGTTGAGCAGTCACTCACTTGCTCCCCTCCCGCACCAAGGAGGCGCCACCCGGACGCGCCTTTATGGCATACTCCCCAGCCAGCCATGCCCGAGGAGATAATTTGATGGCCAAGTACGACAAGATTTCCCCCGAGACCCAGCAGGAGGCGATGAAAATTGCCCGTGCCAACCAGAAGCCGGGGCAGACCAAGGAACAGACCCAACTTATCGCACAAGGGATCCAGAAAGGCATCGACGAATACAAGAAACAGATGAAGGCGCGGGCCCGCGAAGCGAGCCGCCAGAAAAAATTGCAGGCCAAAGCCAGGCAGCCACAGGGCGCGCCCCAAATCGAAGAACAAGACGATCAGCTGGAGCTGGTTGAAGTAAGCCATCAGCATCCCCTGCCCTGGATCTTGCTGGTGCTGAGCTGGCTGGGATTTGCAGCAGCCTGGTTCTGGTTGCATTAAGACGCACTAGCAAACCTTTATCCGGGATCCTCTTCACAGCCCGGGCCCGGGCTGCTGGTGATTACCTGCGAAGAGTGGTTAAATCCCGCGCCTCTTGCACCGGACTCCCTGTTTTTTGACGATCAGTTTTCAGGAAAGATGTTATGAACCCCGCTCCGCTCTATCTGCTGGCCCCTTTTGTTCTGTTCCTTGTGACCATGCTGCTCTATCGCATTTCGCCGCTGCGGGCGGTCGCCGCCGGCGGGGTACGCTGGTTTATCCTCCCCGCCTTCACCCTGTTTATTTTGCTGATCATCATCAATGGAGCCGCCAATCCCGCCCTGCGCGATCCGGCATTCCACTGGTTGATGCCGGGCCTTGGCTTTGCCCTGAGCCTGTTTCCGGCCCTGCCCAAGGCGCTGGTGCCACGGCTCGCCATCAAGGAGGGGGCCTTTGCCGCCCTCGGCCTGATGCTGATGAGCCTGGCCATGGTCTACTGATCGGCTGGCACAACCGTTAGCATGGCTCAAGGGGCGCTCTGTGACGGGCGCCCTTGTACAAACAATGGCCTGCAGGCATCTTGGTGACAGGATAACCAGCAAGGAGGCCAAATGGACAATCCGCCCGATTTCATGGCGCTGTGGGATTATCAGGATCCCGCCGCCAGTGCCCTTCGTTTTCACACCCTTCTTCCCGAAGCGCGCGCCGCCGCCGACCTGCAACTCGAACTGGAGTTGCTGACCCAAATTGCCCGTACCCATTCGCTGCAGCGCCAGTTTGCCGAAGCCCACCAGCTGCTCGACGAGATAGCGCCTCGTCTCACAGATACAACCCCCAGAGCGCGGATCAGGGCCCTGCTGGAGCGAGGCCGCACCTTTAACTCGGCGGGCGACAAAGCCAGTGCCAAACCGCTGTTTGAACAAGCTTGGCAATGGGGGCTCAAGGAGAAGGAGACCTATCTTGCTATCGACGCCGCCCACATGATCGCCATCGCCGCACCGCTGGAAGAGCAGAGCCGCTGGCATCAACTGGCGATGGAGCTGGCGGAACGCAGCAGTGACGAGAAGGTGCGCGGCTGGCTGGCCCCCCTTTACAACAATCAGGGCTGGACCCTGTTCGAACTGGGCCGCTTCGAGGAGGCGAAAATCCAGCAACAGAAGTGCCTGGCCTGGCATCTGCAACATAACCAGCCGGCCAAGGCGTTTATCGCCCGCTGGAGTCTGGCTCGCCTGACCCGGGCCCAGGGTCAGCACCAGCAGGCGCTGGCAGAGCTGCACCAGCTCAAGGCCGATATGGCCGAGGCTGGCGAACCTGAGGATGGTTATCTGTTCGAGGAGCTGGGGGAGAATGCCTTGGTGCTGGACGATCCGCTGGCCGCGGAATACTTCTCCCGCGCCTGGTTTCTGCTGTCACAGGACCGCTGGTTCAGCGCCAACGAGGGGGAACGACTGGCCCGCCTCAAGCGCCTCGCCAAACTCTGATCCCCAAAATAACAAGGGCGGCACGCTAGCCGCCCTTTCTCCTGGCAAGATGGTTCAGGCCCGGTTGGACTCTTCCCACCCCTGCTTTTTACGGTAAATGGTGGAGGGGCTGATCTCGAGCAGTGCCGCCGCCTTGGGAATGTTGCCGTCACAGCTGGCGATGGCCTGTTCGATCACCTCTTTCTCCACCAGCCAGAGCGGACGAATTGGCCCGTGGGCCACGCCGGTGGCGGCCGGAGCCGATGCCACCGCTGCCGCAATCGCAGCCGGCAGCTGGGGACGAACCCCATTGAGCGGTGGCGGCAGAATATCCGGGCTCACCAGCTCCTTGTCATTGAGCACCACGATATTGCGCACCACGTTCTGCAGCTCGCGTACGTTGCCGGGCCAGGGGTAGTCGAGCAGCACTCGTGCAGCCTCGACATCAAAATCCTTGAAGCGTTTGTTCTCCTCCTTGGCGTAGCTCTGCAGCAGGGTACGCGCTAGCAGCAGGATATCCTCACCCCGCTCCCGCAGCGGCGGCAGGGTAAGCGGAATGACGTGGAGCCGATAGTAGAGATCCTCGCGAAAACGGCCCGCTTTTACCTCTACCAGCGGATCCCTGTTGGTGGCGCAGATAAAGCGCACATCCACCGTCTCGAGCTTGCCACTGCCGACTCGCTGCACTGTGCCGGTCTGGATGAAGCGCAGCAGCTTGCTCTGCAGATCCAGGTCCATCTCGCAGATCTCGTCGAGAAAGAGGGTACCGCCATCAGCCAGACTGGCCGCCCCCTTGCGATCCCCCTGGGCGCCGGTAAAAGAGCCCTTCACATGACCGAAGATCTCGCTCTCCATCAGATCGTGGGGAATGGCGGCGCAGTTGAGGGCAATAAAGGGCTGTTCGCTACGGGGACTGCACTGGTGAATCGCTTCGGCACACACCTCTTTACCGGTGCCGCTCTCGCCAGTGATAAAGACGGTAGCCTTGCTGGGCGCCGCGCTCTCGATGATGCGATAGACCGCCTGCATCGACATGGAGGCACCGATAAAACCGAAGAAGGAGCTGCGCTCGAAGTTCTCCCGATAGTGGGCAACCAGCGAACTCAACTGCTGATGTTTCAAGGCATTGCGAACGGTGGCGCAGAGCCGCTTGCTGTCAAACGGCTTGGTCAGAAAATCGAAGGCACCGAGGCGCATCGCCTCCACCGCCACATCCACCGAGCCGTGGGCGGTGATCACCACCACCGAGCAAGGCAACTGCTGTTCGGTGATCATCTGCAGAATATCCATACCGGACATATCCGGCAACTCCAGATCCAGCAGCACCACGGGGGGAGGACTTGCCAGCAACTGCGCCAACGCCTGTTGACCGCAATCGGCCAGCACCACCTCATACCCCTCCTGGCGCAAGTACTGTTCATAGACCACCGCCAGACTACGGGTATCTTCCACCAGCAGGACACGCGATTTATTTTCAGCCACTGGACTCATCCTTGTATTTGATTCTGCGATCTATTTTGCCTTATTTTCGCGCGCAACCCCAACGCCAAGACAGCTCTGTTATCCCGCGATTGCAGGGAATACACAAGTAAAAACGGCTCCTTAAGGAGCCGTTTTTCACTACAAGAAAAGATTACTTCTTGGCATCGTCTGCAGTCGGCTTCTCGATAGCCAGCAGCTCAACGTCAAACACCAGCACGGCATTCGCCGGGATGGAGCCTGCACCGTGCTCGCCATAGGCCAGCTTGGACGGCAGGAAGAACTTGAACTTGGAGCCAACCGGCATCAGCTGTACGCCTTCAGTCCAACCCGGGATAACCTGGTTGAGCGGGAAGGTAGCCGGCTCGCCGCGATCGACGGAGCTGTCGAACTTGGTGCCGTCGGTCAGGGTACCGGTGTAGTGCACCTTGACGATGTCGGTAGATTTCGGCTTGGCACCAGTGCCCATCTTCTCGACCACGTATTGCAGGCCGGATTCAGTGCTCTTCACACCCTCTTTCTTGGCGTTTGCAGCCAGGAACTCTTCACCCTTCTTCAGATTCTCAACGGCGTCTTTCTCGGCCTTGGCCTTGGTCAGCTCGTTGATCTTGGCATCGTAATCCTGCAGTACCTTCTGGATCTCTTCATCAGTCATCTTGGCTTCTTTGCCCAGACCGTCGGTCACCCCTTTCAGGATCACGGCGTTGTCCAGTTTGATGCCCAGTTCCTGCTGACGCTCCAGGGTATTGGCGATGTAACGACCCATGGAGAGGCCAATTGCGTAGCCAGATTGCTCTTCAAAGCTCTTGGCTTCGGCCTTGGTCGCCTCTGCCGGCTTGCTGGCTTCTGCCTTCACTTCGGCGGTATTGGCCGCAGCAGGCTTCTCGTCTTTTTGGCAAGCAGTCAGACCGACGGCAACCGCCGCCGCCAACAGGGACACCTTCAGAAATTTGTTCATCAGTTTCTCCAAACTCCAAATACCGCTCTCGGTTCCATCGTGAAATGAGAGGTTTATCGTGATAAGCGCCTTATACTAACGCCGTGATCGCAGGTAACAAAAGCGTGAGACCGCAAAAATGATAAAAAGTGCCATTTATCTGGTGAGCCTCTGTTTAATGCTCACCGGTTGCGAGCAGAGCTCCCAACCCAACCAGCAAATGACCCTCGCCAGCACGGGTCTGCTGACCGCAGATCTCTCCAATGATGGCAAGCAGGCCATCGTCTCCAGCATCAGCCAGGGCATCATCGTCTGGGATCTGGAACAGAACCGTCAACGCTGGCGCTGGAAGCAATCCGACTCGCCGGACGATCTCGTTTTCATTACCCGTTTTTCCGAAGGCAACAGCCATGCCGTCACCGCCACAACCGACACCTTTGCCACCTGGCGGTTGCAGGATGGGCAGTCACAAGGCTACTACTCACTTCCTGAATCCAAGCTGAGGGACATCGCGCTCTCAGCTGACGGGCGCTATGTGCTGATCGGCCGGGAAGATGGCAAGGCAGAGTGGCTCGATACCCAAAGCGGCCGTCGCCTGCAGTTTCTGGGGCACACCGAACAGGTCAATACGGTGGATCTCTCCGCCAACGGTCGCTATGCCCTGACCGGCGGCAACGACTACAGCGCCTATCTGTGGGATACCCGCAGCGGGCAGGTGATCTGGCGCTTCAACCATGGTGGCCGGGTGATCATGGCCAGACTGGAACCGAGCGGCCGCTACGCCTTCACCGCCGACAGCAGCCGGGCCAGCATCTGGGATCTGAAAACCGGCAAGGAGGTAAGCCAGCTGCAATATGATCACCGCTTTGAGGTCTACACCAGCGCCCGCTTTGCCAACGATGGCAAGTGGATCATCACTGGCGCCCCTTCCCGTCAGCTCTCCCTGTGGCAAGTGAGCGATGGTGCCCTGCTGCAGAGCTGGCGCGTCTCGCCGCAACCCAAGGTGAAACCGCCCAGCGCAGTGGTCTACGGCGTCGCTTTGCGCGACAATAGCCATCTTGTCAGTGCCAGCTCCAGTGGTCTGGCCGAAATCTGGACAATCAAGTAAGGACCCGAAGGCCCATGAGTCAGCAACTTAACGATCGCATCGAAACCCTGGAAACCCGTCTCGCCTATGCGGAGTACGCCATAGAGCAGCTCAACGACGAGGTGACCACTCAGGGCCGCGAACTCGATCGACTCAAATACCAGATCCAGCTGCTGATCGATAAACTGCAAAGCGTACAACCCAGCCAGATTGCCAGCATGGCCGAAGAGACCCCTCCGCCGCACTACTGAACCGGCGCTATCTCTGGTCTGGCGACATGGCTTGGCATAGCTGTCAGCCAATAAAAAAACCCGCGTTCACGCGGGTTTTTTATCATCGGTATGGCCGTGATCAGTGGTGATGGCCCTTGCCACCACAACCGCCGCCACCGCAGCAGCCGCCGTGACCATGGTCGTCACCGTGGTCGTGGCCATGATCGTGACCGTGGCCAGCACCGCCACAGCAACCGCTCTGGCCATGCTCCTCATCGTGGTCGTGACCATGACCGCCACAGCAACCGCCGTGATCGTGGTCATGACCGTGATCGTGACCGCAACCACCGGCACCGTGAACATGGCCGTGAGCCAGCTCTTCGGCAGTGGCAGCACGCACATCCTTGATCTCGACCTTGAAGCCCAGGGTTACGCCAGCCAGCGGATGGTTGCCATCCACCTTGACGAACTCTTCGGACACTTCAACCACGGTCACCGGACGGTGGCCATCGTCGGTTTCAGCCACAAAAGTATCCCCTTCGGAGACTTCCATGCCGTCGAACAGCTCGCCCGGTACTTCTTGTACCAGTGTCTCGTCATATTCGCCGTAGGCCTGGCTCGGTGCCAGAGTCACTTCGAAGGCTTCACCTACCGCGCGACCTTCCAGCTCGGCTTCCAGGCCAGAGACCAGGTAACGGGTGCCGTGCAGATAGACCAGCGGCTCTTTGCCGACAGTGCTGTCGATGACTTCACCGTGCTCGTCGGTGACTGTGTATTCCAGCGTAACCACGCTCAGAGGAGCTACTTTCATGTCAGGATCCTGCGGATAGAAAAAAACGGGCTCAGAATACCCTAAAAAGCGGGCCGCGCATATGCCGTGCGGCGCCACGGAGTGACGAAAAAAACGGCAACAGCGTCAGCGAGGAGACCCGCACTCCACCCGCCGTTGCCACATCAGGGGCGAAACACCCCGATCACCTCTTCCGCCTCGCGAGTCTGCTTGTCGACCTCGGCAGGCGTTTGTACCTGGGTATCGCCACAGGCGACGCAGGTCACCTTCTCGACTCCATGCTCCAGATACAGCATCATGTTGTCCAACTTGCCGCACGCCGGGCAAACCGCACCGGCAATGAAGCGTTTTTTACGCCTGGTTTCCATATTTGTTACCTCCAGGCAGCATCATATCAGGGTTTTTACATGCATCACGCAATCGAATACCACCATTTTTCCTGTGAGGGATTGCACGCCGGCAACCGCAAACGAACTCCGGTCGGGCAGCTGTTGCGGATCACCCGGGGCGCCGCGCTGCTGAGACTGGGCCAACATGAGCTGTTGCTTCCGGCAGGCTGCAGCTTCTGGCTCTGCGCCGATGCACTTGCGGCCTTCAGCCCCCTCAGCGGTTGCGAGTACGATCAGCTGAATGTCTCTTTGCGCGTGGCTCAGCCGCAGCAGGCAGGCTGGCTGCAGACCACCCCGCTGCTCGATGCCCTGCTCGACTCGCTGGCACGGTGGCAACGTCCAAAAGAGTGGCAAGGGGCCTACGGTCAGCGACTGCAGGTGATCCTGGATGAGCTGCAACAGTGTGCCATCAGCCAGCAGGGTCACGGTGAGCTGCAAGCCTGCTGGCAAGCGCTGGCCAATGGCCAGCCGGAGTCTCTGCAACTGTGGGCACAACAAGCCGATGCGCCGGTGGAAGGGAGTGAATTGCAACAACAGTGGCAACTGCTGCAGGCGCTCAGATTGCTCAAGGGCGGCAGCAAACCCGCGCAGGTGGCCAGCAAGCTGGGTTATGCCGATGAGGCCGCATTGCGAGCGGCCTGCCAGCAGTGGGGCGTTGGCGAGGATGGCGATCAATAACCGGACACAGGTATGAATGCGCCAACTAAATTGGCTGAACGAGTCCAGTTTTTTGCCAGATGGTCGTTAACAAGGAAGGGCCATCCCCCCCGTAATCCTTTATGCTAAAGGCCTGAAGTGACTGCCAACCTTTCGACCAACAGGACATCTGCCATGACGAGCAAAGCCAATCAATCCCAGGGCATGTTGCTGTTTCACCTTTCAGCCCAGCAATCCTTTGCCATAGGCACCCTCAAGGTAAAGGAGATAGTCCCTTACACCCAGCTGACCGCCATGCCGCACTCGCATCCGACCGTGCTGGGGGCCGCCAATATGCGCGGCGCCACCATTCCGGTGATCGACATGGCGATGGCGGTGGGTTATCGCCCCATCAGCAAGGAGGAGATGCCCCACTGCTTTATCATCATCACCGATTGCCGCCGCACCCTGGTGGGCTTTCTGGTGCGAGGCATCGACAAGATCACCGAGTGCAACTGGCGCGATATCGAGTCACCTCCCGCCGCCCTCGGCCACAATGTGTTTGTGACTGGTGTCACCCGGGTCAATGACCAGCTGATCCAGCTGCTGGATGTGGAGCTGATCCTCTCCCGGGTCTATCCGGACGATCCGAGCCACCTCTATCCGGTGCTGACCGATGTGCAGCGGGAGCGGATCAAGCCGATGCGGATCCTGCTGGTTGATGACTCCTCGGTCGCCCGTCGCCAGCTGATGGCAGCCCTCGATTACATCAATATCCCTTATGAGGTCTGTACCAATGGCAAGGACGCACTGACCCTGATGCAACAACGTGCCAGCCAGCAGACCCCCATCGATATTCTGGTGAGCGATATCGAGATGCCTGGGCTCGATGGCTACGAGCTGGCCTTCGAGGTACAGAGCGACAGCAAACTGGCGGGGGCCTACATCATCCTGCACACCTCCCTCTCCAGCGAGATCAGTGTGGAGCGGGCCCATCAGGTGGGCGCCCATGAGGCGCTGACCAAGTTCGAGGCCAACGAGCTGATCCAGGCCATGTTGCGCGGTGCCGAACATCACGATCGCCTGCTGAAATAAGCCAATGACTGGCGGGAGCTGAACACCTCTCGCCCCTCTATCTTCGACCCAGACCGACGACGCCATGCTGACCGAAAGCCACTTCCACGCCCCCTGGTGGGCCCGCAATCCTCATCTGCAGACCATATTGCCCAAATGGCTGCGCCGGACTCCGGCCCGATTTGTGGCCGAGCGCTTCGAACTGACTGACGGGGATTTTGTCGATCTCGCCTGGAGCGGCGAGATCACGACAGATTCGCGACCACTGGTGGTGGTCTTTCACGGGCTGGAGGGGAGCATTCACTCCCACTATGCCAAGGGATTATTCACCCATCTGCAGCAAGAGGGCAGAGAGGCCGTGCTGATGCACTTTCGTGGCTGCAGCGGCGAGCCCAATCGCCACCTGCATGCCTATCACTCCGGCGCCATCGGTGATGCGCAGGAGCTGATTGCCGAGCTGAGCCAACGCTTCCCGGGCAAACCGCTGATCGCCATCGGCTTTTCACTGGGTGGCAATATGCTGGTCAACTTGCTGGCACGGGCCTGTCCTGCGGCATTGAAAGCGGCAGTGGTAGTCTCAGCCCCGCTGCAACTGGCCAGCTGTGCCGAACGGGTCAATCAGGGTTTCTCAAAGGTCTATCAGAACTATCTGCTGCGTACCATGCGCCGCAATTTGCTCAGCAAGATCAGCCAACAGCAGAAAGCGAGTGAACGCTGGCAGCCCCGGCAAGTGGAGCAGATTGCCACCCTGCGCGATTTTGACGAACTGGTCACCGCTCCGCTGCACGGCTTTCACAGTGCCAGCCACTACTACCAGAGCTGCTCGGGACTACCGCTACTGGCTCAAATCCCCATCCCGACCCTTATCCTGCACGCCGCCGACGATCCCTTTATGTCACACGCGGTCATTCCCCGGCCGGATCAACTCTCGCCCACGGTGCGCTATGAGCTGAGCCAGCGCGGCGGCCATGTCGGTTTTCTGCACGGCACCCCCTGGCGGCCAAAGTTCTGGTTGGATGAGCGGATCAGTCACTGGATTGCCGAACAGACTCAGGGTGCGGTGCAGAACTGATTGCGACCCCCAGCCTTGGCCATGTAGAGGGCCTGGTCGGCCCGCGCCAGTAGCTGCTCACCACTCTCCCCGCCTTCCAGTGTCGCGATCCCCTGACTGATGGTCACCCGACTGGCAACATCGGATGCCAGATGCTCAAGCTGCAATTCGGCCAGCCCATCCTGCAGCCGCCGCGCTACCGCAGCGGCGCTCTGCCTGTCGGCATCGGGCAGTAGCAACACAAACTCCTCGCCGCCATAACGGGCGGCCAGATCCGCCTCACTGCGCACCGAACGCATCATCAACTGCGCCACCTCCCGCAGGCAGACATCCCCCGCCTGATGGCCATAGTGATCGTTAAAGCGTTTGAAGTAGTCCACATCGATGAGGATAAGGGCAAGCGGGGCGCCGCTCGACTGACTATGGGCTTTGCAGCGTTCGAGCTCCTGACTGAAGTGGCGCCGATTGGCAAGACCAGTCAGTGGATCCTGCTTGGCCAGTGCATCGAGGCGCCGCAACAGGGCCAGATTGTCATGCTCACGCATCACGGCCAATTCAAACCAGCGATGCAGCATCCGGCGACCAACCTCCAGCGCCATTATGGTACATACCACCTCAAGCAGATAAAGCTGCGGAAAATCCACCTCCAGCCACCACAAACGCGCAACGCCAAATAGCAACGGTACACTGAGATAGGCATACAACACGCGTCGGTCGGGATAAAACGCGATCAGCGCAGCCAGTAAATTGAGGCGCATGATCCCGTTGGCATAACTTGCCCCTCCTCGCAGCTCAACTTCACCAATGGTGAAGATATGCAGCGTCCAGACGCCCCCCCAGACCAGCATTACGACCAATGCGCACCATAGCCAGACTCGATCCTGCAGATGATTGCAGAGCAGGGCTGCAACCGGCAGCAGCAGCAGCACGACCATGACAAAGCCCAGCTCACTCTGAAAGCGCCATGGCAGAGTACCGTCACTGGCCAGGCCTGCCTGGCTGTAGACCTGGTAGCGTATCGCCAGAAACAGCACAACCAGCCAGTTCAGCAACCAGAACCAGACCATGCCGCGACTGATGGCCTGGCGACGAGCAAGATCCATGTGAGCCGATATCGTTGAGGGGGCCCGGCGTTGCTCTTCAGACAACATGTCTCACACTCCACGAAACGCGTAAAAAGAGGTTGCACTCATTTTATTGCGCACAACAATAGCTGACGGTTATACCCTTTTGCATCGAGATCCCTTCATGATAATCCCCTGGCAAGCGTTGGATGCCGATACCCTGACCAACCTGATCGAACAGTTTGTGCTGCAAGAAGGCACCGAATATGGCGAACATGATGTTTCGCTTGAAGCCAAAGTCGCTATGGTAAGGACTCAATTACAGCAAGGCATCGCCGTGATCGTCTATAGCGAGTTGCATGAATCGGTCAATATTGTGCCACGCGATCGTTTCAACGAGCCGTCTTGACCATCTCGGGTTCACGCCCGTATAACGAAACTCCCAAGGAAGAGAGCATTCTATGTCGGCCAAGCATCCCATTATCGCCGTCACCGGGTCGTCCGGTGCCGGTACCTCTACCTCCACCATCGCCTTTCGATCCATGTTCCACCAATTGGGTTATCAGGCAGCCGTGGTGGAAGGTGACAGTTTTCACCGCTACACCCGCCCCGAGATGGATGTGGCAATCCGCAAGGCGCGTGAACAAGGACGCCACATCAGCTATTTTGGCCCCGAGGCCAATGACTTCGGCTTGCTGGAGAGCTTTTTTCAGGGCTATGGCCAGGATGGCACCGGCCAGTATCGCCGCTATCTGCACAGCTTTGACGAGGCGGTCCCCTTCAACCAGATGCCCGGCACCTTCACCCCCTGGCAGCATCTGCCGAGCGACACTGACCTGCTGTTTTATGAAGGGCTGCACGGTGGTGTGGTCACTGAGGATCACAACGTAGCCCGCCACGTGGACTTTCTCATCGGCGTGGTGCCCATCGTCAACCTGGAGTGGATCCAGAAGCTGATCCGCGATACCTCGGAGCGCGGCCACTCCCGTGAGGCCGTAACCGACTCCATAGTCCGCTCCATGGATGATTACATCAACTTCATCACCCCGCAGTTCTCGCGCACCCATATCAACTTCCAACGGGTGCCGACAGTGGACACCTCCAATCCCTTCAGTGCCAAGGTGATCCCGAGTCTGGACGAGAGTATGCTGGTGATCCGGTTTCGCGGCATAAAACAGGTCGATTTTCCCTATCTGTTGTCGATGATCGACGGCTCATTCATGTCACGAATGAATACCATCGTCGTGCCGGGTGGCAAGATGGGGTTTGCCATGGAGTTGATCCTTAAGCCACTCATCCAGCAACTACTTGAAACCGGCAAGATCACTTAAGCCAAGGAGTTCACAATGCGGTTAGCGTTTATCTCTGTGGTATTGGCCGCCCTGCTTGGCGGCTGCAGCAGCGGGCCGACGGCCCCCACGCTGGAGTCCGGCACCATGCTGGTTCGTCCGATTGGCAACTGGACCTATGGCGCAACCCCGCGCTACGCCCTGGCCGAGCAGTATCAATTCGCCGGTGAGCTGGCGGAAGGGTGGCTGGAGCCGATGCAGCAGGCGGTGAGCCGGGAGCTCAATGGCAAGGGGTGGCAGAGTGCGCCGCTCGACGAGGCGGATCTGTGGGTCGCCATAGGCGTCGCGGGCGGCAAGGATATGAGCGATGGCGAGATTTTCGCCCGCCTCGGCATGACGCCCGGGGTCTATGCCTCGGCCAACCAGCGCAAAGGCTCGCTGGCCATAGTGCTGCTCGATCGCAAAACCCAGAAAGCAGTCTGGAGCAGCATCATCCAGCTGACCAGCGATGTAAGCATTGCTGATAGCCAACGTCAGGCGCTCAGCCAGCAGCTCGCTGCCGAACTGCTTCATAGCGTCCCGACCAATTAACAGTTAATGCTGGCTTATTGAAAAGGGATGGATAGAAAAACGGCTTGCCTCCCGGCAAGCCGTTTTTTGTGGTCTCACAGTTTTGTCCCAGTCTGGTCTTGGCCAGACTGGGACACGAAGCTGCACGCCTTCAGATATCTGTGGACACTTATTTGAGCGTACAGGTCAGCAGCGTAACCCCTTTCTGGGTGAGGAGCGCCTGTTTCTCCTGATTCCAGAAGGTGGTCAGGCCGTCAGAATATTTGGCGCCAGACTCTGACTCCACACGCGCCAGTTTGTGGTAAACCCCGGCATAGGGGAACTGCACCATGTCAGCCTGGGCATCATAGGTAATGGCCAGCATCTCTTCGCCACACTGGTATTGGCTGTATTGATACTGGGTAGGTTGCGGGCTGCTGCACGCCGCCAGACCCAACAGGGGAAGCAGAGCGATCAATTTTTTCATTGCACTTTCCTTATGTGATGGCCTTATGTAATGGCCTTGTGCAGAGGCCTCATGTGACGGCCTTATGCCAGGGTACCAACGAAACAATCGTCAGTTATCAAGCTTCAACAATTTGATAACTATGGGTAATTTGTACCGCTTTTTCCAACATCAGGGAAACAGAACAGTATTTTTCCATCGACAGATCGACCGCTCTGGCCACCTGTTTCTCTGCCAATCCCTTGCCTGTCACCACGAAGTGCAGATTAATCTTCTCGAAAACCCGGGGCACGCTATCAACCCGTTCGCCACTGACCTCGACATGACAAGCGGTCACCGACTGGCGCGCTTTTTCTAGGATGGAGACCACATCAATAGAGCTGCAGCCACCGACCGCCAGCAGGATCATCTCCATCGGGCTGGCCCCCTCACCGGGGTTGGCTCCATCCAGGATCACCTTGTGACCGGATTCACTCTCACCCACAAACTTCATCCCTTCCACCCAGCTGACCTTGGCTTTCATCTCGCACTCTCTCCTGTTAATCGTGATGATGGATCCCTAGCATAACCCAGTCGCTTATCTCTGCCGAACAGGGGGAGTTGGGATGGAAATAGATCAAAATCAACATCTCCGACCTCTATCTTCCCTAGAATGGCCGAAGCAGCGCAGCAGGCATTACCCAAAGGGCTCTTGCAAAAGGGCGCAAAGCCTTGTCAGCACAGACAAAGGCTCTTATCCTACTGCGACTAATACAAGGAATGGCAAGATTGGCAGCTTGCCCGGACGCACAAGTCCATAAAAAGACACTACAGAGGAATTCTCATGGTTATTGGCAAACCGCAAAGCGATCCCACCCTGGAATGGTTCTTGTCGCACTGCCACATTCATAAGTATCCCGCGAAGAGCACCCTGATCCATGCGGGTGAAAAAGCGGAGACCCTCTACTACATCGTCAAGGGCACTGTGGCCGTCTTGATCAAGGACGATGAGGGCAAAGAGATGATCCTCTCCTATCTGAACCAGGGTGACTTCCTGGGCGAGATGGGGATGTTCGAGGAGAACGAGAATCCCGAGCGTTCCGCCTGGGTTCGCGCCAAAGGCTCTTGCGAAGTGGCCGAGATCTCTTACAAGAAGTTCCGCCAGCTGATCCAGGTCAACCCGGACATTCTGATGCGTCTCTCTGGCCAGATGGCCAAGCGCCTGCAGCACACCAGCCAGAAAGTGGGTAACCTCGCCTTCCTGGATGTGACCGGCCGGATCGCCCAGACTCTGCTCAACCTGGCCAAGCAGCCAGATGCCATGACCCACCCGGATGGGATGCAGATCAAGATAACCCGTCAGGAGATCGGCCAGATCGTCGGCTGCTCCCGTGAAACCGTGGGCCGCATCCTCAAGATGCTGGAAGAGCAGGAGCTCATCTCTGCTCACGGCAAGACCATTGTGGTATTTGGCACTCGCTGATGACCCGTCCGCAGGGCTGACTGAGGCCTTGGGATAAAAAAGGCTGCTACGGCAGCCTTTTTTGATCCTCTCCCCTATAATCCCGAACGCCCTTCACTGTTCCGGCATTCGCCCAGAGAGTTACTATGCACCTTCAATGTCCCCGTTGCCGCAGTCCGCTCCATCTTCATGAAGCCTCCCAGGGGCGCTATTGCGACAACAAGCATCACTTCGATCCGGCACCGGAAGGTTATCTGGATCTCATCCCCGGCAAGAAAAACCCCAAAGACAGCGACAGCCGTGCCCTGATGCGCGCCAAGCACCATTTCCTGGAAGCCGGCCACCAACTGCCGCTGGTCGAGGCCATGGCCTCCCTGCTCGCTCCCCTTGCCCCACAAGAGCTGGTTCATCTGGGATGTGGTGAAGGCTACTACTGCCGCGCGCTGGCAGAGCGCCTGCCCGGCTGGCAGTTTGCTGGGGTTGATATCGCCAAGAACACCATCTTTGCCGCCAAAAAAGCGCAGCCGGACGGCCAGTTTGTCATTGCCGATCCCGCTCGCGCGCCGTTGCAACCGGGCTCTGCTCAGGTGCTGCTGGTCAACGATCTCAAGGTCAAGACGGAACAGCTGGTCAGCTGGCTGGCCCCCGGTGGCTATCTGCTCTATCTGCAGCCGGGCCCGCGTCATCAGTGGCAACTGCGGGTCAGCCTCAATCCGGTGAGTATGGAACACCCTTTAAGCTGGCCCTCGCTTGCCGGTCTCCGGCTGGTAAGCCAGGAGCGCTGCCAGTTCCCTATCTCTATGGATCAGACCATGCGCGCCTTTATTCTGGAGACAAGCCGTCTCGGCTGGCGCGCCAACGGCGAACAGCGCCATGCCTTTATCCAGCAAGGTCCGGCACAGCTGGAACAGGATTTGCTGATGACACTGTGGCAAAAAGCAAGCTGACCGCCTGACAGGAGCACGGCAAGTGCTCCTGTCCCATTTTCCTCCCGCCACTCTTCTCCCCCTTCGTGATTCGCCTCACAACTTGAGTCATCGACCTTATTGGTCAGGCCAGCTTTAATGTCAAAACAGCCAATAGAGAATAATTCATTGAATTTAATCTCTTTTTAACCTGTCAAAAAACGTCATATCCAGTATCAACAGCGCCCTTCAGCACCAAATTAAACGACGACAGATTCAGGCCCAGTCAAGGTTCAAGCGCCTACCGTGTGGCTATCGGACCCTTTCCGATTTCCATAGAACCGACCACAGGTTCGGAAGTGTTTACATCAGAGGAAATAAGGATATGAAAAAGTCTGCACTGACTATGGCCATCTCCAGCTTGCTGCTGGCCAGTGGCGCCCACGCTGCTACCGTTTACAACCAGAACGACACCAAGCTGGATATCGGTGGCCGTGCCCAGGGTGCCTACTACGGCACTGACAACAACAGCGCCGAAGGAGATCAGAGCTACTTCCGTCTGCACGTTGCTGGCGAGACCAAGATCGCTCCCGAGATGAAGGCATTCGGCTTTGCCGAATACAACCTGCCGACCTCCGGTTCTGACAACGATGAACTGCGTTACGCCTATGCCGGCATCCAGCACGATCGCTTCGGTGCCTTCAGTTATGGCCGTCAGGATGGTCTGTTCACCAAGGCCGTAAACAACTATACCGACGTACTGCCCGAATGGGGTGGTGATGGCCTGGGCAAAGATACCGAAGTATTCGGTACCGGCCGTACCAACGGTCTGGCTCAGTACATCTTCAACTACGAAGGTCTGACTCTGGGTGCCCAGTTCACTGGTAACAATAACCCGCAAAATGCTGGCCGCAGCGCCATTGCCGAGTCCTTCAACGGTAACCTCTACAACGGTGAGAGCTGGAACAGCACTGGTTCCAAAGAGGGCTTTGCCTTCTCTGCCAACTATGACTTCGATATGGGTCTGAGCCTGGGCGCTGCATACAACCAGGCTGGCAAAACTGCCGAACAGGCCCGCTACGCAGCCTTTGGCGGCGAGAAAGATGCCAAGCTGATGGGCTTCGGTGCCAAATATGCTGCAGGCGACCTCTATCTGGCGGCAACCTATTCCCACGGTGAGAACCACCTGTTCGTCAACAACGGCTACGCCGAGAAGATGGATGGTTACGAAGCCGTTGCCCAGTACACCATCGGCAAGTTCAAGCCTTCTCTGGCTTACCTGCGCACTGACGTCAAAGATACTGCCCACGGCATTGACGACACCTACACCGAGTACGTATCCATCGGTGCCTGGTACAACTTTACCGAGAACTTCAACGCCTACGTTGACTACAAGCTGAACCTGCTTGACTCTGTTGATGGCAAGTCCACCAACTCTCTGGGCAAGAACACCGACGACGTTGTTGCTGTCGCCCTGCAGTACAACTTCTAAAAGGTTGACTGTCGGTTATACCCTGTGAAACCAATGTCTACTGTTTGAATTTCTTCCGGCCGCTCTGCGGCCGGTTTTTTATTGCGCGTTTTCAGCACCTTGCATATAACTATCGAGCGGATAGCTGTAATTTCAGCCCGTTGGACAAGCAAGGATGCGCAAAGAGGGGAGCAGGGATGACAGAGTTACTCGGAAAACGGTGGGGGCCACTGTGGCCAGTGTTACTGTTGCTGGTGAGCATCGGCTGGAGCGGGAATAGCGCCGCCAGTAGTGAGCGCAACCTCTATCAGCAGCTTGGGCTGGCCGGCAAACTCGACAGACAAACCTTTCAAAAAGCCCTTGTCAGCTATCAAAGCGTACGCAGCAAGCAAAAATCCATCCTGACCATCATTGATTACAGCAAGCCTTCGACTCAGCGCAGGCTGTTCGTCATCGACATGAAACGTCACAAACTGCTTTATCACACCTGGGTAAGCCATGGCCGCAACTCAGGTGAACTAGCCGCAGAGCGCTTTTCCAACCAGCTCAACTCCCGACAAAGCTCCCTCGGCGTCTATCGTACCGCAGAAACCTACTTGGGCAAGCATGGCTACTCCCTGCGGCTGGATGGGCTCAGCCCCGGCAAAAACTGCAATGCCCGCAAACGTGCCATCGTGGTGCATGGCGCCGCCTATGCCAGCCCAAACCATCTGCGCAAATATGACAAACTGGGCCGCAGCTGGGGCTGTCCCGCCCTGCCAAAGGAACAAGCCAGGGCCATCATAGATACCATAAAAGGGGGCAGTGTCATCTACGCCCACGGCTAGCTGGCACAACACCATAAAACACAAGGCCAGCAATCGCTGGCCTTGTTTGTCACGCTCTCACACTAAACGGGACGAGTTATTGGCGCACCACCAGGACCGGGCACGGAGCATGACGCACCACGGATTCGGCAACGCTGCCTACCAGCAGATGGCTGATGCCGGAGCGGCCGTGACTCCCCATAACGATCAGTTCAACCTCGTCTTCCTTGGCCTGGATAATGATTTCATCCGCTGCCCTACCAAAGCGAATATCAAACGTTGCCGGAATAGGCAGGGTGGCAATCAGCTCTTTGAGTTGGGCTCTGGCCTGACGCTCCATTTCGTGAGTGATCTCAACGGCTGTCATATGAAGAATTTTGTAACTGTCAAAGCCGTGCAGTTGGTCTACGACATGGATCAGCTTGAGCTGGGCCTCATGGCTCTGCGCCATGAATACGGCATAGTCGAGTACCGCCCGGGACATTTGGGAAAAATCGACAGGACAAAGCAGAGTTTTGATCGATGGCATAATGCAGTCTCCTCTACTGATTGGGGTACTATTGAATCTTGAGTTCATCATAACCATCAGATTGAAAATAACTCTCGACCCTGTCGCAAAATGAACATCAGGGATTTTTTCTGTACGCCGTCGCCATCAATGCCATGGTATAAAGTAGGGTATCAGTGTTTTTTCCTCTGCCCCAGCGAGGCCAGCTCTGACCATGCTACGCATCTGTCTGTTGCTCTGTTGTCTGTTCACTGCGGCGAATTGCCGGGCAGAGTCTATTGACGTTTATTGCGATGATTGGCCCGGTTTTTGTCAAAAGGATGGCAAAGGCCTCTATCTGGATCTGGTGCGAGCCATCTACCAGCCTCACGGCTATCAGGTAACCCCCCATATTGTGCCCTATAAGCGCGCTCTCGCTGTCATTGCAAAAAAAGGGGGAGATATCGCCATGGGGGTATATCGCGATGAAGTATCCGGCGTCCAGCAATCTCGCTATCCGGCATCAGCGGATGACCTGACCGTGTTCATGCTCAAGAAATGGCAACCCCAGTGGCAAGGGGAGAAAAGTCTGGAAGGGCAAACCGTGATATGGCGGCGGGGCTGGGCATTCGACAAGTACATTGCGGTCACCATGCAGTGGCATGAAATTGACAGCGATGAGCTGGCCCTGCAACTGCTTGGTAAAGAGCGATATCGCTTTTACCTCACTGCCGGCGTGCTCTATGTGGATGAGGCTATCCCTCCCGAGCTGCATCGCGTCTTCCTGCGCTGGATCCCGACCTATCCCATTTTTGCCGATACCCAGCAAGGCAACCGGATGTTACAGCTCTGGGATAAGGGAATGGTTGAGTTGATCCGCAGCGGGGGTCTGGCAGAGATCTATAAGCACTATCAGCTCTATGACTACTATCAGGGTTTTATCGAAGAACTGGAACAGAAAGTGGCTGCCAGTCCTGCAGACTGAATGATAACGTTGCGCTAATTACTCTCCCCTCATTCCCTTGGCCAAGCGGTCGTAGAGGATCACATTGACCGAGGCCGCCAGATTCATACAGCCACTGGTCGGCACATAAACCACATCTTTCACCGCGCCATAGAGGGCAGGATCGAGCGTACCATCCTCCGGCCCGAAGATATAAAAAGCGCGTTCCGGATGGACATAGTCGGGGAGCGGTGTAGCGCCGTCGATCAGATCGACCACCACGGGCACGCATCCCTGCGGGATAAACGCCATCAGATCATCCACCCCGAGCAGCGGGATCTTCTCCACCATCTGCTTGGTATCAGTGGCAAAGCGGCGCGCCAGCTCGAAGCGGTTGCCGGTGTAGTAGACCTCGTCCACCCCGTAACAACCCGCAGCCCGCATCACGGAACCGACATTTTCCGGGGACTTGGGATTGACCAACCCCACGCAGCAGAATGCACTCTTTTCCATCATCTCTCCTCATCTTGCGACGGCCATTATAAGCCGTTGCAGGGCCACCGACCCGTTAAAAGTCCCCTCCCCGGCTAAACCGCTTGCCAACCCAGCTTTGAATGTCGATTTTTTGTGCGCAAGCCGACAAATTTTGTACAAGCCGATAGCCAGCAAACGTTTCCCAGCAATAATGGACAAACGTTTGTAAATGGATGTTTGTCTATGACTGAGCGTGAACAAGAGATCCTAGCCCTGCTGCGTCAGGATCCCATGATTGCCCAGCAGGATCTGGCCGATCGCCTCGGCATCAGCCGCTCCGCGCTGGCCAGCCACATCTCCAGCCTGATCCGGCAGGGATATGTGCAAGGCAGAGGTTATGTACTGCGAGAAGGCCCCTACGTAGTGGTGATCGGCGGTGCCAATATGGATATTTGTGGCACCAGCCATGACAACCTGCTGCTCGGCGACTCCAACCCGGGCAAGGTGCGCACCTCGGCAGGTGGTGTTGGCCGCAATATCGCCGAGAATCTGGCGCGGCTCGGCAGCGACACCCGGCTGCTTACAGCGGTCGGCAACGACCAGTATGGTCATCATCTGCTGGAGGTAAGCCAGCGGGCCGGCGTCGATGTGCGCCAGACCCTGGTGCTCGATGGCCACACTACCTCTTGCTACCTCAGCCTGCATGATGGCAGCGGCGAAATGAGCTGCGCCATCAACGACATGGCCATCATAGAGCAGCTCACCCCTGCCCGCCTGACCCCGCTCGGTGGCTTTCTCGGCGGTGCCCGGCTTTGGGTGCTCGACACCAATCTGGCCATCCACACCCTCGACTGGCTGTTCGAGCGGCAGGGAGAGCACGCCATCTTTGTCGATACCGTTTCGGTGGCCAAGGTGGAGAAGATCCGCCCCTGGCTCGGCAAGATCCACACCCTCAAACCCAATCGCAGTGAAGCCGAGCAGTTGTGCGGCATGACCATCGCCGGGCCCGAAACCTGGCCCATGGTGGCCGCCTGGTTCCACCGCGCCGGGGTCAAGCGACTGTTCCTCAGTCTGGGTGAACAGGGGATCTTTTACAGCGATGGCGAGCAACAGGGCCACCTGCCTGTGCTGGGTAGTCCGGTGCTCAACGTCACCGGCGGCGGGGATGCCTTTATGGCTGGCCTCGCCCACGCCTGGCTGCAAGAGCTCGACATTGCCCAAACCACCCGCTTTGCCTTGGGCTGCGCCGCCCTCACCGTCAATTGTTCCGATACCGTTTTTTCCGGTCTGAGCAAGACCGCCGTTGACCGCATACTGGAGGAGTACTCATGCTGAACGCTTACCTCGATATCCAACCGGAAGTGGCTGCCGCGCTAGCTGCTGGCAAACCGGTGGTTGCCCTCGAATCCACCATCATCTCCCACGGCATGCCCTATCCGCAGAACGTGGAGACGGCCCGTCAGGTGGAGCAGGTGGTGCGCGATAACGGATCCATTCCAGCCACCATCGCCATCCTCGATGGCCGCCTCAAGGTGGGACTGGATGCCGGTGCGCTGGAGGCCCTCGGTCGGGCTGGCCATGCGGTTACCAAGTGCAGCCGCCGCGACATTCCGTTCGTGCTGGCACGCAAGGGGATGGGGGCCACCACGGTCGCCTCCACCATGATCATCGCCGCCATGGCGGGGATCCGGGTCTTTGCCACCGGCGGGATCGGCGGGGTACATCGCGGTGCGCAGGAGACCTTCGATATCTCAGCCGACCTGCAGGAGCTGGCACAAACGCCGGTGGCCGTAGTCTGCGCCGGAGCCAAGTCGATACTCGATATCGGGCTGACCCTGGAGTATCTGGAGACCCAGGGCGTACCGGTGATCGGCTATCAAACCGAGGAGCTGCCAGCCTTCTACACCCGCGAGAGCGGCTTCAAGGTCGATTATCGCCTCGATACCCCGGCGGCCATCGCCGAGGCGCTGCGCCTCAAGTGGGAGCTGGGACTGGCGGGCGGCGCCGTGGTGGCCAACCCCATCCCGACCGCACACGCCATGCCGAAAGCTGATATCGACGCAGCCATTGCCCAAGCGCTGCGTGAAGCGGATGAGCAGGGGATCAAGGGCAAGGCGTCAACCCCCTTCCTGCTGGCCCGCGTCTGCGAGCTGACCGGCGGCAACTCACTGGCGGCCAACATTCAACTGGTACTGAACAACGCGGCGCTTGGCGCCCGCATCGCCGCCGCGCTTTAATTGCACACCGATACCTCGCCATGTAAAAGAGGGCCTCGCGGCCCTCTTTGTTGTTTTTGCTATCTGCAGCGCTATTGCAACGCTGTGTTATTGCAGTACCACGCGCCCATTGAGGGGCTGCACCGGTCGGTTGTTGGGGTGGTGCATCACCGCCTTGAAGGCGTCGATCTGGGCCTGACTGACCTCAACCGGCTGCTTCATCACCAGCCAGCGCACCCCTTCCGAGCAGGGAGGCGTTGTAAGGGAACCGCTGAAGCGATAGTAGTCATGGCTTTCCGGCAGCAGTTGCTCAGCAGAGAGCGGCGCCTTGAGGGCCTGGATCTCCCCCACCTTGGCAGGTAATGCACTCCAAGCTGCCGCCAGCGCAGGATTGGCCTTGCCAGCCTCGAACATCACCGCCACCACGGCGATCTCTTCCTTGTCACTGACGTGCACCAGATGCCCTTCCAGCGGATAGGATTTGCCCTCGATGAGGTTTTCACTCGGGGCGTGGAAGTGGAACTGCTTGAGCTCAAACCTGGTGCCATCGAGTTGCAAAATGCTGCCCGGGGCATAACCGACCTGCACGGTATGACCATTGTTGACCACTGTGTTGCCACCCGCCTGATAGTGGAGTACCAGCGGGGCCAGTTTGGCCTCGACCAATCCGTTCAGGTCAACCGGCGACTGATTGCTACCCGCACACTGGCCAAACTCAGGGGTCAGCTTGGCCCAGTGGGTAGGCCCCGCCTCACCGCTATATTCCCAATGGGGGGTGGCAGCAAACACGACAGGGCACAGCAACAGGGAGCAGGCCAACAGAGACTTTCTCATCATACATCCTTATCTTGATTGAAAAGCACGACCATCCCCTACCCCGGATTGCGGGGCATGCAGAGATGGCATATCTGATACGCGGGATACAGAGCGGTAGAGCGACTTTCTAATGGTAACGAGCACGAGTTGGTCAATCGGTTTGACCGCGGCTCAATACAGAGTCGTTTGGCAAGTATATGGTGAGGGATCGGCAGAAACAGTGAAAGAGGGGGAAATTAATCAGCCGGCTATCCACTCATCGTCTGGCAGGCGCGGGGCAAGGTTCAGGGCGTCACGCTTTCATAACAACCATCCATAACAATCATCGCGGGAGTCCGGACTCCCGCGATGATTGCCGATAACGACAATTAACGGTCGCGATTCAACGCGATCAGACGATCAAGAATCTCTTCACCATCGGCGCGCAAACCGTTGTGCTCATATTCATTGGTGATCCAGGCACGACTGTTGCCAAGGCCACGCAGAGTTTCGCGACTGTAGTCAAACTCCACATACATATCCTCGGGATAGACGGCGCAGGCTACCGGCACCTTGTTGCGGGCAAGCTGTGCCGAGTCATAGAGCGCCCCCCAGTCAGCCTTGTTGGCCAACTTATGGGCAGCCTCTTTCAGGGGCAGCAACTCGCGGAACTGCTCGAACATCCAGGGGTAAACCATCTCGCCGGTGAAGGCGAAATCCTTGCCGGGTGCCCAGTTCACCGCCGGGAATTCCCCCCTGACCCGGGCGGCGGCCCAGCGAGTCGCCTCCCCTTCGGCATAGATAGCTTCGTGCAAGATGGCAAACAGCGGGTTGGTATTGAATGGCTGCATGCTCTGCACCTGATAGAGAAAGGCCGGGCTCAGCTTGTCACCGATAAAGGCCTCCTCCAGCAGGTAATAAAGCTCCTCAAAGGCACCCGTAGCGCCGAGATCCAGCCCTTGCTGCTGGAACTGCTCCACCGTCAGGCGCTGGCCGTTGGGCAGTCGCACATCGTGCTGGTGCAGATGGTTGGCCAGCCGGTTGGCAATCCCCTGAGCGTGGGGGAAGCGGGCGAAGAAGGCGCGGTTCTTGTCGGCCACCCGCTGGTAGGTGGCGCGGTAAACCTCCTCGGCACTGCGGCCGATCGGCGCGATACCGCCGGTGATATAGACCTCCCGCAGACTGTCAGGGAAAAACGAGAGATAGGTCAGGCAGCAAAAGCCGCCAAAGCTTTGCCCCAGCAGGCTCCAGCGATGCTTGGGGCTGAGCTCCTGCCGGATGAACTCGGCATCTTGCACTATGCTGTCGGCGCGAAAATGGCTGAGATACTCCGCCTGCTCGGTCGGTGTCATTTTGGCCAGAATATGCCCATGGATGGGGCTCGACATCCCGGTGCCACGCTGATCCAGCAGCAGCACTCTGAACTCCTGCAACGCCCGCTTGAGCCAACCACTGTTAGCCGTCGGGCGCGGCGCCCCGAATCCCGGCCCCCCTTGCAAAAACAGCAGCCAGGGCAACTTCTCATCGAGCTTGTCTTTACGGCAGAGGGTACGGGCAAACAGGGTAATGCTGTCACCATCCGGCTCATCATGATCGAGGGGAACGGTAAAAAAGTGCGGCTCGCAATGAATGCCGTCCAGTACATAGCTCAAGGGGCTGCTCATCTGGGATCTCTCCGTCAGGATGGGAACATCATTGATCCCATCATATCCCCGCCCTGCCTTGGGGTCACTCAGGTTTTCCAAAATGTTAACAATGGCTTAAAGGTCGAAACATCACCCGACAAGCCGCTCTTCAACGGTGCTGAATTGATTGTTTTGCGAGGGAGATTGACGCCATGGCGCCATTCAACAAAGATGGTTCGCCTGCACAGGAGTGCAGCCATTCAGGCCGACAAAATAGATAAGGGAATGTGATGAAACCGAAGTGGATCAGGGCCAGAAAAAGAGAGAAGAAGCCATGCCCTGGCAGCATGCTGCAGACCGGAATGCTGCTGTTCAGTGCCACCTGTGGCGCAACGCTCTTTTTGGCAGCATGCAACAGCAACTAGAAATGAAAAAGCCCGCTCGATTGAGCGGGCTTTTCGAATTTGGCTCCTCCTACTGGACTTGAACCAGTGACATACGGATTAACAGTCCGCCGTTCTACCGACTGAACTAAGGAGGAATTGTGGTGCCCAGAGACGGAATCGAACCGCCGACACGGGGATTTTCAATCCCCTGCTCTACCGACTGAGCTATCTGGGCAACGGCGCGCATTAAACCCTTTCTGGACGGGGGTGTCAACCTTGTTGGCCCAGTTTCTGGCATGTTTTTGCATAGGGTGAACTAAGTGGCGAGATAGTGTGCAAGGATCCCCTGACTCCACACCGGGATCCGGTTGTCGGTAGGTTCTCCTATCGAGGTTTTTTCCCTGGATGGAATTGGCTTTTTCGCTCTCTCACCCATCCCGAGCTTCCAACAAGTGAGCCCATTTTTTGTCAAAGAACGGATGAACCAACCTGCATGTTTTTTGTGCGCTGAAAAGTTACCAGAAATTGACCAGACAGGGATTGGTGCGTCGATACAGAAGGACCTCCGGTCGCTCAACTTTTGTATCTGCTTTTGAAGAAGAGTGATAACCCCTACAGCAAGAGCTGTAGGGGAAGTAAATACTTGTGTTCAATGCAGTGTTTTAGATCAAAAATCGTACAGCACGGCGGGGGGAACAAAAAAAATAAAAATATTTTTCTGCCACAAAATCGGACTCTATTGAGTTTCTTTTTTCTGATTCTTTAGAGGGGGACAAAAACTGATTTCGACTCAACTGCTATGGAAAAAATTTGTAAAGCACAAAACATACCATGTGCAGGGAAGTCTGTTTTTATAAGGCATTATCAGATGGTTACGCTCTGGAGCGGGTCTTCCATTTCAGTTTTTCTTGGTTCAACATGCTTCTCAATGAACCGCCAAGGTGGGGGTTCTAGATAAGAGGAGTTGCGATGTCCAAAGAGACTGTAGCTCCAACTGACGATGGTACTAAGTTGGAGGTGTGCAGTTCAAAGCAGCGTGAATGCAGAGATAGATACGAACCATCACTGACGTGGCTCATTTATCCATCTGGACTCAAGGTAGGCTATCTTAATTTCACTCGAAAGAAAAGGCGCTATCGGAAGTCAATTGCGAGCACAAATGAAGCTAGCGTTCGAGAGATCCGTGACCAAGCACGGAAAATGAAGGCGGAGTGCATCAATGATCCGGAAGGATTTATGCAGACCTACTTTGACAGCTTGTCTCTAGCGTGTTTAGTGAATGGAAATTTTCTATCCGCAATGCGAGTTACGCGGCGTTCATATAAGACTATCGAATACCGGGTTAAGCCTATTTTGGCTGCTTTAGGTGAAAAGCCAGTAAATAGAATTACCCGTTATGATATCGAAAGTTTTCTTGCAGAAAAAAATAAAACGAAATCCGTTGCAACGGTGAATCGTTACCTCGCTCAGATCAAGGCAATAATGTCCTTTGCAGTTGAGCGCGGCATTATCAAATCATCGCCAGCAGCAGGTATCCCGGCAAAGCATGAAGCTGTTTTGCCACCCAAGGGGTTGCCTGATGAGGTGGTGAATAAGGTAGTCCATCGTTTGATGAAAGACATCGACGATGAAAAAGCTAGGCTTCTGCTGTTCCTGTTTGCAACAGGGGGCAGGCTGGGTGAGGCCCGAGCGCTACAACTTCAAGATTGTAATATCAATCGACAGATTGCGTATTTGCCCACCAGTAAGTCTGGTCGAGAAAGGCTCATACCACTTAATCATTTCGCGCTGGAGTTGATTCGACTCCAATTCCAGCGCCATGGCACGACCGGTCTGCTCTTTAGAGGCCTGGATGGTGTTTCTCAGATTTCCGAGCCACGTCGGTATTGGTACCGGGTTTGTAATGATTGCGGACTCTCAGGAGTACGCATCCATGATGCCCGTCATACCGTCGCTACCTCGCTGTTAAACCAAGGTTGCTCGCTGGATGTACTTCAAAAAGTGCTGGGCCATAGCTCGCCAAAAATGACTGAGCGATATGCCCGTTTCCACGATACCACTTTGGTCAATGCCGTAAACAAATTATCCACCCAGTGGGATCTCCCACGTATTTCTTGATAACCCAATTAAGGAGTGGGGGAATAAACTTCCCCCAATATTAACCATGAATACATCCATTATCAATTCTTCTTCTGGGTCCGTGAGTCAATTGGAGGGCCAGATTGTCGATCTTCCACAACACACCTCGCAGGCTATGGTTGTGGCCCCTGAGCAGACTTATGGCGACCACGGTATAAGGGCTTGGATCGCTAGAGAATTTAGTGAGATCAACGCTTGGTCTGAAGAAGCACGCTACCTTGCGAGCCCTGAAGGGCACAAGTTAAACAAGGACAAAGAGCTAGAGGAGTGCCCAGTTTGGCAAGATGGCACCCCTCTGGCTCATACCAAGCAACAGTTGATGGATTGGCGAACCTCTCCATTATTACCTGAGGGTTATGCTATTACCCCGGATGGCAAGACCATGAACATGGCTGGTAAAGAGTCCACAGTGCTCATTGTTGGAGTGATGTTGCCCATTGCCAAATACAACAGTGGTGGTCTATTTGAGGCCATCGAATTTGCCACTATTGACCCTGATGGTCAGTTGGTCTCGTTTACTATCAACATCGAGTCCGTTCATAGTGACTTGAAAAAGATCAAGGCGATGCTGGGCTCTCACCTTATTGCTTATCATTCAGCTACCGAAGTGCAGCTCGTTAGCTTTATCCAGAAATGTGCAAAGATGGGCTCTATAGAGACTATCCCACTGGTGGAACAACCTGGATTTGTGCCTGGAAAGACAGTCTATGTTACCCATGAAGAAGCGTTGACGCGTGGCGGTTGGCCTGATGAGGGGTTGCGCCGTTACCAACTTCGCAATCCCATAGCGCAGCTCAGCTCTCAGGGTTCCCATGAGGAGTGGGTGCAGCATGTCGCGGAGTCGGTTCGACATACCCCGATCATGTTGTTTTCGATATTGGTGATGCTGGCGAATGTGCTGCTAAACCTGCTGCAAAAGGGAACGACCATCGTTCACTTTTATGGCTTGAGCTCGACTGGGAAGACAACGTTAGCTCAAGTGGCCCAGAGTGTTGTAGGACGAGCCACGGACCCCAGCGAGGACGGTGGTTCTGCTATCCGCAAGTGGCACAATACTCTTAATGCACTGTTATCACTTATCGAAAGGCACCATGGGATGGGTTTGGTGCTCGACGAGCTGGGTTCGTTCATCGGGAAGCATTTCGGCTCGACCATGTACGCAATGACGAACGGACAGCGCAAGGGGCGTTGTGACAAAACTGGAGCTGTGATTGAAACCCATAGTACCGCAGCACTCTGTATTATTTCGACGGGTGAGTTGAGTACGGACGACTATCTGCGAAAAACGGGTGACAGTGTTAACTCAGGCGCTCGAGTGCGGATCCCCAACATCGAGGTTTATCCCGATGATGCTAGACTGTCCGACGAAAGCCTGACTCAAACCAAGGCCCGGATTGATCAACTCAAAGCGGCCTGTGGGACATACTACGGCACTGCCCTCCCAGCTTTGGCACAAGGGCTTCTGAACCTGCCAGAGGCCACTTCCCATGAAGCGTTGAAACAGCTAGTTCGTGATCGGTTTAAAGAGTGCTCCGAGCGTCTGATACTGTTGGTCGATGGCGCTACGGATTCACCTCTGGTTCGCCGTGGTCTGGATTTCTTCGCTATGACGCTGGCTACCGGCTTGTATAGTATCGAACTGGGAGTGTTGCCCTATCGCGAGGAGGAGGTCGAGGCCGCCGTGGTCGAGAGCGCTAAGCGCTGGGTCGCTTCTTTGGGGGAACAACTGGATGACATCAGCCGTGCCATTCGCCACTTTCAGGAGCAATTGGCACTTAAGCGCCAGCTGTTCTTGGATATAGAATCTACTCATCATAAGGATCATATAGGTGTGATCCGTAACAAGCGGCTTATGGTCCGTGTTGGGCACTTCAATAAGATGGTTCCCCAATTCGGTGAGCAGGTACTGAAACGGCTGGAAGAGCAAGGTTATCTCATTCGTACCGAAAAGGATCGCCCTACCACGCGTATCAAGCGTCGCACAGCTAACATCTTTGACGGCCAGTATTACGCATTCGACTATGACAAGATTATGGGCTTGGATGGTGAGGATGACCATGAGCCGGAGGTGGTTCAGCCACCGAAGAAGACCAAGTTCACACGTCGTCGGTGAGGATGAGCGGAAGGGAGCTGCCTCCCCTAAATCGGAGATGCAGGAACAAATAGCGGATGTTGAGCCGTTTTAAGAATAGGGGGCCAGTGCGAACTGGCCCCCTTGCTTTATGGGAGCCGGTAGCAGATTGCCGTGGTGGCAGCGTGGATACTCGGGACTGCGAATATTGTCAGTCCTGGGGTGTGACTGAGGCTGTAGCCAGAAGGAGGAGGATCGTTTCAGCAGGCCGAGAAGGCCAGGATAAGCTTGTTGTGGAGGTTTGGAGGGCGGTGAGGCCAAAGCGGCTCATTGGGTCGCTAAACCGCGATACGGGTGTCTCGCCGTGAGGGGAGATACCGACGCTACACACTGGTGTGCTCCCTGTCGATCTCCTCGCACATCAGCTGGTGTTGTCGAACGGTCTAAAAAAGAGGCCAGTGCCGACCGGCCCTGACCTCTGCATTTTCCGCGGACTACTGACAGGTTCCCCAGTTTATGCCGTCCGTGCCACATTCCAGGCTATGAGTACCGTTCGCATAGGTTGTCTGCTTCTGATAGAGGCCGTTGCTGTCGTAACTGGTTCTGATGGTATTGCCATTTTCACTGGCCGTCATGCTCTTGACCCAGCTAGCCGCATCAGGATCTTGGGATGGTTCGTCATACTGATAGGGGAGGGCTTCGAGAGCCGCAGTGAGCTCACCCATATTCAGGGTGGATAGCTGCCCTTCCAGACCTACCCAGTCGTTCAGGAAGCTGAATGCTCCCGCCTGCCGGTTATAGATGAACTGGGTGACGTAACTCAGATCATTGGCGTCATAGCTGATAGTGGCGTAACGGTGGGTGATCGCTGCCGCCACATCGTCAGGAGCACAGTCGTTGAAGCTCTCTGCCGATGCTTCGGCCAGATTCACCAGTGTGTACGTCTTGGCGTTTGAGCGGGCCGAGAAGGTTTCCTTGATGTCACAGCTATAGGGGGTGTTGTCCCCATGGCGCGACTCAAAGTCGTAGCGGGTTGTGTAGGTGTAGTTATTGCCTGTCACTTGGCGCTCTTCACCGTAGATGATGGTCTTGATGATTTGCGCGAAATCATCGCTCACCTTCACCAGCTCGGTGCTGCTCTGGGCTGCCCCTTGTAACTGGGTTTCACGATACCAAGCCTCCGGATAGGCATTGTTGTGATCGCGACTATCCCCCTTGTGGTAATCGACATAGACAAAGGTGGCGTCCGGATTGTCCCGTTTCAAGGCTTCTGTTTCGGTGAAGGACTGCTGCAAGCCGCGCACGATCTCCTGGGCCAGGGTGGCAGCCTCGCTATCACCGTTAGCGATGAAGTCCGTATACAACTTCTGCTCGGAAATGTTGTAGTGACTGACAACACGGCTGACGGCCTGTTTCATCGAGGCGATCAACTGCTCCTGCTTTTGCCGGTTCGCCATGACGGTCTGGCAAGTTGTCTGGGATTGGGCTGCCAGCTCACTTTCTACACTGCTCCATAGCACCGTGGTCAGCGGCGTCACATGGTAGACATCATCCTTGGTGATGGGGGCAAAGGTGGGAGGAAGGACCATCTGATAGGCTTCTGTTACCGGGCCAAGATCCTGGTCCACGGCATCCACGGGCACATCGACCACCAAGGGCGCGTATTGAGCGCAGGTTTGCAGGTCTACCGGCAGCTCTAACCGATAATCACCGGCATCATTGGTGGTTGTCTTGGGTTCACCATCATCCCACTGACGGTTGAAATTGAGATCGAGATAGACGGTCGCGCCTTGAATGTATCCATCAATCGCCTTGCCTGACATGGTCAGGGCGCTTGGAGAGGCTGGATTCCCCGTATCGCCACCACCACCGCCACAACCTGATAAAGTCGCCATCAACATCATGGCCAAGATAGTTTTCTGCATCGTTAGTTTCCCGTTTTATTGTTGATATGCGATAACGCTCAGAGCCTGGGCCGCCATCATGGTGATGGTTTTAGCTCGATACTCTGCCGTAAAATGTTGATTGAAATGTGATTTGTGAGTTTTTACTCGCCATGCTTCTCGTTGCTATTTCGGCGCATCAGGGGACGGACAGATCCGTCTCGCATACGATGACCTCGCACTCTGATGGATCGGGGAAGTCTCCGCCTTCGTCGGTGACATATATCTTGTCGGCATGAACACGGTAGTTACCCGCCGGGGTCAGCAGTGGGTTTTCATACATGCCCTGATAATCGACAGAGACAGTGGTCGCACCATGGGATCTCAATGTGACGCGTCCATTGGGGGCGATAGTGATGGATTGTTGAGTGCCACTTTCACCCCCGAAGTTGAAATAGCGGGTTCCCGTGAACGGCAGCGCCACAGCTTGTTGCTGTGGATCCCCGGTATGGTCAGCACCTCTGGCGCTCTGGCACATTTTCTCTAGCAGCAGATCCAGCATCCCCTCAGACTGGGGGCGCCCGTTAATCTCCAGCGCCTCCACAGAAAAACCATCGTCTTGCATCCAGACCTGCACCATGGCCCGTGCGGGCTGACTGGCATAGGTGATGGTGCCGCTGACATTCACCAACTTCCGACCATCCGCCGCTTTCCCGCCGGTCCACTCGGGATCTTCGAAGAAGCTGTTGACCATCTTCTCGACGGTGATCTTCGGGCACATCTCCAGCTCGCTTTCCTTGAGGGTTGCTACATCCAGCAGGCTGAGCAAACCGGCCTGAGCACCTGTCGAGCAGAGCATCAGTAAACCAGCGGCCATTTTCATGTTCATGGAAGGCACTCCTCACCACACCCATGAAAACGCGGATATGGGGCGGTAGTTATAGCGACGGTCAAACTCCTCCTGTGTCAGGCACAAAACACGGATGAACTCGATCACGGACAAGACCAGGGGAAGGCCGGTGGTGCAGAGCGCTAAGTAGATAAGCCCCCAGCCCCAGTTCCCGGTGTAGAACTTATGCAGACCAATGCCGCCGCCCAAGAATGCGAGCACAGCGGTGAGCCCCTTGCGCTTGCCACGGTGCGCAACGGCGTTTGCGCCGTTTAGCGGTGCCTGCGGGGGAGTGGTCGCGGCAGAGGGTTGCTGGGAGGATGTTGCCCCCTCTTTAATCGGCCATGCCGCGATATCGATAGGCTTCAGCAGCTCATCCGTGATTGCCCTAGCTTTCTTCTTGGCGGCGCCGAAGGTATCGATGGCATCGACAAACGAGCCATTGAGGGTGAGCTGTATGGTCTCATCGCCTTGGGAGGCAAAATTCACGGTGATGCGCAACCCGAAAGGGTTAAAGCCATATTTCCATGCGGCTTCGATCCTGCCTTGTGTGCGCTCGACGGTTTTTAACGTGCCGCCCTGGGCTTGCAAATGGGCGGCGACATGCTCGAAGAGTGGCTCATAGGGACTGGTGGAGCAAAGAGTGTTGTCGGACACTTTTTGCAGGCTGATGGTGTTCATGCATTACTCCTTGGGTATCGACTGCGGGATGGTTGACGACAATGTGAAACAGCGGCGACAGGTGGTGTCGCGGCATGTCAGGCGGTGTCGCCAGATGTATAAACTGGGATCTTTGTCACACATGGGTCAGGGCGGAGCCTGGCTCATCAGGGTCAATAGATGGCGTAAATCACGGACGATCTGCTCATGGATAAAACCGGGTGAGATCACGGTCAGTCCCGGCATCCAGGATTTGATGACGGGCAGAATTTGATTGGCATCGAGCACGCGACTGCTCAATAACAGCGCACCATCATCCAGGGTTTTGACAATCTCCTGCTCGGGCAGCAACGGGCGATGCTGAAAGTTGATGGCGATGGAGGCACTGGCCTTGAGGAGCACCTCGATCATGCCGGAGCGCCAGAGCGTCGGATCGGTATCGATTTGTCGCGCAATGAGCGCATCACGGGTGAAGGTCTGTTGCGATAGCTCAACCAGCGCGATGGAGCTCAGCGGATAGGCTTGCAACCGCCCCTCGCTGACGCCGACCAAGTGCCAGGTGCCCTTGTAGTTGACAAGCTGATAGGGGCTAAACAGTTGCTTGCGCTGGTCTTTGGTGATGAGCCAGCATTGCAGATGCTGGGTCAGTGCCTGCTCTAATACCGGTAACTGATGGCTCAGTGAGTCGGTGGACTGGGCATCGAATCCCTTGATAGCGAAGAGGCTTGGGGTGTCTCTGTCCAGCAGCTGACCCAGACGATATTCACTGGCGTGGGGGAACAGGTCGGTGATGCCAAGCTGTTCGGCCAGCTTTCGCACCTTTCCGTCGTTCTTGTGATTGAGGAACCCTGGATCCAGCCAGTATTGCTGGCTACGGTGCTCTATCGGTAAATAACTGAGGCGTTGATTGAAATCCCGCTGCAGGGTGCGCACGGTGACGTTGTACTCGGTGGCCAGATCACTCAGGTGCAGCTTCTCACCGCTGTACAGGCGGGTGAGGAGCATACCGAGGCGTTGAGCAATCTTGTCGTGTTCGTGCATACCATCACAGAAGGGGAATAACCGTGTCGCGGATTATCTAGACAGGCCGCGACACGGCGTGACGAATTGGTTGGCAGGCAGTTTTTCGCAAAACCCATCATCGGCGATGGGCTTTTGTCATCAGGTGAGGGGTTTTGTTATCAACCGGCGAGAAGCGATTGAGAAGGCTCATAAGCCCCGACAGATTTTGTGTAGCGGTTTGTCGGGACGGTCGCTGAAAACGGATCATTGGGCTGCTAAACAGCGATATCGGTATCTCACCACTGGATGAGATACCGACATACCTAGCTGGCATGAACCCACTCGCCCTCTTCGGGAAGCGGCAGCGGCTTGGATGGTACAGAGCTGGTCAGGGCATCATGGATGCAGTTGGCTATTTTCTGGCTGGTCTGCTGCATCCGAGTGTTATGCAGGTGAGCATAACGCAGTGATGTCTGACTGCTACGGTGCCCTAACTGGGATTGCACATCAAACAGGGTGCCGCCGTTGGAGACAATCAACGCTGCTACCGAATGACGGCAGGTGTGCAGGCACACGCCCTCCTTATCTATACCGGCCCGCGCCAGCATCCGCTGAAAACCCTTGGTGGGATTCTGCAATGGCTGCCCTTGCCGCTTGCCAGGGAACAGATAGGGATTTCCCTCTGTCACCGGCAAGTAGTTCAACAGCTCCACCGCCATATGGTTCAGGTGCAACACACGGCTATGGCCGTTCTTGGTGTGGGGAATGTATAGGGTCTTGTCCTCCTTGTTGTAGTGCTGCCATTTGGCCCTTGCCAGCTCGGCCCGACGCAAGCCGGTGAGCAGCAACATCTTGACGTACTGACCGGTATAGAAACTCTCATGCTGATCGGCGGCCCGGAACAGGCGGCGTATTTCATCTGGGGTGAAGTAGCGTTCGCGTCGATTGTTCTCTCGCAGTAACGACACCAAGGCTGCGGGATTGTCCTTGATCAGTCCGGCACGGGCCGCCCAGGTCATGATGGCCTTGAGCAATGCTAATACTCGATTGCAGGTGGCCGGGGTGAGGCGCTTGAGCAACATCTGTTGCATGTTCTGGATGCGGGTAACGGTGATCTCTTCCGGGATCAGGTTGCCGAAGATGGGCCGTAGGTGATTACGGAAGCGATGTTCATCCGTCTTCCAACTGCGATTTCTCGATTGCAGATAGGGGAGATAGTCTTCCTGAAACAAATTGCTCAGGGTCTTCTGATTACGCTTGTCCTCCTTGGCTTGTTGCGGGTCAATGCCTTCGGCGATCTTGCGTTTGTAGTCGAGCGCGAGCTTGCGAGCCGCGCTGACATCCAACGCGGGATAATGCCCGATGGCAATCGCCCGCTTGCGCCCATGTATCTGATAGCGCAGCAGGAACTTGCGACGCCCCTCCCCCTTGCCAACCAGACAGCGCAGACCGGTCACGTCAGTATCTGAATACTCCGCTTCGGTACTGCGAGCGTCATCTGGGTTAGGGGGTAGATCGGCAATTCGCCGATTGGTGAATTTAAATCGGGTGGGTGTTTCGTTCATGGTTCGCTCCTCAAGATGTGAGCTGGTGCAACAGGGCATAAGCCTCCTTCACAGTGGAAAGGAGGTCTAATCCCCGTCTCTGGCTTGGCGATTGAAATGGTCGTTGCTCATCGCGCCTTGGCCTGGCTGGCCCGGCACGATGACAACGCGGGAAAGGTGAGTGAGCAGATGGCCGCCCCGGTCGCTACCCGGTCCGATCCCGTAAAAATGCTACCGAGCCCCGTGTCCGCCCCGTGTGAGCGGGGGGAAACGGGGCTGGTTTTTCCCTTCGAGTGATTGGGCTTTTCCATCTCAACCCCGTGAACCCGCGAAATTTGCGGAAATAATGGGGGAGTAAATGAATTGGTCGGGTTGCCCCGCATATTCACGGCGAGCCCCGTGCCCGCCCCGCTCGAACGGGAGGAAACGGGGCGCGTTTTTCCCTTGGAGAGACTGGATAAATCGACGCCAACCCCGTGAACCCGTGAAATTTGCGCATTAATAGGGAGGGATCATTCAGTGGCTACCCTGATCGCGTAGACACCCAACGACAGGTAGGTGAGGAAATTGCCCTCCCATAATTCATAGAACTCACCCAACTCAGACAACGGCACCACATGCGCATAGGCAACCAGCCCTTCCTGGCTTGAGAAGTCAAAATCGACCTCCTTAGCCAATTCGGCATAGTCACCCATGCCGACATAGGAAAAGTCCGTCATATAGACCAAGGACCATAGATTTCCTCGGCGTTGCAGACGGATTTCCACCGGATGAAAGCCACCACTCTCCGGGCCATAACCCGGATCACGGAAGTTCATCGTGACAGCACGGGCTTGTAGCCACGTGGGGTGGTGCGTGTTCAGCAGGTCGGTCAGACATACTGCGAACTGGCGTGAAACCGGCAGAGGGAGCCCCTGCCAGTTCAGTGCTATGTCACGGTTGCTCATTGTTGGGCCTCCTCACTGGCCGCCGGGTCTGCGGTTTCAACTTCACCCCCTGTCTCATCCATCTTGTCTGACAAACCGGCCTGGTCGTTGGCTGTTTCCAAAAACTGGGGCTCATTGCCTTTCTCGATGGTTATCTCATCGGTCGTGTCATCTTGGCCCTTCTGCCCCTTGGCTTTTCCCTTGCGAGCCTGTTTATCCATATTGGTCGGTTCATCCAACTGAGTTGACCAGTCACTGAGAGAGAGACCGACCCGGTGGAACGGTGAGTTGGGCTCGGCGGCGACCAGCAACTTTTCAGATCGCAGGATGGCGGCGAGGAAACCGTGGTTATTGGCACTGCCTCGAACAAACAACGCCTTGAGCGCCACCGATTTGAATGGCGCATCCTTGAGGATGTCCAGCAGAGCCAGGATGTCATCGAGCGATAACCAGTGTTTGCTAAACAGGCCACCCGTGTCGTTGGCGGTAATGCGAAGGGCGTAGCGACCTTCATCGTTCTTGCCCACGTCGTAGTGCAGCAAACCACTGGCCCGTGCGCTGATCTTCGGGGCCTTGGAGGATTTAATAACAGTCCAGACCGGAGCAGCCGACGCTGCCGGTGGTGTGGCTTTAGCCATGATGAAATTCCTTCTGAAGGGATTACTTGAAGAAGTCAGCCGCTTTGCTGCGATGACCTTGATGGATATGACTGCCTAACGAGGCTATGGCACCGCTGATGACCCCCAGGTCATCGGTGAGACCCACGCCGGGGATAAAGTCCGGTACGGCATCGACCGGGCAGAGCAAATAGGCGAGTGCGCTGACCACGATGGTCTTGACCCACACAGGCGTCTGCTCGTCGGCCATCAACAGATAGAGCAAGACGGCCTGCTCAACCAGCAGCTTCATGCCCTTGATGTGTTTGAGCTTGGCGAGTAGCGAGGAGCGGTTGATCTCGGTCATGCGGCCCACTCCCCATCCCACTCTGACTCTAGCGCCAGACTGACCACGCCATCGCTGATATCCAGGACCGGACCAGAATTCCGGGCGGTGACGTTGAGCAACTTGAACACCGGATGGCCTTTATCGTGCAGCGCCACTTGCGTGCCCTCCAGAGCAATCCAGCGCTCCGGTAACGGCAACCAGTAGACGGCCTGCTCGGCGCTGTCCGTGGTGAAGCTGCTGTCACCCATGTCCCACACCTCTTCAAAGATGCCGTTGTCCAGGTCATGGGTGGCCTGACCGGAAAAGCGGGCAATCGACAGCACCAACTGCCCTATCTGAGTCGAGGGCAGTTGGTGCAAGGTGTAGATATTGGTATGACTGAAGATGGCGACCAATACCGGCAGACCGGGCATTGGCAACGATTCCGGTACATAACGACCGTGGATGCGGATGGCTTTGATCAGTTGATGATGGCGCAGCAGTGCTCGCGACAGGGTATCCAGATAATCCTGAGTCGCGTTTTTGCCTTCGCCAATGGCATCGAACAATGAAAGTTCAGACATGGATGTTCTCCTTGGATGTTCCCGGACCGGAATGATCATGGGTTATCCAGGGATTCATATATGTTTGAGTATTGGGCTTTTACGGGAAGGGGGAGAGCAGGCAATCAGGATGACCAGCAATTGATAGCGGGTGGACGGTGATTTTGAAAAAGGTCAGTCAGATGAAGGTTTTTTCCGACACTTCGCACCTATTTTGGGGTTTATTTTCGGCGATGATGGCTACACGTTTGTAGCAAATGGCTACAAAGAGGGTTTTGAGTGGGTGGTAGCAAAAATAGCTGAAATTATCAGATTCATGTTTTTGCTTCCTATGAAATGACGTGAATTGTTACCCAACCGAACACTGATACACGAACACTCCAATAAAATCATTTGTTTTATCAACTTGATATCAATAATAAGATCATTGTCACCATTTAAAATATGGAAATCAGGTGCGGAATGACGGATACATGCTTGATTACGATGAATTTGTTGCGAATGAGGGGCTTGTATTGCCAGACTGGCTGGCATGGTTTCATAATGAAAGATAAGGAGCAAATTATAACCACGCTAATATCGTGACCTGTTCCCTGTTTAATAACACGGAATACCGTTAGCAACGTCCGCATCTGGCACAAAGCAGGCATTAATTTCTAACCTTCTGGCCAAAAGCAAAGCTGCTGGCAACAGCAAAATAGCTGTTACCAACTGATTCGTTTTCAAAATGACTCGCGGGACAACCAAGGGCTATTGACCAGTACCTTTCCCTTGCTGTCATCACCGTTAATAATATGCAACGTACTCAGTCGACCGATTTCGTAATGTGGTAACTGGACTGTCGATAGAGGGGGTAAAAACAAGTTGCCAATGCCTACAAGGTTATCGTACCCAATAACTCCGACATCCTGTGGGACACGTATTCCTTTGGCCAAAAGGGTCTGATACACCATGAATGCAATACGGTCATTGCCGCAAATAACCGAATCAAATTGCGGGCCATCCTGATGAATATGAGCCAACAAGATATCGGGGATATCACGATAGTGCTCATCGCCAAATTGCATATAGCAATGATCCTGCGTATCAGGATCGATGCCTGCCTCACGAAAGGCACGTTCTAGTCCCTTTCGGCGACGGGGAGTCGCTAGGTGGTTGGCCGGTAAATGCAAACAGATAGGCCGACGATATCCTGCCGCCAGCAATGCCTGAACTGCAGTGTACTGGCCCTGCTCATCATCAGGGATGTAACAGGCAACCGGTTCGCCTTTATTCTCACAATTTGCCAGGACACAGGGATGCGTCAGCAACTTGGGCGGAACGTGCACTTCACGCAATCCCATAGTGGTGAAAATAATGCCTCCAGGCCGGTGAGCGAGAAGGAGATCGACAATGTCGTCAGGATTATCATCAGAGAACATGTTAACCACGAAGCTATTCCAGCCGTGCGCGCGTGCGGTCTCCTCAATTGACAACGTGATTTCGACTGAAAATGGTGTGGTTACTGTATCTAGCGCCAGTACGCCAATCGTTTTATTTTTAGTGCCAACACTACGAATCTGTTTTGCGGACAGATCCGGTACGTAATTCAGGTAAAGAATGGCCTCCTGTACCCGCGCAAGAGTTTCCGGCTTCACTCGCTCCGGGTTGTTCAGTGCCCGCGAAACAGTCATTAACGATACATTGGCCATTCTAGCCACATCTTTTAAAGATGCCATAATATTCCATTTTGCGAAAACACGGCTACATCCTCGTTGCACAATCGAATCATCACAGCAAAGATAACCCATAACCAGAGCATCCGCATGAGTGTCTAAAATTTAAGCAAAACGCAGCAAGCACGTGTTGTTGTAAAATTCAGCGAACTGGATCTTGCCATAGTTGAACATTAAATAAACTTTAGCTGCGTACTAGTTGTTCACATGCATTCATCTGGCGTTCATGATCTTGCCCTGAACCCATAACAAACCATTATTGTAAACATTGCCCCTATTGTTTTGAAAACGTGGAACAAAAAACGCGACACGGATCACACAATATCGAATGTTAACGTTAACCTTCGTGATTAACATCCGATTTTGCAGAAAAAACGATGTGAAAAGCTGATGTTAACGTTACCATTGCGTGCATATAATCCTTTATGAGATTGCTCAGATGAAAAAAAGACCTTCCCACAGCTATTTGCTGCTCAGCGCTCTGTTGTTCTTTTTCTTTGTCACCTGGTCTTCATCCAGTTCACTTCTCTCTATCTGGCTACACCAAGAAGTGGGATTAAAGGCATCGGAAACAGGTATTATTTTTTCCGTTTTATCTGTATCAGCCCTTTTCGCTCAGGTATTCTATGGCTTTATTCAGGACCGACTTGGTCTGCGCAAAAATCTTTTGTGGTTCATTACAGTACTCTTGATTCTGTCCGGGCCTGCTTATCTCCTTTTTAGCTATTTACTGAAAGTGAACATCCTACTGGGAAGCGTTTTTGGCGGTCTGTTTATTGGCCTGACGTTTAACGGTGGTATAGGCGTACTGGAGTCATATACCGAGCGCGTCGCACGCCAGAGTAGCTTTGAATTTGGACGGGCCAGAATGTGGGGCTCTCTGGGTTGGGCTGTTGCTACGTTTTTCGCCGGGCTGCTGTTTAATATCAACCCAGACCTCAACTTTCTGGTGGCATCATGCTCTGGTCTGGTATTTTTTTGTCTGCTTGCTCGATTAAAAATTGCGGCACCGGCGAGCATGGAGAAACTCGAGTTTGGGGATAAAAAAGTTTCTTTTGAAGACGCCATTCGTCTGCTAACGTTGTCTCGTTTTTGGGCGCTTATTTTTTTTGTAGTTGGAACCTGTATTTACGGGGTCTACGATCAGCAATTTCCTGTTTATTTTTCCTCACAATTTCCTACCTTACAGGAAGGAAACGCCATGTTTGGTTATTTAAATTCATTTCAGGTTTTTCTGGAAGCAGCGGGCATGTTCTGCGCACCGTGGTTGGTTAACAAAATTGGTGCCAAAAATGGCTTAATATTCGCGGGTATGGTAATGGCGCTGCGTATGATCGCCTCCGGTCTGGTTGAGGGGCCTCTGCTTATTTCGATTACAAAGCTGCTGCATGCCTTAGAGCTACCGGTGCTGTTGGTGGCCATTTTTAAATACAATAGTTTGAATTTCGACAAACGTTTGTCTTCCACTATTTATCTGGTGGGATTTGCCTGCACGAGTTCGGTTATTGGTGCCGTATTATCGCCACTGGCGGGTTTCAGTTACGAAAAATTTGGTTTTGCCCAGTCCTATCTAATTATGGGTATTATGGTGTTCTGCACCACATTTATTTCCATCTTCCTTTTGCGCCCGAATAAGCCCGCAACTGAACAACCATTTTTACAGCAAAGTGCTGTGTAATTTATCGGGAGAAAATACAATGACATCCTTATTAAAGCAGGCTGAAGAGACGCTTGAAAAAGCACATGCCAAGATTAACCCTCGCTGGTATCCACACTATCACCTGGCTGCGCGTGCAGGCTGGATGAACGATCCTAACGGGCTGGTATGGTTTGATGGTTGGTATCATGCATTTTATCAACATCATCCCTATTCAACGAAATGGGGACCGATGCACTGGGGACATGCCCGCAGTAAAGACCTAGTTCACTGGGAGCATCTGCCTGTGGCATTGGCACCAGAAGGTCCGGCAGATAAAGACGGTTGTTTTTCCGGTTCCGCAGTGGTGGATGGCGATACGCTGGTACTGATTTATACCGGACATAAATTCCATGGCTCGGCTGATACTGATGACAACCTCTATCAGGTGCAATGCTTGGCAACCAGCCGTGACGGCGTTCATTTCGAGCGTCATGGAATGGTGATTGATACCCCTCCAGGGCTGCATCATTTCCGCGATCCGAAAATATGGCGCGAGGGTGAGTTCTGGTACATGGTTGTGGGTTCACGCGTGGGAGAAACTGGCCAAGTACGCCTTTACCGTTCCGATGACCTTCATAAATGGCATGACGAAGGTATTATTGCTGAGGCTGAACCGGGTATGGGCTATATGTGGGAATGCCCTGATTTCTTTACCCTGAACGGCAGACGCGTGCTGATGTTCTCACCGCAAGGGTTAAGGGCAGAAGGTTATCAAAACCGTAATCTGTTCCAGAGCGGATATTTACTCGGAGAATGGATGCCAGGCAAGGCGTTCATTCATGATGGGCATTTCATTGAGATGGACAAAGGTCACGATTTTTATGCCCCGCAAAGTTTCCTGAGTCCGGATGGACGCCGAATCGTCATAGGATGGCTGGATATGTGGGAATCACCGATGCCAGAGCAGCAGGATGGCTGGGCAGGTATGCTCTCCCTGCCGCGCGAATTGAGTTTAGATGATAATAATCGCCTGATAATGAAACCCATCGAAGAAGTTACATCAATGCGAGGGAATTATTTCCCAGTCCCTGCCCATTGTCTGAAAAATCAGCGGGTCTTTGTCGCCGCTGAAGCCGAAGCCGTGGAATTGCTATTGGAGTGGGAGTGTAGCGCTTCTCAAGCAGAACAGTATGGCATTATGCTGGGCGACGGATTGCGTATCTTTGTTGATAACCAAGCTCAGCGTTTGATGTTAGAACGTAACTATCCTGATTTCTCGCTTGTGGGAACTCGCAGTATTTCCCTGCCAGAAGGCAACATCCTTTCACTGCGAATTTTCTTTGACCGTTCATCCGTGGAAATCTTTGTCAATGAAGGCGAAGCATGTTTAAGTAGCCGAATTTATCCACTGTCTGGCCAACGCGACATAATGCTGTTTGCAAATAGCGGAACCGCTGTATTGAAAAAAGCCGGGTACTGGTCTCTGGATAAATAATTTGTTAAGAATTTACATTGTTTTATATATCGCACTTTTACTTATGCCAGTCTCTGGCTAGCACTATATTTTCTGAGACAACGAGATAGAAAAATGGATGAAAAATTAACGCAACATGTGGGTGTAATTAAAGGTGGGACAAAATCATCTTTCAATGAAAAAACGCTAGCACTATTTTTGTCCTTTGCTTCATTACCTGTCCTTGCCGAAAAAAATGCAGAAATACCTGATAATTACACGGGGAGTTATCAAAGCTATTTTTACGATAATGATGAAAGCCTTCAACGCACTCATCCATCAACACAAAGTGGCTTGCAAAATTCAATAACGCACTTATATTCGCCTCCTGCAACTGGAGGGACGGTAACCGTACAGCCGTCCCCTTCCGCCCCCGTGGAACTTCTTTCTGAGGCCAGCAACACGACTTCAAGGGAAAGGCAGACGGTTGCTGCAAATGATTTTGATGATGTAAGCCTGTTACGCTTAAGGCAGGATGCCCCACCTGTTCACTGGAACAATATTGGTCGAAATATGGAGGCTGGCGGTCTTCATGGCAATATCAGTAGCCAGATAGAAATTGATGATATCCGCTGGAAAAATAAAGACAAAAATAGTGGAGAATTCAAGCTGGCAACTATTCAAGCCTTTCTGCGGCATGATGAGCTGCCTAATTGGTACTTCGGTTTCTGGAATGCAAGGGAAGATAGTTATAAAGGTCAATTCAATAATCAAGATTACAAAGGAGCGAATACCATTAATGAATTTTTTGTTGGGCATATTTTTGAAACCTGGCGAGGAAATATTGGTGCAGAGGTGATGCTCGGTTCTGAGACGGCAACAAAACGCTGGAAAAACAGGTTCAAACTATGGCAGGACTTGCGCTTATCCAGTAAATGGAGTATTGCCGGATATACTTATGGTGAATATCAACCTCAGAGCAATCAACCCGGTAATGGCGACCTTGAACAATATATTTTTGAAACTGAACCGGCAATCCAATACCGCGTAAATTCGGACCTCGGTCTGTATTTACGTCCATATTATTACTATAACCGCCAAGTGCGTGAGAACTGGGGTGATATTGTTGAACAGGAATGGAAAGCAACGGCCGGATTCTGGAGAAATTGGTATCCATTGTTAACGTCAATGTATATCGGCTTCGGACAGGACAAAATTGAGAACGCCAGTAACGCTAAAGAAATGTTTTACGACGGTCGTTACAAATTTATTGGTGGCACTATCAGTTATCCCGTTTTTGGTGGGGTTCGCCTGTATGGTGAATTCAAAGCGTCATTCACTAAAGAAACAGGGCTCTGGACGTATACAGGTCATTCCTGGAATCCTTTCGCTGTCGTTGGTGTAACTTATAACTTCTGATACTTAAGGTATAACATGAGACAATTTATTTCGGCAATACTCCTCGCACTGTTGGTGATTTCTGTTGGAAATGCCCCTGCATATTCACAGGTGTCTAAAGAAACATTACAGAACAAAAGCATCAGCCAGGTTAATGACTTTTTTCCTCGGATTGAAGGGTCATTTATTGGCGATCCGATGCCTGTCTATAATGACGGCGAGTTTAATATTTTTTATCTCAATGATGTGCGCGGTGGCAGTGATTTAGGTGTACATGCTATTCACCTGCTCTCTAGCACCAACTTATATAATTATCAGAACCATTCGGAGGTGATTCCTTACGTTAATGACATCAACGACCCAGAGCTGCTTTTGGGGACTGGTTCCATTATCAAAGTTGGCGATACTTGGCACGCATGGTACACCGCACACAATGAAAATGTGTTTCCGGTTGAGGCAATCATGCATGCTACCAGTGAAGATCGTCTTCACTGGGTCAAACATCCACAGGACACCATCCTGCCAGGGGCTAACTATCGGGGTAATGACTTCCGCGATCCGCATGTCGTCTGGGTTGAAGAAAAGAAAGAGTACTGGATGCTGATCACGACCCGCAGTAATGGTCGCGGCATTATTGCGCGCTACAGCTCAACGGATTTAAAAAACTGGCAAGACCGTGGTGTATTTTTTGACAATGATACAATTACCAGCAATTCAAACCTTGAATGTCCGACACTCGTCTTCTTCAACGGGCGCTGGTATCTGAGCTTTAGCGATCAGTGGCCACTGCGGCTGACACAGTACCGAGTGGCGGACAATCCAGAAGGACCATGGCATAAAATGGATAATTATGTTGTGGACGGCTCAGGTTTTTATGCAGGTAAGCTAGCAATCAAGGATGGGCGTTTGTTTGTGTTCGGTTGGATCCCAACGAAGGCTGGAAACAACGATAAGGGCAACATCGACTGGGCAGGAAATCTCGTCGTACATGAATTGACCACAGACAAAAAAGGTCAGCTCAACAGTATTATTCCACAAGAAATTCAGAAAGAGATAAAAGATAACAGCGGGTCGGTTCAGACGATACTGCCTGTTAAAACGCTAAAAACACCAACACAATTTGGTCCATTACAGTCATCTATTTATCCATCTTTACCCAGGCGTGGAGAGTTGTCCGCAACAGTGGATATTCCCTCTTCGGGAATGGTCATGAGCTTTGGGCTGACAGATGACCGAGTGAGTGACGCATCGCTCAACATTGTTTTCAACAGAAGTAAAGGGAAAGTATATTTCTTTAATTCTCCGTTGGCGTCCATTAATCAGAGTAATGCCGAGTCATGGGTTGATATTCCGCTCGGTGAGAAAATTAATTTTCGTGTACTTGTACAGAATTCAATAGCCGTTTTTTATATTGACAATAAAGTGGCGTTTAGCACCCGTATGTATTCTATGCCGGAAAAACCCTGGAGTATCAGCCTGCCTCAACACGATAGTTTCCACGCAACATTGAAATTTAAAGAAATGAACTAAAGGGATTTTTTATGAAAACTCATCATGCCCTAGCTGTTATTTTTTCTCTTATGCTGCCGACGTTAGCAAATGCAAGCATGAGCATTATAGAGGATTTGTCTGGCAAGGTTATTGCCGTTGACCCATGGTCCTATCTAGATGAAAGCGTCATGTGGACATCGGCACGCTCCTCTAATCCTGCAGGTGGAAGTGTTAATGGTCAGTTTAAAATTAAATATGCAATTGAAGATAATAATTGGCGAAACAGCAATTTTCACAACGGCAATGATTCACTGACTTTTCAGGGGGTTATGCGTAATGATGCTTTACCTGGTTGGTATCTGGCATTTTCAGAAGGCAGAACAACAAATTACAATGACACATGGGAAAACCAGACCTATCTTAGTCAGAATCAATGGACTCAACTTATTGTTGGTCATGAGTATTTCTACAAACGACTACGCTATGGCTGGGACGTTATGGGAGGAAGTGCGTCAATTGAGGATCGCTGGCAAGCACGCGTCAAATTCTTTACCGACCTGCGTATAACAGACAAATTTTCGCTCTTCAATTATCTGTATCAACAGATTGATCATCGCCGTAACGGAGGTTCACAAAATGATCGTGATGTGCGCTCATTTCAGATGGAGCCCGGCGCTCAATATATTATTGACAACACTACAGGTGTCTGGTTGCGTCAAAAATTTGCCTCATCCGTGTTAGATAGAGCGCAATGGGGGGATATCGATGATAAAATCTGGACGACATCAATGGGTATTTGGCATAACTGGGGGAAATTATCAACAACACTCAGTGGCGGGTATGGGCATCATAAGAAAAATAATGCCATACGTGAAGATGGAGAGGTCTTCAAAAATATTAGGAACCGCTTCCTTAAGTTATCGGCCAATTACCCTCTAACTTCCCGATTTACTGTTTCTGGAGAAATAACTGGTTCATTGATTAATCAGGATGGGAGCTGGGTAACTAATGGGGATGCTATCACTACCGATTATAAGTTCATGCTGGATTACAATTTTTAAAATCATTTTTATATAACTCCAGCGCAAAAAAAAGACGCGTATATCTCTGTGCCGATATATACGCGTCCTTACCGCTGGTCATTCCAAAGTAAGAATAACTAATTACTTTAGAGGTAATATCATGAACATTTGGACTCTTGGCGATGCGGTCGTTGATCTCTTACCGCTTTCAGATATGCAGTATCAAACCTGTGCCGGAGGTGCCCCTTTCAATGTGGCGGTTGGGACTGCTCGCCTGAATTGTCAGAGTGGATTTATCGGCCGGGTCGGTGATGACGATTTTGGTCATTTTTTGAAGAAAACCCTGTGCTCATCGGGAGTCTCTGTCCAAAGTATGCAGATGGACCCTCATCACAGAACCAGTACCGTATTGGTTTCACTGAATAATCACGGTGAACGTGAATTTACGTTTCTTACAAATCCCTCTGCAGATCAGTTTTTAACGCCTGAAGCACTCCCAGATTTAAGCGCAGGAATATTGCATTTCTGCTCTCTGGCTCTGGTCGCTGAAACCTGTCGCAATACGTTAGTTACGGCGATCAAAAAAATAAAGCAGAGTGGAGGTTTGCTGAGTTTCGATGTGAATTTACGTGAGCAGATGTGGAGTGATAAACAGAAAATGCGCGATACTGTACACAATTTCGCGCGACAGGCTGACATCCTGAAACTATCTGAAGAAGAGTGGTACTGGTTGGCAGACACGCATAATTCTAGCCTAGCATTGGATTTTCTTAAGACGCTGCCAGCATGTTTGAAAGTTGTAACCTATGGTGCGCAGGGTGCCATGGTCCTCCATGACGATATGGTCATTCATTTCAATGGCTACCTCGTCGATAGCGTCGATACAACAGGAGCGGGAGATGCGTTCCTGACGGGTTTGCTTGCATATGTTGCACACGTAGGAATGCCACAGAATCTCGACCAAATCAAAGACGCCATGACGCAAGCCAGCGCCTGTGGCGCACTGGCGACAACTAGGAAAGGAGCCCTGACTGCGCTCCCAGATAGCCAAGCGCTTAATGAATTTATTCGTCAATATTCTCTGCCGGATTACGAGATAAAAGAGTTGTCTAATTGATCGCCAGCCACTTGTCGTGGTAACTGCTGGGGAATCCGGTCGTGCTTGCTGACATCAAAGCATCAACGCCCCGATGGCGTTGTTGTTCAGGAATCCTAAATCAGAGTGGCTCCCTGTGACTGGATACATGAGCCTGCGGTAAGCAAAGCGGGATATCAATTACCTGATGGATTACTACAACTGGCGGCCCTACATCAACAGAATGAGGGATACCACCAGCAAAAGCCAAGTGTCGGCCTAAATAACTGATCCTAATAGTGTGGCGTAAGGCATATGTGCAATCTGGCGAAAAAGTCTGAAGTGACAAGGTTTAGCGCACGATGCGTGCTCCATGTCACTTGTAGAAGCTGAACGAGTGCAGTGATCTACTATTCGGAACAGCTATTTAGGCTGTTTTTTTAAAGTGTTTATTTTTTAGGTGCAGCAATTTTAAGCTATAGGGCCTCTAAAAAGGCGCATTTACGCGGTTTTAAAGTGAATCAATGCTGTGTTTTTGTCAGGAACGGGATGAGGTTCTATCAAGTAGGAATACCTTTTTAACCACTTTAGGGACACAGCCTAACCAAGTGTCCGGATTTAGTTGACCACTACAACTTTAGGCAATCAAAACCCCCCATGCTGAGTTTTCATCGAGGATTCATCGTGTAATGAGTAAACTATTCAGCTCTGGCTGCGTTACTGTTCAATCATCTCGCGGCCTATGGCAGGCAAGCTACTTAGGGCATAAAGTCAGCTATAGCGAAGCTCGGTTTGGTGCTATGGCGGAGATCCTTGCCCACCGTGCTTTGTTAAGATTGCAGGCTGGAAACTTTGATCCTGTTTCCGACGATCTGCAATTCAAGCAGTCTTGGCGAATGCTCGATGCCGCCAAGCAATTGGGACTATCTTTGGGCCAACTACGGCAGTGGATGCTGACTGGAATGCTTAACGGACATGAGATTAAACCACCAATGCGTGATGTGAAAGGCGTTGACCGAATCACCGGTTACGAATTGATAATGGCGCAAGAACGTCTTGCTGAGTACAAATCTGAGTTGTCACTTTGCAACGGGAATGGGGGGGGGGCAGTTTGTGTCACGAGGGAGAAGTTGCGGTGAATTATTTTACTGAAGCAACGAGAGTGTAAAAAAATCTGTGTAACTGGCATTCTGACCAACCTGTTGAAAGGACAACAGAATGCCAATTTCAGACAACCTCATTGACCAACTACTGGCCGGCTGCTCCAGTCCGGAAGACATCCTCGGCGAGAGCGGCTTGCTCAAACAGCTGACTAAGCGTATCGCCGAACGAGCCCTTGATGCTGAGATGACCACTCACTTGGGCTATGCCAAGCACGCGAGCGATGGCAAGAACTCCGGCAACTCTCGCAATGGCAAAAGCAGCAAGACGGTGCGCTCTGTTCACGGGGATATCGAGTTGGAGGTGCCCCGTGATCTCAATGGCACCTTCGACCCCGTGCTGGTCAAAAAGGGCGAAAAACAGCTCCACGGCTTTGATGACCGCATCGTATCCCTCTACGCCCGTGGCATGAGCACCCGGGATATTCAGGCGCATTTCACAGAGGTCTATGGGGTCGAGATATCCCCCACCTTCATCTCTCAGGTCACTAACGCGGTCATGGACGAGGTCACCGCCTGGCAGAGCCGCCCGCTACATGCGGTCTACCCCATCGTGTATCTGGATGCGCTGGTCGTGCGTAGCCGAACGTCAGGCACCGTGCAGAACAAGGCGGTCTATCTGGCTCTGGGCATCAATACAGAGGGGGAAAAGGAACTGCTGGGACTTTGGATAGCACAGACGGAAGGGGCCAAGTTCTGGTTGTCAGTGATGAACGAGCTGAAGAACCGGGGCTTACAGGATATCCTCATCGCCTGTGTGGATGGGCTCAAGGGCTTCCCGGAGGCCATTGAGGCGGTCTACCCGCACACCCAGATCCAACTGTGCATCGTGCATCAAGTGCGCCATTCGCTGCGCTACGTCAGCTGGAAACAGCGAAAAGCCGTCGCGACTGACCTGCGTCAAATCTACGGGGCGGCCACCTTGGCGGAGGCTGAGCGAGCCCTGGCGGCGTTTTCAGCAAAGTGGGATGAGGAGCACCCGAACATTAGCCGTTCCTGGCAGAATAACTGGGCACGGTTGAGCGTATTCTTTGATTATCCACCGCAGATCCGTAAGGTGATCTACACCACCAACGCCATCGAGTCGCTCAATGCGTCACTGCGCAAAGTGACCAAGACCCGGCGTTCGTTCCCGACCGATGAGTCAGTGATGAAGGTGCTCTACCTGGCTCTGCATCAGATAGGGAAAAAATGGACCATGCCGATACGGGATTGGAAACAGGCGATGAGCCAATTCATGATCTTGTTTGGCGAACGACTCGAGCAGTGATTAACCGCCAGTTACACAGAAAAATTTACAGGCTCGAAGCAACAATCTGATCCAGACGCAGAATCGTGTCTCCCCAGTAAATCTGCATCGAGTAGCCGACACTTCTGCTTGTCAAATTTCAAATTAATATCAAGTGCTTATCTCCTACTAAGCTGCCGTCCAGCCTCCTTGAGGAACATGCCTGCCAGCTTCACCACGGCTCTCCTGTTACTCCGCTAGGCTCGGAGAATCTTCAGTTTAGAACCGACATTCCGCACCTATTTGGGGGTTTATTTTCGGCGATGATGGCTACACGTTTGTAGCAAATGGCTACAAAGAGGGTTTTGAGTGGGTGGTAGGGCGTTGTTGCCCAAATCGATGCAGCTTGAATGGAACTAACTGAGGACTCGGTGATCTGATCACCACCATCCTCTTCAAGTCTGCATCATGGGCACATCGCTTCACCCCATCACCACCATCACCAACTGGCCTAAATACAACAAGTCTTTGATTAAACGTGGTTCACTCACCTTCTGGGTTGATGTTGAGGCCACGAGCAACTGGTTTCACCACGACCATCATGGGCGACGCGGTCGCAGCCAGCTTTACACTGACCAGACCATCTGTACCTTCCTGATGCTCAAGGGAATTTTCAATCTCACTCTGCGGGCGACTCAGGGACTACTCGACTCCCTGTTCGAGTTGATGAACGTACCACTTTGTGCTCCCGATTACAGTTGTGTCAGCAAGCGGGCCCGCACGGTGACAGTGGCCTATCGGCAGCCCAGCAAGGGGCGCATTACCGACCTGGTTATCGACTCGACTGGCCTGAAGGTGTTTGGTGAAGGCGAGTGGAAGGTCAGAAAACACGGGGCCGAGAAGCGGCGAGTCTGGCGTAAGTTGCACCTGGCGGTAGACCCGGTGACCCACGACATCGTGGCGGCGGAAGTCTCGCTGGAAAATATCCATGATGCCGAGGTGTTGCCGATGATCCCAGACCGGAATGGTCATGGGTTATCCAGGGATTCATATATGTTTGAGGATTGGGCTTTTACGGGAAGGGGAGAGCAGGCAATCAGAATGAGCAGCAATTGATAGCGGGTGAGCGGTGGTTTTGAAAAAGGCCAGTCAGATGAAGGGGATTTTTCTCACAACATTATAAATAGGGGCAATTTTTCATGTCCTGTAACCCTAATCTGATGAATAAGGACTCATCATGCCTCACTTCCGTAACTATCAAATCAACGAACTGGTCAGTGCTTCGCACCGTGACCAGATTGACTTACGAGCCTATCGCCGAGCGCTGGAACTTGCGCTACAGGCTGTTTTTGGTTTTGACCTACAGCGTGTTGTTGTGAAACGCCGGTTCGGTATTCCTCCCATTTTTAGGGGCGCTCAGGAACGGTCAACGGCTCTGGCTTGCCGCGTTCGGGGCTTTATCCGCAGATTAAGCTCAAGGGCCCGATAAATCCGGTACACCCGCTTGTGGTTCCAGCCATCAAGAGCTATCCCCTCAGCGAACCGGAGCTGCTGCGACCCTGTCGTAAACTGTTCCAGAGCGTGAAGGCCAAGAAGCGATTGACGGATATTCTGGCGCTGATTGCGGCACTGTTTAGATGATGTTAACCCCCTAGCTTGGTTGGCTAGAGGGATTTTTATGCGGTGTTGTTTCCATGCGAAATAAAAAGGCCTCGAATTACTTGAGGCCTTTTTCTCATCTCATGAGTGTATTGGCGTGACTATTTAACCACTTCCAATTTGGGGAAGGTATATTTGCCTTCGCGAATTTCCTTGCTGGGGCCATACATTCTCAAAATGATATAGGCATCTTTTTCAGGAATAGGCAGCCAGTTTGGATTATTTCCATCCCCCTTGGCACTGAGTTCAATGGTATAGAGGCCATTGGCATCAGGCTTCAGAGTTCTGTCACCCCGACTGTGTCGATTGATCTCGTTGTGCGCCATCAACTTGTTGTCAGACGCATAGACAGTAAACGACCAGAACTGGCTGACATTGGGCGCCTTGAATGTCATGCGATATTTTTTATTGCCTGCGCCATTAATATTCATGCCGTCAGAACCTTTGACCTCTTGCAGATAAACAGATTCTTCTGGTGGCAGGCCCCATTGGCCAATAAAGGTGCCTTCAGCAAACAGATCCCTTTGCCCATTTTGTAGTGTGGCTCGGGTTCCCAGCAGTTTTTCAGAGTTGGTCATCTTGGGAGCTAGTTCGGCAAGATGGGCCATCCCGAGTTTTTCACCTTTTTTCGCCGCCGCCAGTTGTTCGTGGGTGAACTTCTGTTTGCAGGGGGCGAGACCAATCTCTTTATACAGGTCGAGCCATTTCTTATCGGCCGTACCCATGTCGCCTTCGCATAATACGAAGTTCACGCGCTGCAACCAGTTGGTTTTCTCTGGGTTTGGCCACTGGTGGGTAGTAGGTTTGGGTCCTGGGACGCCCAGATATTGGGAGAGGGTTCGGATATTCCAATCGTCCATATAGTTTAGGGCGACCTTCTCATCCTCTTTGCCGGTGGCCATGATGCGGCCCATTACTTTGATTAGGCTGGAGTTTACTCGGATCACTTCGGTCACACTGGCTGGCGTTTCCCCCTTCCAGGTGTTTGAGGCAAACATAAAATGTCCACCCTTCTCGCCACGGAGCCGGGAGCCAATCATGGAGGTTGTGTAATGCCCCATATCCATGGTGTGCAGGATCCAGTACCGTCCTTTGTCCATATTGGGAACACTGATGATCACCGGTTCGGCACTCACATCCAGCCAGCCTTGCAGGTGAAGGGTGTCGTTGTTGATGGTGGGATGCGAAGTGTAAGTGTCATCCGCAATATGCCGAATGTTTTGGAAACGATTGAGCGGCACGTCTTCTTTGACGGCTGTTTCATAGAAGAATTTATAGGCTTCATCCATCGAATAGGCATAGATGAAAGCATCCTTTGCCACGCTATCTGAAATCTTGGCGAACACAGGCAAGGCGGTGATACATAATGAAACGGCTATGGCTAGTTTTTTCATAACATCCTCAACTCATGGTGATAGTTACGAACAAGGTGGTTATCAACGTTGGGTCTCAAAACGATCCAGGCTACTCATTGTTACATACAAACGTTGTCATTGCATTCCCAGGCGTTGGCTATATGTTCGAAAATATACTGATGGTTCGCGGTCAACGGCGTTGTTGCCCAAATCAGCCATCAGGCGACAACTTCCCCAGCCCCAAGTGACTGTTACATTTGGGGCTGTCTGACAGGCAGACCAAGGGTATTTAGTTTGTTCATTGCCTTCACATACGCCATCACTTCGCCCACTTGGCCGTTGTAGTTACGCAGACTGATTTTCCCCGTCAGCAACTGCTTGAACCGATACATCGCCGTCTCTGCCAGCGAGCGACGGTGATACCCCGATATCTTCTTCCAGTGCGCCAGCCCTTCCTTGCGCATCACAATCACAGCGTCATTTCTTGGGTGTCCCTTTTTCCATAACCCCGCGCTCTTGCGGGGCGGGATACAGGCGCTCGCCCCCTTGCTGGCTATCAGCCGATGGCAAGCCTTGGTGTCATAGGCGCCATCCGCATAAACATGTCCCAGCTTACGCCGCAGAGGGTTGAGCAATGTCGGCAACACCTCGGCATCATGGATATTTTCCAGCGAGACTTCCGCCGCCACGATATCGTGGGTCACCGAGTCTACCGCCAGGTGCAACTTACGCCAGACTCGCCGCTTCTCGGCCCCATGTTTTCTGACCTTCCACTCGCCTTCACCAAACACCTTCAGGCCAGTCGAGTCGATAACCAGGTCGGTAATGCGCCCCTTGCTGGGCTGCCGATAGGCCACTGTCACCGTGCGGGCCCGCTTGCTGACACAACTGTAATCGGGGGCACAAAGCGGTACGTTCATCAACTCGAACAGGGAGTCGAGTAGTCCCTGAGTGGCCCGCAGGGTGAGGTTGAAAATTCCTTTGAGCATCAGGAAGGTACAGATGGCCTGGTCGGTGTAAAGCTGGCTGCGGCCCCGCCGCCCATGATGGTCGTGGTGAAACCAGTTGTTCATGGCGGCGGCATCAACCCAGAAGGTGAGTGAACCACGGTTAATCAAAGACTTGTTGTATTTAGGCCAGTTGGTGATGGGGTGAAGCGATGTGCCCATGATGCAGACTTGAAGAGGATGGTGGTGATCAGATCACCGAGTCCTCAGTTAGTTCCATTCAAGCTGCATCGATTTGGGCAACAACGCCGCGGTCAACTATCCTGCAATTTTCGACTACGGTAGCACGTCGAATTATTGGAAATGAAACCTGGGGCATCTGAGGGATGCTGAGTTGCTGCACTAACGGCAAGCTACCTCCCCTGTGAATTGACGGAGTGATCGCTTCTGGCTGAAGCCTTCTGGAGCACATCGGTTTTACCTGGGAAACAGGAAGGTCATGCTGAAACGCAGCCCCCAGTCCGGGCCACCTTCGGGGCGCTCGATGTAGTAGCGCAGTCCGCCCTGCAAACTGACCATCTGTTCGCCCCACTTCATGACTTTGGAGTACTGGGCGTTCATCGGCACGGTCCATTGCTCGTGCTGCCAGTCGTAGGAGCTTTCGAGGTTCACGGGGCGTTGTTGCCCAAATCAGCCATCAGGCGACAACTTCCCCAGCCCCAAGTGACTGTTACATTTGGGGCTGTCTGACAGGCAGACCAAGGGTATTTAGTTTGTTCATTGCCTTCACATACGCCATCACTTCGCCCACTTGGCCGTTGTAGTTACGCAGACTGATTTTCCCCGTCAGCAACTGCTTGAACCGATACATCGCCGTCTCTGCCAGCGAGCGACGGTGATACCCCGATATCTTCTTCCAGTGCGCCAGCCCTTCCTTGCGCATCACAAGCACAGCGTCATTTCTTGGGTGTCCCTTTTTCCATAACCCCGCTCTCTTGCGAGGCGGGATACAGGCTGTCGCCCCTTTGCGCGAGATAAGCTGATGGCTGGCTTTGCTGTCATAGGCGCCATCCGCATAAACATGTCCCAGCTTACGCCGCAGAGGGTTGAGCAAGGTCGGCAACACCTCGGCATCATGGATATTTTCCAGCGAGACTTCCGCCGCCACGATATCGTGGGTCACCGGGTCTACCGCCAGGTGCAACTTACGCCAGACTCGCCGCTTCTCGGCCCCGTGTTTTCTGACCTTCCACTCGCCTTCACCAAACACCTTCAGGCCAGTCGAGTCGATAACCAGGTCGGTGATGCGCCCCTTGCTGGGCTGCCGATAGGCCACTGTCACCGTGCGGGCCCGCTTGCTGACACAACTGTAATCGGGAGCACAAAGTGGTACGTTCATCAACTCGAACAGGGAGTCGAGTAGTCCCTGAGTCGCCCGCAGAGTGAGGTTGAAAATGCCCTTGAGCATCAGGAAGGTACAGATGGTCTGGTCAGTGTAAAGCTGGCTGCAGCCCCGCCGCCCATGATGGTCGTGGTGAAACCAGTTGCTCGTGGCCTCAGCATCAACCCAGAAGGTGAGTGAACCACGGTTAATCAAAGACTTGTTGTATTTAGACCTGTTGGTGATGGGGTGAAGCGATGTGCCCATGATGCAGACTTGAAGAGGATGGAGGTGATCAGATCACCGAGTCCTCAGTTAGTTCCATTCAAGCAGCATCGATTTGGGCAACAACGCCCTTGATCTGATAACGGGTATTTCTACCGCCCCCAGGCATTTTTTCAAGGCAGCCTTTCTCTAACAAGTCGGCCAGATGGCGGGTCGCGGTGGCTTTACTGACCTTGGCCACCTTCTGATACTGGCTGGCGCTGATACCCTGTAAAAAGCCGTTCTCACCGCCGTCCAGCATCCTGTTCAACACCTTGATTTGCTCGGCACTCAGTGGCTCGCTGCCGTGTTGCTGCCAGAAACGGTTCTTGGCCAAGGTGCGGGTGATCGCTTGTTGGGCCTGTTCCAACGTGGCATTGAGCGTATCTAAAAACCAGACAAGCCAAGCCGTGATATCCAGTCCGCCTTTCTGGGTTTGTTCTAGCACACGATAGTAATCGGCTCGCTGTTCGAGGATCGCCACCGACATGGCATACAGGCGGATGCTCTGGCTGTCGGCCTGAGAGAGCGCCAGATCGGTGAGGGCACGGGTGATGCGACCATTACCATCATCAAACGGGTGAAGGGTGACAAACCACAGGTGGCAGATGGCGGCGCGCAGCAGTGGATCCTGGCTGGGGTCGTTCAGGCTGGCATTGAACCAGTTGATAAAGCAGGCGAGTGCCAGCTCCAGACCCTGGCGTGGCGGTGCCTCGAAATGCACAGTGGGCCGATCCAGCCTCCCGGATACCACCTGCATCGGCTCTTCACCGCGTAGCTGGCCCACTCGCACACGCTGTAATGACCAGTCGTCGCCAGGAAACAGCCAGTGATGCCATTGCAACAGACGCTCCAGCGTTAGCGGCTGATGTCGATTGTCGATGGCATCGAGCATCATGGCAGCCAAGCCTTCGGAGCGATCCGAGATGGGGTAGGGCTGTTCTTCGGATACGCCGAGGCGACGGGCTAGCGATGAGCGCACCGATTGGGCATTGAGCCGTTCATCTTCAATGGCCGATGAGGCGAGGATATTCGCCAGCAGGGTATCGAGCGCCTGGGCTTGCTGCGTTTGCGTCGAGCCGTGAACGGAATGGGTGCCGAGCAGGATCCCCAGATTGCGTTGCGCCGTGCGCAGCCGTGGCTGTAGCGGTTCATCTTGCCAGCAGAAGTGTGGCCAGCCCTCATGCTGCCAGATCCAATCCTCAGTCATCTGCTTGCCCATCCCCTTATTGTTACAGGTCACGTCACCGATGAGCCAAATCGGATGCGTATTTGGCTCACATGGTGAGCCGATAATAACGAGGATTCGGCTCACGACACAACCTGTATCACGCAGAGTTGGCAGGGAGGGCGCGCGTTGTTCGTAGGAGGCGGGGGTCATTGCAGGGAAGGGGGCGTACTGTGCTATCGGTTGTCAGATGAAGCAGCGGATCAGAGGTCCGGGGATTATTAATCCCGAGCTCGGTGAGCAACCTTGCCAGAGATTGACCAGAGACACATAACAAAAAGGCCTCGCATTGTAAGCGAAGCCTTGTGGGGTGTGCTGTCCAGCGCTGTGGTATGGAAACTGTCATGGGGATTTTCAATCCCCTGCTCTACCGACTGAGCTATCTGGGCAACGGCGCGCATTAAACCCTTTCCAGCGCAGGGTGTCAACCATGATGGCACGATAAAAAGCACATTCGCTCAACAACTGAACGCAATGAACGGTTATTAGCCGTTTCGGAGCAGAAATCTGCCTAACCGTGACCCGCCTCATATATGAATGATCACCAAACCGCGGGAAATCACGGCCTCTATAGCTTTGCCACATTGAGCCGAATCCACTCTGCGAGTATGCTTTGCCGCAATGATACCGCCTGGAGGCAACATGAGTCTGAATATGCAAGAGTGGCGTGAAGAGACCACCGAGATCGTCAACGAACTGCTGGCCGATGGCAGCAATCCCGATGCGGATTACGACATCGAGCACCACTTCGCCTGCCAGGATTTCGACCGTCTGGAAAAAGCAGCGGTTGACCTGTTCAAGGCCGGTTTTGAAGTGACCGATGCCGAAGAGATGGAACTGGATGACGGCGCCACCATCTTCTGCTTCGATGCCACCATCGAGTGCAAGCTGAATGTCGAAGCGATCGTTGCCGATATCGCCAAGATGCTGCCCATCCTGGAAAAATATGGGGTGGACTACGATGGCTGGGGCACCTACTTCCAGGATTGATCCCTGCCACAAACAGAGAGGCCACCTGCGGGTGGCCTCTCTGTTATTGCAGACTGTCACAAATAACTGGCGGCAAACTGCTCGGGCGACAACGGGGGGCTGAACAGATAACCCTGTAGCCGATCACACCCCGCCTGGGTCAGCCACAACTGTTGCTCGACGGTTTCCACCCCTTCTGCAGTAATGCAGATCCCCAGCTCATGGCCAAGTCCGATGACCGATCTCACGATGGCGGTGGTGGCACTGTTGCTGACCAACCCCTGGGTGAAGCTGCGATCCAGCTTGAGCGTGGCGACCTTGAGCCTTGGCAGATAGGCCAGCGAGCAATACCCAGTACCGAAATCATCGATGGCCAGTTGAAAACCGGCGGCGATCAGGTTATCCAGGTTGGTCTCGATCTCATCGGCATTCTCCATCAAGACTCCTTCAGTGATCTCCAGCTCCAGCTGGCCTGCATTCAGACCATGACGTGCAATGCAGCCCTGCACCAGCTTGCAGAGCGCCGGATCACGAAACTGCAACGGCGAAAGGTTGATGGAGAGTACCATATCCGGCTGATCGGTTTGCCACTGGGCCAACTGAGCACACCCCAACTCCAGCATCAGCTGACCAAGTTGGCCGATGATCCCCATCTCTTCGGCCAGTGGAATAAATTCTTCCGGCGAGATCATGCCAAATTCAGGATGCGGCCAGCGGCAAAGCAATTCTGCACCACAAAGCAGATGGGTTGTGCTGCTGATAATGGGTTGGTAGACGGCAACGAGCTGGGATGACTTGATGGCGAGCGGTAACTGGGCGGCGATCAGTTGACGCCGCTTGAGCCGGGCGTGCAGCGCCGGATCAAACAGAGTGCAGTACTGCTGCTGCCGCTTGCCCTGCGCCAGCGCCGCTTCAGCATGGCTGAGCAACCGCTCGGCATCGCTTGCCCGCCCCTGAGCCAGCCCCAGAAACACCGGGATCTGGATACGATGCTCTTCCACCTGATAGTACTCCATCAACTGCTGCTGCAGATGCTGGTTCCATTCCTGCAACGGCTCGTTGAAATCGGGGAGTAACAGACAGAAGTCATCGGCAGCCACCCGGCAGAGCAAGGTTCGCGGCGGAACCAATTGCTGTAGTCGCTTGGCCACCTGGCTCAGCAGGCGATCGGCAATCCGGATCCCGAAGCGATCGTTAACCTCACGAAAGTGGTGCAGATCGACCAGCACCAGTGTGGCGCTGCGGCACCCCAAATGGCGGCTGGTCTGCAAGAAACGGGAGAGTTTGAGCAGCCCGGTGAGGCTGTCGTAGTGCTGCTCCTGCTGCAACTGTGCCTGAGTGGTGCGCAAGCCAGTGATATCGCGCCCCAGCGTCAGGATCCCGAGGGAGTGACCATCCCCATCGGGGACATCGACCCGGGTGATCTCCATATGCCGTCCCTGCCCTCTGGCATCCAGCAGACAACATTCGCCGTGGCCCATCCCTTGGGGTGCCGCCAGCCGGAACGGCAGCTGCTGACCCAGCACCTCATCCGCCCCCTGACCAATAAAGTCGAGAAACGCCTGGTTGCACTCCAGCAACACACCGTTGTGATCATCGAAACGGATCAGGTCAGGGATGGCATCGAGCAGAAAACGCTGCAACACCTGCTGTTTTTTGACCGTCTGTTCCAGGTGCTTGCGCTGGGCAATCTCGTTGACCATTCCGAATACGGCATATGGCTCACCCTGAGCCGTGTAAAGCGGGATCTTGTGCACCTCCATCCAGCAGGTCTCACCACCCCGATTACAGTGCAACTGTTGATGAAGCAAGGGAACGCCCCCCGTCAGCAACTGCGCGTCCTCGGTACGAAATACATCGCCCCATGGCATCTCTGCATCACTCTTGCCGACCACCTCGGCGGGTGAACCCAGCTTGGCCTCAATGGCAAATTCACGATTGGCAAACAGGTAGCGACCATGCCTATCACGACAGAAGATACTCATTGGCAACTGGTCGATGATCTGCTGAAGCAGATCCGGGGTAAGCATGTTGGTCACAGGGGCGCTTATGGAGGAATTTCGAGCAAATCTATGATAGCAAACCAATTTTGTAAAGCACCCCCGGTAACCCCTCCGTTTACACCGATGCAGCACGCATGCTGACAGAGGTTGTCGCTCAGGTGATAATAGGCACCGGTTGGCCAATGGCCTGATAAATGGACGAGAGAAGCAAGATGAAAAAGATGATGGGGTGCGCATTGGCGCTGCTGCTGGCAGGTTGTGCTGGCGACAATAACGGTGGTGAGGAGTATCGCTACAACCCGCCGGTCGCCAAGGCGACCAACAATACCCAGGAGATGGCGATCCCGGTGGATCTGGTGTGGGCTCGCGCCGAAAAGTGGTTCACCGACCACGGCCTCACCATCGAAAACAGTCAGCGCGGTGCCGGCCTGATGACCGCCAATGTCAACCAGTCGGCCGACGGACTTGAGTGGCTGGACTGCGGCACCATGGGTTCCAAAGTAGCACTGGGCAACCCTGACCTGCAGATCAACCTGATCATCACCCAGAGCGGCAACAGCAGCGTGGCCACCGTCAACGTCAAAGGCAACACCGAGCTGTTCTTTGTGGAATCCTCAGGCGAGCGCGTATCAGCCCCGTCCATCAAGCCGGTCTGCGTCTCCCGCGGCACCCTTGAGCAGAGCCTGTTTGCCACACTCGGCAACTAATTTCGCCTCCCTGCCAAGATAAAAAAAGCGGCAGATTGCTCTGCCGCTTTTTTACTGTCCCGAGTTGGGCTTACTTGTCGATATCGAGCATGTTGTTGGTCAACATGTAATCGATCACTTGGTTGGCAGTAGTACCTGCCCCCCCCGTCAGACTATCGAAAGTATGGTTCATCAGCACTATTTCCTGAGTCACCGACGCAGTACTGCTCTCCTTGACCTGTAGATGTACCCCTTCATTGTCCTGGAACACCGACAGCAGGCTCTTCAGATCGTTCTGGTTACGAGAACCGTCGTGATCCAACAGGTCGCTCAGATCCAGCTTGTCACCTTCCGCCTTGGAGAAGTCGACCACGTAATCCTTGGCAACGCTGCCTGCGGCGGTATCGCCCTGCAGCCAGGTGAAGGTATCGGCACCGCTATCCCCCTTGAGAATGTCATTGCCAAGCCCGCCAACCAGGATGTCATTGCCCAGACCACCGATCAGGTTATCGTCGCCAATACCACCAAACAGGGTATCGTTGCCGCTGCCACCGTACAGGGTATCGTTGCCGCTCTCGCCATACAGGGTGTCGTTGCCGGCACCACCGAACAGGATGTCGTTGCCGGCACCACCGAACAGGAAGTCATCGCCACCCTGACCGAACAGGATGTCGTTGCCATCCCCGCCAATCAGCACGTCCGCCTTGTCATTGCTGGAGGACTGATCGAACTCGCTGGCATGGTCCGTGATGTAGTCATGGACCTGGGCATCGGTCACCGAGCCTGCGCCCAGCTTGCCGGCCACATACTGCTTGATGGCCGCGTAGCCTTCACCGTTGATACCGGCGAAGTGGATGGCATCCCCGAACAGGATGTCGTCGCCAGCACCGCCGTCGATCCGGTCACTGCCCGGCAGGTTATTCACCGAGGTGCCCAAGATGGCGTTGGCCAAATCGCTGGCGTTGACGCCGGTCATGATGACGCCGTCAGAGTCATAGGACTTGAGATCGTTGTAGGAGATGTTGGCCCCCAGTCCGATCGCTTCTACCGTAACCCCCATCCCAGTAAGCAGCCCAAAACCTGCTACCGAGTTATTGATAGTTGAGCTGGAGGTAGTGCCGCCATCACCATCCAGTGTTGAGTAGGTATATCCCCCCCTACCATCCGGACGCATAAAACCGATCGGGTTGCTGTATCTACCATCGGCATACACTCGGCCAGCGCTGTCGATGATGGTGTAGCCATTGGAGCTATATACCCGACCCGGAATATAGGTGCCACCAAGCAGACTGTTGAGATAGACGTCATAGCTGCTACCTGAGAAATTCAATACCCTCGGGTTGGAGCCTTCGTTACCGAGGTAATAAGTTGGCTGACCATCGGTAATGAAATAGGACAGATTCTTGGCATTACTGTTACTTTGAGCCGTAGAACTACTGAACCAGTTAGCAACCGTCTTGAACACATCTTCATAGTTGGTCCCCCCTCCGCTACTCATGGAATCGATTACAGCCTGCAGCTGATTCAAGGCATTGCTGTCTTTCAGGTTCACACTAATACTGGCATTCGACAGAGCATCAAAGTCAACCAGCATGATGTTGACTGTACCAGCCCCTTCGCTACCTGCGCTCGCTTTGAGGCTGGCGAAGATCTGTGCCAACTGGCTCTTGATGGTGTTCATGGCGCTGGTGCCGATACTGCCCGAGCTGTCGACCATAAAGGCGATGTTGTAGTTCTGGCCCGGCAGTACCACGCTGCCATCCAGATCCCCGACCACGATATTGTGCTCGTTGCCATAGCTGCGGTTCTGATCGCCCGGCTCCCCTTCGGTGGAAAGGAAGTAGCTCATGCGGATCGAATCCTGATCCGATGCACTGCTGGTCTGATCGGTCGCCACTTCCTTGGCAATGGCTTCTACCTTGAGGTCGAACTGGCCGGCACTGCTGCCCGGCACCCGCAGGGTCAGACCGGTCAGTTTGACGTCCAACGCGCTCTGGTTCCACAGACCGGTCAGCGTCAGCGTGCCATCGGCCCCCACGGTACCTAGCACGGTGGAGCCCTGATAGAGGGTCGACCCCGTCGGCATGCCGGTCAGCACCAGGCTGTCGAACTGCTCGCTACCATCACGGTCGGTCAGGGAAGCAGTGATCTCGAGCGGGTAATCCACCACACTCGGCTGTACCGCCGTCAGGGTGCCGTCGGTCTGGTTGAACTGGTAAATGCCGTCATCAAACTGCACCAACTCGATGTCGTAGAGCGACTTGCTGATGGTGACGCCGTTCTCCTTCACCAGGAAGTTGAAACCGCCGTCACTTCTGCGCTCGATGACATAGTTGGCACGCGAGCCCATCAGTACGGCCAGGTCGGTACCGGCGCCGCCAAACAGGGTGTCGCCACCCAATCCGGCCACCAGGATATCGTTGCCGGTACCGCCGTCGAGGGTGTCACCTGAGGTGGAGTTGCCACCGACCAGCACGTCATTGCCAGCACCGCCGACGAAGTAATCGCCGCCGCCCTTCACGCTGACGATATAGTCATTGCCGTTGCCGCCCACCACTTGATCCTGACTGGTGGTGCTGTCGGTCAGACTATTGGTGATGCCAAAGTTGCCCTTGTTGAAGTTGCTGCTCTGGAACGCCCCGGTGGAGATGCCGGACGACGGGTACTGGGTATAAAGCGGGACGCCGTTGCCGGTCAGGCTGATGTCGACCACCGGCTTGTCCGCGACCGCCGTGATATCGATCACCAGCTTGCCTGAGTTACTCAGGTTGGCACCATCGCTGATCTGGTAACCCAGAGTGGCGTAGTCCCCTTGCTGGTTGCCCGTCGTCGTACCGCCACCATTGAGGGCATTGCTGCTGGATTCATTGAGACTAGGCACAAAGCGCAGATGGCCGCTGTCGATATCGGCGTAGGAGACAAGATCCCCCACCTTCACTGCAATCCACTGACCAGCAGCGTTCAGGTATTCCAGCTTGCCGCTCAGCGGCAGGGTGTTGATCTGCACGCTCAGGTCAGAAGCGGCCTGATCATCGCTGGCACCAAACTGGGCCCACTTCAGCACCAGTGGCGCGTCCTCCTTGCCGGCACTGTAGCCACCCGTGGTCACCGGCGCCCGATCGTTGTCCACTATGGTGCCGGTCCCGCTCTGCCCACCGATGGTCACCGAGAGGGTCTCGTTCGTTTCGACCAAGCGATCGTTCACCGTCGGGATGGTCACAGTAAAGTCCGACACGCCGGCTGGTACCGTGATCTTGCCGGTAGTGCTGTTATAGGTCACACCATTGCTGAACTGGGCATTGCCCCAATCCTGGTTGGAGGCGGGGTTGTTGCCCGAACCACGAATGGCGAAATCGTATTCAGTCGCTTCCTGGGTTGCATCTGACAGGGTGACTTTGTGCAGCAGATTGCCCCCTTCGGTTACGCTCTCGCTGGAGACTCCCTGAACCAGCGGCGTGAAGAGAGGCTTGGTTGCAAAGGAGCCAATGCTGGCGTCGCCGTCACCATCCACCACCCGGACCTGGAAGTCGATGTCGCCATCACCCAGAGGTTTGGACATGCGCTGATACTGGAAGAACTCCCACTTGCCTGTGGCCGGCGTAAACTCCAGCTTGAAGATGAGGTTGCCGTCCGCATCCTCCCCGACCAGGGTATTAGCGCCGCTGGCGGTGATGGCGATGGCAGAACCGGAAGCCGTTCGCAGACCATTTTCGAAGGTTGCCGGGTCCATTACCAGCCCGATGGAGCCCTTGCCATCCGCCCCCCACTGCGGGGTCACGGTGCCAGAACCATAGGCGATTGCCTGCGCCGTGTTGGAACCGAGGAACTCGATGCTCTGTACGGTGAAGTCGCTGTTGTCGGAGGTATTGGTGCTGCCGTTGTTGGTCGCCTTGATCACCATGGTATCAAAGCCCCCCTGCTGCACCTGGAAGTTCTGGTTGAACTCCCCACCCGATGCGTTGGAGTTGAATACCAGGGTACTGATCAGTACACCACCGCGATAGAACTCCACGACCCCGCTCTCCAGCTCGCCGCCAAACATCTTGCTGAACTTGATGTTGGCGCCGTAGGCAACCTTGCCCGCATCCAGCCTGACGATCAGCTGCTCGGAGGCGGACGATCCGTCGGCAAAGTGACGGAAGTCAATCTCGTTGGCGAGGTTGTGGTAAGGCGCAGCTCCGCTGGCCACCCCCAGCCCCGAGCTGGAACCGTTGACCACCGCCGTTACCAGTGAGGAGTCTGTTGCCGACTTGAAGCCCAGGGCGCTGATAGTAAAGCCCGCCATGTTCAGAGTGCTCTGGTTGCCACTGTACTTGGTCAGGTCAAAGAGCCCGGTCAGCACGTTCGGAATATCGGTCTTCACCACGGAAACGGCATCGCTGTTGTCAGCAATGGGGGAGTCGTCCTCAACACTGACATCCAGCTTGTCCTTGGTGACGCCGCTGCCATCGGAGACCTCCACATCCAGCTGGAACGACAACTTGTCTTCCGAGGTCGTATCCCCGTGGTCGAGGGGACCTTTGAGGGTCACGTCATAGGTCCACTCACCCTTTCCACTGGCATTGGGTGCCGTCAGCTTGACCTCGACCACAGCCTTGTAATCGGCGCCGCCAATCACCCCTGTGTAGCCAACCAGCGCCTTGCTGCCCGCATCCCAGCTCCACTGGACCTTTGCCCCACCGGACGTCAGCCCGGCCGGTCCATTCAGGGAAATGTTGAGTGTGCTGCTGTCGATGTCGCCCACCGAGAGGGTACCGGACGCCTTGATGGCATTGGTGGTATCCGGATTGCCGACCGTGTCGGCAATGCCGTTTGCCAACCCCTCTTCAGAGACGACAACCCCGTTGGAGATGGTCAGCGTCGGCAGATCGTTGACCGCATCCACCTTGATGGTCACGGTTGCGGGACTCGCATCCACGGCGCCGTCGTTGTCTACCGCCGCATAGTTGAAGCTGGTGTTGCCGTTCCAGTTCGTATTCGGTGTGAAGGTGAGGTTGCCGGCGTCCGCTACCGCAATGCTCTGATCCACTGTCACCGCAACCCCGTTCAGATAGAGGATGCCGTTGGCAGGCAGGCTCTTGATGGTGAAACTCACCACGTTGCCATCAATGTCGCTGCCACTGAGGGTCGGAATGGCGATGCTGGCTGCATCTTCCTGGCCGTTTGCCTGCTTGTTCGCCGTCTCCGGCGCTTCATTCAGGATCTGCGCGTTGTCGCTGCCCGGCTGTGAGACGTTGCCCGCCTTGTCGGTCTGGGTCGCCGTCACCGTCAGCGACTTGCCGTTGGCCGGGGTCGTTTCCGTCCAGCTGATGGTGCCGTTCTGATAGCCGTAGCTCTTGCCATTGCTTGACAGCAGGGTGCCATCGGCCTTGAGCGTCAATTGGACAGTGCTGTTCACCCCGCCATTGTTGATAGTCAGCGTCACCTTGCCGCCCGCAACCAGGTCTGCGTGATTGATCCCGGCACGTACCTGGATCTGATCATTGCCAATCTCGGCCTTGGTCAGCATTTGGTCATTATTGGTGTCATCAACGATGGTCACGGTCGGTGCTGAGGAAGCTACGCTGTCCAGGATCGCCTCTTCCTTGTCGCTCGCCGGGTTGCCCGCCTGGTCGGTCACGTCCGCCTTCACGGTGAAC